>SYJG01000469.1 GCA_005798445.1 Planctomyces sp.
AACTTAATCTGCGCACACATCGCTGGGACTCCATTCCCAAAGGGCCTTTCCAAAACACACCCAATGAGAACGTCCCAGCGATCTTTTCCTCTACTTCTGCTTTGTTCAGAACCGTTGCGTTTGAGATGAGCGAGCGCCCATTGAGGCAACCACAGCGATGTTGAGCGCACCAGTCGGTTCACCGCAGCTTCAAGGGCTGTTGTTGCGAGATCACACGCTTCACGGAGGAATCCTCTATGGCCTCGAAGGTTATGTGATAGAGGTTCAAGCACGGGCGTTTGAGGTCTTGCCAAGGCCGATTGCGTGGAGATCAGCCACACAGATTACCGGGATGGCAATGGGTGCAATTGGCGAATCGCTTGCACGAATCACCGGCGCGTTTGCGAAGTGCCAAATCCCAAACCCGCAGGTCAAGATACTGATCAACCTCGCGCCCGCCGATTTGCTAAAAGAGGGCACTTGGCTCGATCTACCCATCGCAATCATCATGCTGCAAGCTGCCGGAATGTTACCGGATCTTCCGGAACAGGCTGAAAGCGATTATGTGCTGATGGGTGAACTTGGCATTCACGGAGAGGTGCGTCGCGTACCGGGTGCGTTGTCACTGGCATACCAAGCTAAGCCGGGGCAGAAGATCATCGTCCCACACGGCAACGAAAAAGAATGCCTTTTGATTCTTGCGAAAGAGGGACACGAGGGATGTGGTGTTTTTCCGGTAGATTCAGTCGCAGATGTGATTGGATTCTTTCAAGGCACTAAGAAACTGGAAAACGCACTTAAGCAACGAGTTGATTTTGAAGAAGCCATCCCGAAGTCCGTCGATTTTGGACGAATTCGCGGCCAAGCCAGAGCAAAGCGAGCCGCGACGATTTGTGCTGCTGGCGGTCACAACATGCTGATGATCGGCCCGCCCGGAGAAGGAAAGTCGTTGCTCGCAAGCGCGTTGCCGGGGATTTTGCCGAAGCTCGGAAACGAAGAGAAAGTCTTGCTGACGAAGATCTATTCCGCGAGCGGTGCATTGGAACGAGACGGCATGGCGGTGACGCGGCGTCCGTTTCGAGCAGTGCATTCCACCGCGTCACTCGCGGCAGTGATCGGCGGTGGAGCCGGTATACCCCGTCCGGGCGAAATCACGCTGGCACATCTCGGTGTTTTGTTCTTGGACGAGATCGCGGAATTCAATCGTTCAACTCTTGAGAGTATGCGACAACCGATTGAAGCTGGTGAGGTCACGATCTCGCGTTCCAAGGCATCGCTGACATTTCCAAGCAGATTCACTTTATTGGCCGCGATGAACCCGTGCCCGTGTGGCTACTTCGGCTCGGATCGATGTCGATGTTTGCCGAAGGAAGTAAAGAAGTATCAGGAGAAATTGAGCGGACCAATTGTGGACCGTATCGACCTTCAAGTGGAGTTAGAACGTCTTTCGCTCGAAGAGCGATTCGCGGCAACCGAAGAAGACGTTTCGCCGCGGCTTCGTAAAACCGTCGAGGCTGCGAGAAAGATGCAAGCTGAGAGATTTGAGGGGACCAGCATTCCATTCAACGCAGCCATTCCAGGCGGCAGCGTTCGAGACTACTGCAACTTCAGCGATGCGGGGTTCGAACAATACAAGGCAACCATTGAAGGTTCGCGACTTTCAACACGCTCGATGGATCGACTCGCAAAAGTGACGCGAACAATTGCCGATCTGGAGCGTGATCAACAGATCGACCAACAGCATGTCGTTGAAGCTGCCTCATTCGTCACCGGCGGTATGCTTCGCGAGAACTTGAGTTGATTACTCACTCCGCTCATTGTTCCGGCTATTTGACTCGGAAGTCGAAGATGCTGATCAGGACTGCCGACAGAGATGAGGTTGACATGACCACCGCTTGGCCGACCGAAGATTACTTGGATCAACGAGTCTCCTACACTCTTCAAACCGGCGACAAGCTGGTGCTGGTCGAGAACGTCCCGGCGCGGGTCTGCGTGCAGACGGGTGAGCGATTGTTTGCTCCCGAAGTGGTTGAGCGACTGCAAGAAATCATCTGGAATCAGAAACGCCCGATTCGTACCATCGAAACTCCGGTCTTCGAGTTTTCGGCTGTTGTCGCGTGACTCCGCAAACGATCAAATGCCGCTGACAGACCACACTCCAAAGTGGCAAGGGGCGAAATCATGTTGCCTGAGATTCCCGTTGAAATCGAAGAGCGGTACGAAGGCCAGTGGATTGTGTGGGACATGGAGGCTCACCAGCTGGCTGCGGCGGGACCGGAGTTGGATGACCTGCAAGCCGAAGTACAAAAGGTTCAAGACGTGGGGCATGAGGTCTATGTGCATTACGTCCTGCCGCGCGGCACGGTGCTGGTCGGGGGCTTGCTGTAGATGCAGTTTCCCACGACCAAGTTGCGTGACGGCATCCAGCGGCCGCTGGTGATGCTGCATCTTGAAGCGGCGAACGGCCGGCGCATCAACTTGGATGCTCTGGTCGATACGGGAGCGGATATCAGCCTCTTCTCGTTCAGCACGGCCGCTCAATTGGGAATTGATCTGGCGAATGCTCCCGAACTTCCCATCGGCTCGGCGATTGGAACTCTGACGACTTACCGGACGGCGGAAGTCATCATCGAGATTCGGCGACCGCCGGAAGTGTTTCGTTGGCAAACGACGGTCGGCTTCGTTCCGCATCGAATGGCCTACGCGATGCTCGGCACGCGCGGCTTCTTTGAGTTCTTTCGACTGGCCTACGACGTCTGCGCGTCCTCGTTCGAGATTGAACCGAGCCGCAACTTTCCACGAACGCCTTGACGGCAATCCGACGAACCTCATCCCGCCCGTTGTTCCGGGTACTTGATGCGGGTGTGGAAGATGCTGATCAGGGACTTGGTCAGCGATTCTTGGATCAGGTTGATTTCGCTGAGCGTGAGCGTGCTTTCCTCGAATTGGCCGTCGAGGAGTTTGTCCATCGTGATGGCTCGGACGAGGCTTTCGATGCGCTTGGGGGTCGGCTCGCTGAGCGTGCGGCTGGCGCTTTCGACGGCGTCGGCGAGCATCATCACGCCGGACTCGCGCGACTGCGGTTTTGGGCCGGGGTAGCGGAAACTGGACTCTTCGACTTCGATCCGGTCGGGGTGATCTTCGGCGGCCTTCGAGGCGGCGTGGTAGAAATACTGCACCAGCGTCGTGCCGTGATGCTGCTCGATGAAGTCGATGATCGGACGCGGCAGGCTGTGTTGCTCGGCGAGGTCCACACCGTCTTTGACATGGCCAATGATGATCAGTGTGCTCATCGCCGGATTCAGGTGCTCGTGCTTGCTGGAGGAGCCTTCGAGCATGTTCTCGATGAAGTAGCCTGGCTTGAGCATCTTGCCGATGTCGTGGAAGTACGCTCCGACGCGGACCAGCAGGCCGTTCGCGTCGATCCGTTCGGCGGCGGCTTCGGCGAGGGTCGCGACGGTGATCGAGTGGTTGTAGGTGCCGGGTGCGCGGCGGACGAGTTCTTGCAGCAGCGGGTGCGAGACGTGGCTGAGTTCCAGCAGGCTGATGTCGGTGACGATGCCAAACGTCGCTTCGATGAACGGCAGGCTGCCGGCGACGATGTAGCCGGAAGCGAGACACCAGCCGGCTCCGCGCAGGCTGTGCAGCAGCAGACCTTGATCGCGCCACAGTGCATCGAGCGACTGTGTCTTGCACATCGCGGTGCCGTAGGTGACGAGAAAGAAGACGACTCCGCACCAGAAGCCGATCTTGATGAGCGACGAGCGCGAACGGATGCGGCCCAGCGGCACGATCGCGGTCGCTGCGACGCTCATCAGCACGACGAACTCGCCGATGTCGGCGACGGATGACAGCGTCAGCAGCAGGCTGAGCGTGAACGCGGTCAGCGCGGCGAGGTCTTGGTTGTACGCGATCGCGAGGACCATCACGGTGACGATCAGTGGAATGATCTCCGCTCGCCAGGGATCGAAGCTGAGGATGCGGCCGAGAAACGCCGCCAGCACGATCGCTCCGAGATACACAGCTAACCCGCTCAGCCGTTCGACGAGGCGCGGTTCGTTCGCGACGAGGTAGTAGCCGTTGAGCACCGTCAGCACGAAGATCAGCACGAAGACGGTCGTCACTCGGAGGATGCGATTTCGCAGCGAAACGTCTTGCTCGACTTGGTCGTACTCGTCGCGGAGCACGTCGAGTGCGGCTTGGTCGATCCTCTGGCCGGGGGTGACGAGCACGTCCCCCTGGTTGTACGGGTCGGTGACGTTGGGCACCTTCTGCCGAGCCTCACGGCGGGCGGCCTGCGTCAGCGACGGATCATGCCGCAGTGATACCAGCGACGAGTGATTCGAGTTCAGCCAGCGTTCAAACGGCCCCTTGATCGCCGACAACTGCGGGAACTGCGACCACGCTTTGCCGAGCTTGCCGTCGCCGTTGAGCAAACTGGCCAGCAGCACCTCGGCCGGCGCGACCGCGTCTTTGAACGCCGCCTCGCGTGCGGCGAGGTCGTCCGGGAGTTTCACGATCGCCAGTGATTGGTCGCCACGAATCTTGTTGCGGCTGAGTTCAAACGGATCGACGATGCCGTAGCGCTGGACCGGTTCCAGAAACGATTCCGCATCGCTGACCAACTGAGCGATGCGGTCGGACATGTCGTCCGGTCGAGCGATGAATTCCTCGGTCGCCATCGGATCGAACGGGCGGCCGGTGAACAGGGCGGATCGCAGCTTGCGGAATTCCTGCTCCTGCATCTCCGGCGGCATGTCGTCCATCGGCCGATCGGTTTCAGTCCACAGGCCGAATGCGGAACGTGTGCTCGAACGAACGGACTCGAGTGACTCGGCTTTCGCGATCTCTTCCAGGTCGGACTTGAGTGAGTTGAGGAGCCGCCCTGAATTGCTCAGCTCCAAGCGGAACACGAACGGGACTTGGTCTTCGGCTTGAGCCTTTGCGCGGTCGGTCTCGAACCGGTTGATCCGCTTGAACGGTACCTGAGCCAAAATCCCGTGCGGCTGGTAATCGCCCAGACGGTAGGAAAACGGTGTTCGCCACGCCTCGATCGCGAAGAGCAGCGCTGCCATCGCGATCAAGCAGACAAAGAGTCGCGTCAGTACATTGCGGTCGGTCAGCGCGTCGCCAATCAGGCGCTGCAACGAGTCGTCTCGCAGCGTCGAGACTCGCGCGGTTCGTTTACGTCGGAAGGAAACTGGCCCGAAGAGGATCATGGTTAATTTTTGGCGAGCCGGGGTGCGTCAGCCCCCGGACTTCTGATCCGCAGCGTCCGGGGGCTGAC
>SYJG01000470.1 GCA_005798445.1 Planctomyces sp.
GCGGTGGGTCTCGATGACTCGACCCACCCTACCCTGGCATCCAGCCATGAAATTTCGATCGCCACCCATGCCGTCGGCGGAAATGGACATGACGCCGATGATGGATCTCACGTTCCAGCTCATCAGCTTTTTCATGATGGTCACGAACTTCGACCAGACTCAGGTCGATGAGCGAGTGCGGCTGCCGACCGACTCGTTGGCGAAACCGCCAGAGGTCCGGGTCGAACACCAGTTGGTCGTCAATATCGGCTACAAGCGAGCCAAGGACGGCACGCGGCTTGATCCGCAGCCGTTCGTCTTTCTGCAAGGCGAAGAGTTGCGCATCCCCGAGTATCGCTCGCGGCTGCAACAAGAGGCTCGCATCTACCAGGCCAAAGAGGTCAATCTGAACGACGTCACGGTTGTCGTCCGCGCCGACTCGGACGTCCCCACGGGCCAGGTGCAGGAATTCATCAAGATGTCCCAAGACGCCAAGTTCGAAAAGTTCACTCTGCGAGCACAGCAGCCCGTCGAGTAGGTCAGGCTTTCCAGCCTGACCCGAATTGGCAAAACCACGTCAACCGTTGATCGAGTCAGCCTGGAAAGGCTGACCTACGGCCAAGCCCATGAAAATCAAACAGCAAGAACCCGCGAGCCTCCAGCAGCAGACGACGCCGATGATCGACGTCACGTTTCAACTGCTGACGTTCTTCATGTTCACACTGCGGATCGTCGGCCCGGAGGGGGACTTCAACATCAACATGCCGCCACCCGGTGCCGGCGCGGCGAAGTCCGAAATCTTGCCGGACATCAAGGTCCGCTTGATTGCCGATCTGAACGGCAATCTGGCCAGCTTGAAGCTCGGCGACCGGCAGCTCGGAACCGGACTGGGAGCGTTTCAACTGCTCAACAGCGAGATTCTCAAACTGGTCGGCGGAACGAACACCGCGCAGAACAACGACATCGAGGTCGAAATCGACGCCGACTACAACCTGCATTTCGACAACGTCGTCAAAGCCATCGGAGCCTGCACCGGCCGGCTCGGCCCCGACGGGAAGACGATCATCCGCTACGTCGAAAAGATCAAATTCGCCCCACCAAAAACGAACCCGGATGCGTGACGCCATGATCGCACTCATCGCACATGATCAAAAGAAAGCCACGATGCTGGAGTTTGTCCGTCAGCATGTGGACTTCTTCCGCCAGCACAAGCTCGTGGCGACTGGCAACACCGGCAAGCTGTTGTCCGAGCAACTCGGCCTGGAAATCGAGCGAGTCACTCACGGTCCCAACGGCGGCGACCTGATCATCGGCGGCCGAGTCGCCGAGGGACGCATCGAGGCCGTGCTGTTCTTTCGCGACCCGCTGACTGCTCAACCGCACGAACCGGATGTCTCGGCGTTGATGCGCGTCTGCGACGTGCATTCGATCGCGCTGGCGACCAATCAGGCGACGGCCGAGGCGGTTGTCCGAATGCTTTCGGAT
The DNA here is from genome assembly GCA_005798445.1 of Planctomyces sp. Lineage (GTDB taxonomy): Bacteria > Planctomycetota > Planctomycetia > Planctomycetales > Planctomycetaceae > SXKJ01. Next base: position 1,465 of record SYJG01000470.1, read on the forward strand.
CGCACCAGTTCCTGATCGCGAACGATCATGGACTCGTTGGGCAACGCCTTCGACAAGCTCACGACGATGCCGATCGACACGAGGCTGATGACCAAGTTGCTGCCGCCGTAGCTGAGCAGCGGGTGCGAGATCCCCTTCGTCGGCATCATCGAAGTCACAACGGCGACGTTCATCACCGCCTGCAAAACCATCTGACCGAGCAGCGTCACGCCGACCAGGTACTCGAAGCTACGCCGGTCGTGATGCCGGAACAGGGTCATGCCCGTGATGAAGAACCCGGCCCACAGCAGCACCAGCCCCAACGAGCCGACCAGCCCCAGCTCTTCGCCGACGACCGCGAAGACGAAGTCGGTGTTCGCCTCCGGCAAATAGCTCAGCTTTTGCCAACCCTTGCCGATGCCGACACCCATCAGGCCCCCCGAACCGAACGCCAGCAACGACTGCTTCACTTGATACGACGCCTGTTCGATGTCTGACCACGCCGCCGCGAAGTCAGTGATTCGCTGCCACTGATACGGTTTGAGCGTCAGTGCGATGCCACCTGCCGGGATCAAACCCAAGGCAAAGTTGCGGATCGGCCAACCTCCGAGGAACAGCAGCAAGCCGCTCGACATTGCCAGGAAAACCGCCGTGCCAAGGTCTGGTTCCAACAGCACCAGCGGCAAGGTCAGCCCGATCGGAATGACGAAGGGAATCGTCCCGGTCAGCCAGCCTCGAAGCCGCTCCTGCCGCTTCACGAGCATCGCCCCGATCAGCAGCGGGAGCGTGATTTTGGCCAACTCGGACGGTTGCATCTGGAACCGTCCCAGCCGAATCCAGCGCTGCGATTGGTTGACTCGCGTGCCGATTCCCGGCACCAGCACCGCGACCAGCAACACAACCGTCCCGATAAACAGCCACGGAGCGGCGTCTCTCCAGAACCGCGACGGAGCCAACGCACACAAACTCGCGACGATCACACCGACCAGCAAATGCGTCGCGTGGCGAGACAGGTAAACCTGCTCAAACTCCGTCGGCTGCGACGTGACGCTGGCGCTGTGAACCATCAACACGCCGAACCCCAGCAGCACGCAGACGAGCGTCAGAAAAAGATTTCGATCCGAGTTCACAAGCACCTCTTACTCTCCGCCACCGGGCCTGTCCCGGTGGTTCAACGGCCTGTGCGCAAGTCCTTTGCGATGCAAGTAGCGCAGAAGCCTTTGAACCACCGGGGCAGGCCCGGTGGCGTGAAAGTGCGCGGTAGTGCTAAATCGGTCGAACATGCGAGCGGCTCAACACCTTATCCCGTGCGTTGATCTGTGACGGCGAGAAGTTGGCCGGAACACCTCCGAGACGAAAAGTGAACCGAGTCACCGCCGCTGGGTTTGCCTGATCGGCACAAGAGTCTTGACCGATGCAGGCGTTTTCCACCGTGAAGTCGGGTTCGGTGATGCCGTGTTTGCGGCGGGTTCGTGACGCGATTACTGTTCCGCCTGCGTTGCTCATTCGCGTTTTGGATTTCGCGTTTCGGATTTCGCATCCCTATGCCTTCTTGGCTGCTGCAACATTTTCTGAACCCCGGCTTTGTGATGGCCGGCACGGCGTTGGTCGCCGCGCCGATCATCATCCATTTGATCAATCGGCTGCGGTTTCGGAAGGTGCGGTTCGCGGCGATGGAGTTCCTGCTGGCCAGCCAGCAACGGAACCGCCGCCGAGTGCTCATCGAGCAGTTGATCCTGTTGCTGCTGCGGATTCTGTTGGTCCTGGGTCTGATGCTGTTGATCGCTCGGCTGATTCTCGATCCGAGCCAGCTTTCGGTGTTTCGCGGAGCACGGACGCATCACATGGTCCTGCTGGACGACAGCGGCTCGATGCGTGACCGGCTGGGGGACACGACGGCGTTCGGCGAAGGGGTGTTGGTCATCAAGAAGCTGGTCGCGGAAGGCTCACGGCGGCCGGGGACGCAGATCTTCTCGCTCGTGCTGCTGTCGAATCCGGAGCAGCCGGTGTTCTCGCAGCGGGATGTCAGTGAGTCGTTCGTCGCAGAACTCGACACGAAACTGGAAAACCTCAAGCCGACACATCGAGCATTGTCACTCGTCGATGGCCTGAACGCAGCCCGAACGCTCTTCGGGGACAAGGAAGAACGCGGCTCGGTGAAGCATTTGCATGTGCTCTCCGATTTTCGGCAGCGTGACTGGCAAGATCAGAAGGCGTTGTCAGCGGCGGCCGAAACCCTCGATTCGGCGGGAGTGACGCTGAATTTCGTGAAGACGGTCGAGCAGCGACACGCGAACTTGTCGCTGACAGACCTCTCCGGTGATCTGCAAGTTGCAGCGGCGGGCGTGCCGGTGCGATTGCGAGCCACTGTCAAGAATTTCGCCGAGCAAGCGGCGACGGAGGTCCGGCTCTCCGTGTTTCAGGATGGCCAGAAGCTGCCGATGACGCTGACGTTCGACAAGATCGAAGCGGGCGAGTCGGCCGAGCGCGAGTTCGATCTCGTGTTCGACACTCCTAAGAAGCATGACGTGCGAGTCAGCCTCGAAGGGGACTCGCTCACGGAGGACAACTCGCGGTTGCTCGGGCTCGAAACGTCGGCGGTCCACAAAGTTCTGATCGTCGACGGTGATCCGAGCGGCGATGAAGGCTCGTACGTCGTCGATGCACTCGCGGCCGATCCGCGGATCACTGGCTTCTCACCACAGATCGAGACGGTCGATTATCTGCGCCGGCGACCAATCGACGAGTTTCAGGCGATTTACCTGTTGAACGTCGCTGACCTGCCAGCCGACGCGCTCGACCCGCTGGAGAAATATGTCTCGGCTGGCGGCGGACTCGCGTGGTTCGTCGGAGCGTCGGTGAAGACAGCGTTCTACAACGAGTCACTCTTCAAAGAGGGCAAGGGTCTGTTCCCCGTACCTCTGGAAACCGCACCTCGCGATCTTCCGGTCGTTGAGGATTCCGGGCCGGACCTCGTGCTCGCATCGCATCCGATCTTCCGCGTGTTCGAGGGACAAGAGAATCCGTATCTCGATGTGACTCGCGTCGCGAAGTTTTTCCCGGCTGCGGCGAGTTGGCCTCGCGACGATCAGGCGCGCGGAGATGACGTGCAGACGATTGCGACACTTCGGAACCGGCAGCCGTTGATGTTTCATCACCGCTTCGGCAAAGGGAACGTCATCACCTGCCTGACGACCTGCGGTCCGGCCTGGAACAACTGGGCCAAGTATGCCAGCTACGTCGTCCTGCAATTGGAACTGCAAAAGACGATCGCCCGCTCCGACCGCCAGTTGGAACGCCGGCTCGCTGGTGAGCCGATCGAACTCTCACTCAATCCTAGCGAGTTCACCGACGTCATCGACATCGTCGTTCCCGACGCGGCCGGCGAACGTACCGTCCGACTGCAAGCCGCGCCCGACGCGGGAAATGCAAAGGACAACCGGGACGGAAGCGACGAGAAGTCTTCACCCTCGCCCCTCAGTCCTCAGTCCTCAGCCCAACTTCGCCTGACTGCCACATTCCGGGACACCGACCTGCCGGGGATTTATCGAGTCCGCCTGCTCGATCTGAATCAAGTGCCGTTCGAGCGTTGGATCACCTACAACTTCCCAGCCGACGAGAGCGATCTCGCACTCGCGACCACCGAACTGATCCGCAAGCAACTCGGCGAGAAAGTTCGCGTCAGCATCCAAGAGCCAGGTGAGTTTTCCTGGATCGCCGGTCGCGATATCGGCAGCGAAGTCCGCGACGCCCTGCTGATTTTGCTCGCCGTCCTGCTCATTGCGGAACAGTTCATGGCGTACCGATTGAGCTACCATCATCGACCGGCTGCCGGAGCCAGCCGATGAGGCACCCCAACAAACACATTCAAGCGGTCATCGATGAAGCGACGGAGTCAGGATGGCGGTTGGTCAAGTGCGGCGGACATGTGTGGGGAGAACTTTACTGCCCGGAATCGTCACGCACCGGTTGCATCGTCAGAATTCATTCGACACCTCAAAATCCAGAACAACATGCCAAACGACTGCGACACCAGATTCAGCAATGCCCGCACGATTGAGCGACGAAGGAGATTGTGATGGTCCATCAATTCACCGCAAAGCTGTCAGACCCTGAGTCCGGTACAGCGACAACAAGCTTTTGCGAACGGCTGTACGCTCGCGCATCGGATGTAACGAGTGCCTCGCGCGGCGGCGTCGTGTTGGTGTCGTTTGACCGAGAGGCAGATTCACTCGAACAAGCTCTTCGCTCCGCGATCGCCGATATCGTCGCGGCTGGCGGTACCGTGGCCAGCGTGGAAATCGAACGCGAGGAAATCGTCCAATGGTTGGCTTCTTGAGCCGAACGGCTCCCAACTTGATGACCCTCGCAGCCGACACGCGGATGGCGTGGGAGGTTGATTTGCCGAGCAGCCCTGTGGCTTGGCTGGGATGGCTGGCGTTGGTTGTGGTTGGCGTCGCCTGGATCGTCTCGTTGTATTTGCGGGACACTCAGGAATTGCATCCGGCGTGGAAGGTGTGGCTGCTCTTGTTGCGGCTCGGGGCTTGGGCGGGGTTGATTGCGGTAGCCGTCAATCCGCAGGAGCGGACTCAGACGACCTCGTTTCGACCGTCGCGAGTCGCGATCGCGGTGGACACGTCGCTGTCGATGCAGTTGCCGGAAACCTCACCCGAAGAAGCGGACTCCGCGAAGTCGGACGGAGCCGAACCCAAGCCTGCTCGGCCGCGAGCGGACGCGGTGCGGGAGTTGTTGGAACGCTCGCCGTTGATCGCCGAGTTGCAGCGGAATCATGACGTGAGCCTTTTCACGTTCGACTCGACGCAGGCGGGACCGCATTGGCAGTTTCGGACAAAAGACCCGCGCGTCGTGGGACAAGTTTCCAACCTGCCCGGCAAAGAAGAGGACAAGGGACAGGCAGGCCACAAACCTGCCCCACCAGAAGGGGGCCCTAATTGGGATGAACTCCTGAAACCACGCGGTGTCGAAACACGGCTCGGCGAATCGCTGTTGGAGCTCGTGCGGCAGATCAGCGGGAAGTCGCTATCGGGAGTCATCGTAATCTCCGACGGAGCAGCGAATTCGGGCATCGATCCAGCCTCGGCCAGTCATTTCGCGGCGCAGTCGAAGACGCGATTGGTGACGATCGGAGTCGGCGGGACAAAGCCGCCGGTCAATCTCGCGATCGCCAGCGTGCAGGCTCCGACCGACGCGCATCTCGGCGATCCGTTCGAGATCACCGCGTTCGTGCAGGCCGAGGGACTCGCCGGGAAGTCGGCGATCGTCGAACTGCTGTCGCGACCGGAAGGGGAAACGTCTGAGCCTAGCCTGCTCGAATCGAAAGAAATCGCGTTGGCGGACAACGGCGTGCCGTTGGAGGTCCGATTCCAACAGAACCCAGCGACGGCGAATTCGGTCGAGTACCTGCTGCGTGCGAAGACCGCAGCCAAGATCAACGAACTCAGCGACGCCGACAACGATCGTCGCAAGACGATCCGCGTCACCGATCGCAAGACGAAGGTGCTGCTGTTTGCCGGCGGGCCAATGCGCGATTACGTTTTCTTGAAGAACATGCTCTTCCGGCATTCGGCCATCGACGTCGATGTGCTGTTGCAAACGGCTGATCCGGGTACGGCCGTCAGTCAGGAATCCAACAAACTGTTGTTCGAGTTTCCGAAGACTCGCGAGGAACTCTTCCCGTACGATGTCATCGTGGCGTTCGATCCCGACTGGCGCAAAGTCAACGCCGAGCAACAAGCCGCACTGCGCGAGTGGGTCTTCTCGCAATCCGGCGGGCTGATCCTCGTGGCCGGAGACGTCAACACGTCCACACTGGCAAGCGGTGGCGACGAAGTGAAGCCGATTCAAGAGCTGTGCCCGGTGACGCTCAGTTCGCTGGCGTCCGACTTGCTCGCCGATGCGAGCGGCCCACAGGCGTGGTCGATTGGATTCTCACGAGCGGGTCTCGAAGCGGGATTCCTGCAACTGACCGACGACACGATCAGCAGCGCCGCAGTCTGGAAAGAGTTCCCCGGCATCTACCGTTGCTATCCGACCGCCGGCTCGAAAGCAGGAGCGACCGTGTACGCGAACTTCACCGACCCGCGTTCCGAGACCAGCTACGGCGCGCCGATTTGGCTGGCGTCGCAGTTCTACGGATCGGGCCGCACGCTGTACGTCGGAGCCGGCGAACTCTGGCGTCTGCGAGCGATCGACGAAGACTACTTCGATCGCTTCTGGACGAAAGCGATTCGAGAACTCAGCACGACGCGGCTCAAGCGCGGCACGCTGCGAGGCATGTTGCTGCTCGAACGGAATCAGTATCTGCTCGGCCAAACGGCGCATGTGCGAGCGTTACTCAGCGACGCCCAGTTTCAACCGCTCGTCGCGGAAGCGATCAACTGCGACATCTACGACCCGGCGGGACGGCCGCAACTTCCGCCGCTCAAACTGATGCCCGACCGCCAACGCCCCGGCCAATTCATCGGTGACTTCCGGCTGAGCCTGCCGGGAACGTACCGCCTGGAACTGCTGATCCCCGACTCGACGGACAAGCTGACTGAAAAAATGGACGTTTCTCTCCCGAACTTGGAAACCGCCAACGCCCGTCAGAACGTCCAATTGCTCCGTGCGATGGCCGAAGAGACCGGCGGAGCCTACCTGCCGCTCGACGAGAATACGGCCGCCGCTCTGCCGAAACTGCTCCCCAATCACGGCGAAGAGTTTTTGGTGGACGAACGGCTGCGAACCCTCTGGGATCGTGACTGGGTGCTGTATGTGCTGGTCGGATTACTGGCGGCCGAGTGGCTCACGCGAAAGCTCTTGAAGTTGGCGTGAAGCCCACGACAATCGGACAACGTCGAATCAAGGAAGTTCAATCATGACGTCGATCACGATCCCACTTTCCGATGAGCGGCAATCGCGCCTTCGCGATCTTGCTGCTCAGGCCGGTCTCCCACCGGAGGAATTCTTGCGGCTACGAGTCGATCGCTGGCTCGAAGCCCCTGACGAAGCCTTTGACAAAACAGCGGATTATGTGTTGCAGAAGAACGCGGAGCTTTATCGGCGGCTGGCATGATGCGTTGTCTCACCGTCGAGGAAATCCTGGAACTGCATCGGCGAGTGCTCGCCGCCAGCGGTGGGTCGTCGGGAGTTCGAGACTTGGGAGCGGTCGAGTCGGCCGCCGCACAACCTCGCATGTCTTTCGGCGGACAAGACCTCTATCTTGGCTTGGCAGAAAAGGCGGCAGCGCTGGGATTCTCGTTGGTCTGCAATCCTCCGTTCGTGGATGGCAACAAGCGCATCGGTCACGCGGCCATGGAAACCTTCCTCGTTCTCAACGGCTGGGAATTGATCGCGTCGGTCGATGAGCAGGAACAGGTCATCCTGACACTCGCAGCCGGCCAATTGGAACGGGAACAATTCACAGCCTGGGTAGCGTCTCACGTCCAGCCAATTGGATGACATCCATTTATGTTCGATCACGTCCAACTCCCCCCGGAAGTCGAAGCGATCCTCGCAGAGTTGAAGTCGCGCATTCGGCGATACGTCCTGTGGGAAGGGTTGGCGTTGGCAGTCGTGGCCGTCGGCTTATTCTTTTGGCTCAGCTTGGGATTCGATTGGGCGGTGTTTTCGGCGCGGCGACTGGAGCCACCTCGGTGGTTGCGAGTCGCGTTGGACCTGTTGGTGGTCGGAGCGGTGACGGCCGTCGTGTTTTCGCTCGTCGTGTTCCGAGTCTTCCGCAGTTTTCGGACGAAGTCGCTCGCACTGGTTTTGGAGAAGCGGTTTCCAGAACTGAACGACCGGCTGGTCACGGCCGTCGAGTCGGCCTCGCAATCGGAATCGCACACACCGCTGACGTCTGCGATGCTGGAACGGACGATGCTCGATGCGGTGGCGACGCTGAAACAGTTGGACGTCGGCTCGGTGTTTGACCAACGCCCATTGCGACGAGTGACGATGGCGGCCAGCGTACTGATGGTCTCGCTGATCGCGTTCGCGGCAATGTGCCCGCAGGCATTCGCTCGATGGCGAGCCGGCTACGTCGGACTGCAAGACACCTACTGGCCGCGCGACGTCGAACTCGTCGCCACAGTCTTGGCCGAACCGGGCGACCGCGTGAAGCCGTTTGTCGACGGCGAATACAAACACCCGCGCGGCAGCGATCTCGTCTTGCTATTCGATGTCCCCGCCGGCAAGAAAGTACCGGAGCGAGTTGATCTGCAATACAAGCTCGGCGGCGGTCGCGGTTACGGCCGGGCGACCTGTTTCGCCGCTGGAGAACGCCGATTCAAGCACGCGATTGACGACCTGCTGGACGATGCCGACTTCTGGGTCACGGCCGGCGACTTCACGAATCGCGAGGCGTTTCGCGTGCGCGTCGTCGATCCGCCTCGCATTGATGTGCTCACTGCCGAGAGCCTGTTTCCCGAACACACGAAGCGGCAGAAGCTCGACGACGAATCGGGCAAGCCCGTGCGCGAGACCGTCTCGGTCCAAGGGACACAAATGTCACTGCCGGTCGAAACGGATTTTTGGTTGCGAGCGAAAGCCAACAAGCCGCTGGTCCGTGCTCGGCTTCAATTCGGTCCGCACGAACTAACGCTGTCACCGACAGAAGCCTCGCTGACGACTCGCTCAGCCGACGGCCAAACGGTGCAGGTCGAGCCAGTCCCAACGGAACGCGCGGCGGCGTTCTTCGACTCAACTCGACGTCAATTCGTCGTCCCGTTCCTGCTCTCCGAATTGGCAACGCCAGCCGCACGCGAGCGATACGAGAAATTGAGCTCACCGTTTACAAAACCGTTCGCGATGCCGCCGGATGTCGCGCTGAAAATCTTCCTCGAAGACACCGACGACATCATCGGGGCCGAACCGGCGCGGATCACGATTCACGGCATCGCCGACAACGCGCCGAGCATCGCCGCCGAACTCAAAGGGATCGGCACGTCAGTCACTCGTAAGGCGGAGATTCCCGTCGCGGGACTCGTCACCGATGACTACGGCCTCAAGGATGTCCGATTTGAATTTCAAATCGACGACAAAGAACCGTGGGAAGTCCGCTCACTGTCGAAGTCGCCGAGCGGCGAACCGCGCGAGTTCAAACTGCAAGCGGCCGACGATGACCCAACCGAGCGATTGGAAATCTTAAAAATGGATCTCGCCGTCAGCCAGAAGCTGACGCTGACCGTCGTCGCGGAAGATGCGGACAATCTCAACGGCCCTCACGTCGCTCGTTCACAGAAGTTCTCGTTCAAGATTGTCAGCAACGAAGAACTGCTGTCGTTGCTGTATCAGCGAGAACTCAACCTGCGACGCCGGTTCGAGCAGATCATCTCCGAGGTCAAACAGACGCGAACCGACCTGATCCTGCACCGCTCAAAAGCGGATGGGCTTGGGCGAGCGGAGGGTGTTAACCCTCCGAGTGCATCGAGTTCGCAAAACGAAAAACTCGGAGGGTTGACACCCTCCGCTCGCCAAGAGATCGCGACCGCCGTGACCGCCAGCGTCATTCGGTCGCTGCACGCAATTCGCAAGAACTCGACCGAGACCATTTCCGTCGAGGAATCCTTCCAGGACATCCGCGAAGAGCTGATCAACAACGCCGTCCACACCCCGCAAATGCTGGAGCGAATTGACGAGAAAATCGTAAAGCCTCTCCACTCGCTCAACACCGGCGATTATCCTGCTGTCGATGAATCGCTGGGGGCCTTGAAGCTCTTGCTGGATGACAGCCGCGATCCGTTGCCGGGGTTGGACGAATCCATCGCCCAGATCGGCGTGATGCTCGACCAGATGGACACGATTCTCAAGGAAATGCAGCGGCTGGAGACATTCCAGGAGGCCATCGAACTTCTCAAGTCGATCATTGATCAACAGCAGCAACTCGAAGAACGCACCAAGTCCGAACGAAAGAAACGCCGCATCCAAGAACTCAAGGGGCTTTCCGATGACGAAGCCAAGTGACAAGTGCAGAGTGCAAAGTGCAAAGTGCAAAGTGCATGTCGTGCATCCCCGTTGTTCTCACTTTGCACGTTGCACTCTGCACTCGTCACTTTGCACGGCGTTCGTCGCGATGATCGCCGGGCTGACTCTGATCGGCAGCGCCGTCAGCCAAGAGCCAACTCCCCCGCCGAGCAAGCCCAATCTCGCCAACGATCAGGACTCGATCAAAGCACGCTACAAGCGGTTCAATCTCACGCTGCAACAGATGGCGGAGATTCTTCGCAAGCAAGATCCCGAACGAGCGGACTTGCTGTTCCGGGCGCTCGGCAAGTCGCAAGAGACACGCATCGAAGATCAGATGAACCTGATCTTCTCGTTGCTCAACAAGGAGCAACCTCAACTTGGCGAAGCGATCGACCGGCAAGAAGAATTGGTCGGGCAGCTCAAGAACCTGCTGGACCTGTTGCAGTCCGAGGATCGCCGCTCGGAGATCGAAAAGGAAAAGCTGCGGCTGCAAGAGTTGCTCAAGGACATCAACAAGCTCATCGGAAAAGAGAAAGACATCCGCGCCGGAACGGAGCGCGGCGACGACACGAAGAAGCTTGCTGAGAAACAGGGTGACGCCGCCAAGCAGGCCGATCAGCTCGGCAAAAAGATCGACAAGCAAGACGCCGAAAAGAACGGCGAAGCGAATCCCGATTCCAAGAGTCCAAAGCCGGATTCCAAGTCGGACGACTCGAAGAACGGTGAACAGAAACCCGAAGACAAGAACCCCAAGTCAGACGGTGACGAGAAGAAGACCGACAAGCCCTCCGACGACAAGAAGGCCGACGATGGCAAGAAGCCGGAGGACAAGCCATCCGACATGAACAAGTCGGAGAAGAATGGTGAGAAAGGTGACAAGCCCAAGGATGGCTCGAAGCCACCGAAGCCATCGGATCAAAAGCCGGACAAGAATCAACAGGGCAAACCAAAGGACGGCCCGCCCGACGACCAACCAATGCCGATGCCGGAGGGTCAACAACCAAAAGACAGTCAACAGCCTGACAATGAACAGAATCAACAGCCCGATCCGAAGAAGCAAAAGACGCCTGGCCGCAAGCAGCTTGAAGAGTCTCGCGAAGCCATGCAGCGGGCGATTGAAGAGCTCAAAAAGCAGAAGCCGGACAACGCCTCGAAGGAGCAAGACGACGCCATCCGCAAGCTGATGGAGGCCAAAGAAAAGATCGAAGAAATCCTGCGGCAGCTTCGAGAAGAAGAACAGAAATTGATGCTCGCGGCGCTGGAAGCCCGGTTCAAGAAAATGCTCGCGGCACAGCTCATCATCTACCACGACACCGTGCGACTGTCGAAGGCCGGCGAATCGGAGAAGGCTTCGGCACAAGCTCGCGCCGTGAAACTCTCACAGGGCGAGCAAGAAATTCTGATCGACGCCGACAAAGCGTTGATCTTGCTCAAGGAAGAGGGATCGTCGATCGCCTTTCCGGAATCTGTGGCCGGCATTCGACAAGACGTGCAAAATCTGGTCGGTTGGTTGCGAGATGCGAAAGTCGGAGAGCTGACTCAGGCCGTCGAGAAAGATGTCATCGAAGCGCTCGAAGAGTTGATCGAGGCTCTGCAAAAGGAAATGGAGAAGTCGGACGAAGACAAAAAGAAACAGCAACAACAGCAACAGCAGGATCAAGAGCAATCGCAGCCGCTCGTGGATCAGATCGCCGAACTGAAAATGCTCCGTTCGCTGCAACTGCGAGTGAACCGCCGCACGAAGCAACTCGGCCGCACGTTTGAAGGGGAGCAAGCGACTCAGGACGAAGCCGTGCAGCAACTGCAACAACTCTCCGGCCGGCAATCCCGCATCCAACAGGCCACGTCGGACTTGGTGAAAGGGAAAAACAAATGAACCGCCAAGCAGCCAATCTGGTTCGTCAATGGTCCGCGGTCCACCGTTGCCAGCGACCTCGAAAAGCCGCCACCGCGACGGTCGATCACCCCACGACATTTGGTCCGAGCCAAAGAACTCACTCTGGAGTGACCGTCGTGTCTGAAGAAGGCGTGTTTGCGAGAATTCTGTTAAGTACGTCGTTGTTTCTCCAGCGGTTAACTTGGTTCGCTCTGTTTGTCGTCTCGCTGTGCTCGCCTATGAGTCCGGCCTTCGCGGCTGACGATGTCTTCTCGCCCCCCGCACCGGCCGACGTTCGCACGAAGGCGTTGCAATGGGTGGCCGAACGAGGCGTGACGGACAAGGCCGTTCTGGAAAACATCGGACGCGAATGGGTCATCGAAGGAACGTCTCTGCCGGCCGAAGAGGTCTTTCAACGAGTCATTCGCACGCTGACTCTGGCCGACGCAGACGCCAAAAAAATCGTCGAGGCGTGCCGAGAAGCGGTCCCCGTGGCCACTTGGCCGCGCGAGGTTTTGCCGCTGACCGATGCGATGCCGGATTTTGCTCGGCAGCATCTGCGGCTGTTCGTCGGACGATTTCTCGCTCAGCGACAGTTGTACGAAGAGGCGTTGGAAGTGCTCGTTGCCGTCGATCCGAAGCAGGTCGTCGATCCCGCGAGCTACTTCTTTCAACGAGCCATTTGCGAACATCAGCTTTTGAAAAAGAGCGACGCGCTGAAGTCGCTCGGCAATTTGCTCGACAACACGCAGAACGTGCCTGAGCGATACAAGGCGGTGGCGTTGCTGATGCGGCACGACATCGAACAACTCAAAGACGCTTCGCTGGGTGAAGTCGCCAAGAAGATGTCAGACGTCGAACGTCGGCTGATCCTCGGTCGCGGCGGCGAGAAGACTCAAAAGGTCGAGGAAGAAATCGTCGAAGCTCTCGACGAGATCATCAAAAAGGCCGAGCAGCAGCAACAGAACGCCGGCGGAGGAGGGGGCCAAGGTGGCAATCAAAACCAATCGGGCGGTGCCGCCGGCGACAGCAGCGTGAAGGGAGCGACCGCTCCTGGTGACGTCGACAAAAAAGACATCGGCAATAAAGCCGGCTGGGGCTCGCTCGCCCCGAAGAAAGCGGCCGAGGCAAAGAACGTCATCAACCGCAACTTCCCCTCGCACTACCGCGAGGCCATTGAGCAGTACTTCAAGAAGCTGGCGAATCGCCCGGCCGGGAAAGAGTAACGACCGATGAATTTGTTGTCCGCTGTTTTGCTGGCCGTGTTGGCGGCTCCTCAAGTGGAAGTGGTTTCGTTCCAGGGTGAGCCTCGTGTTGGCGAGTGGCGTGGATTGGCCGACGGGCGAATCACGATCGTTCAAGCCGGCAAGGAAGAATCAGTGCCGCTGAGCGAAGTGCTCGAAGTTCGGTTCCGAGGCGAACCGACGAAGCACGACAAGCCTTCGGCCATCGTGTCGTTGTGGGATGGCTCGAAGCTCGGTGCGACGCAGTCCCAGATCACGGAGAAGCGCCTGAAGGTCACGTCCGCCGTTTTCGGTGAGCTGTCGCTGCCTCAAAGCGAGGTCGCCAGCGTGCGATTTTCCGATCGCTTCGACGAAGACGAACAGTGGACGAAGCTGGTCGATCGAGACAACAAGACCGATCTGCTGGTGATTCGCAAAGAGCAGACGCTCGACTACCTCGATGGAGTCGTGGTCGAAGTCACCGACAAGTCTGTGAAGTTTTTGCTCGACGGCGAGGAGGTCTCGACGAAGCGAGAGAAAGTCTTCGGCCTGATTTTCGCCCGTCGGCCGAGCAGCCCGAAGCCGCCAGCAGTCCGAGTGGAACTTGGCAACGGTGACATCCTGATGGCGTCCTCACTGGCGGCGACACCGACCGGAGTTTCCATGACGACGGCGACGAAAGCCGAAGTGCCTTTGCCGCTCGACAAACTCAAGCTGCTCGACTTCAGCCAAGGGAAGTTGCGCTACCTTTCGCAAGAGCCGCCGCGCGACGTGAAGTACACACGCGGTATTCAAGATGGCCCGGCGTTTGTCCCGGATCGAGCGTTCTACGCCCCGGAACTGAAGCCGATGGGAATGCGAGCCTTCGCACGCGGATTGTGCATCCGGCCACAGACGACGTTGCGGTATCGGTTGGGGGGAGACTATCGCCGGCTGCAAGCCATCGTCGGGATCGACGAGAGCGTGAAGGACGGCAACGGCGATTGCGATCTGTTGATCACCGGCGACGGAAAGCAGCTTGTGAAGCTGCGGATGACTTCACGAGATGCCGCTCGGCCAATTGACTTGGATGTGACCGATGTTGTGGTGCTGGAAATCGTCGTCGGCTTCGGAGGCGATGCGGCCACGAATGTCGATCTCGGCGACAATCTCGATTTGGCGGACGCCAAGTTGATCAAGTGAGGATGCGATGGTTGGTCAACGCAAAGACGCAGAGATGCAACGACGCGGGGTGTTGAGCTTCGCGTTGGTTTGTTGGCTGGCGGTCTCAGCGCCGGCCGCTGAGCCGCAGGTTCGCGAGGCGGAATTGAATCGGGTCGAAGTCATCGAGCGAGTGGCTCCGACGGTTGTGGCTGTCTTTGCGAAAGGTGGAGCCGGCGGCGGTTCGGGGGTGCTCATCAGCAAGGATGGGTTCGCGCTGACGAACTTTCACGTCGTCAGTGGGCTGGGACCGTTCATGAAGTGTGGCCTCAACGACGGCGTGCTGTACGACGCGGTGCTGGTCGGTCTTGATCCGACGGGCGACGTCGCGCTCATCAAGCTGCTGGGCCGCGAGGATTTCCCGGTGGCAACGCTCGGCGACAGCGACAAGCTGGAGATCGGCGATTGGACGTACGTCATGGGCAACCCGTTTTTGCTCGCGACCGACTTTCAGCCGACTGTGACCTACGGCATCGTCAGTGGCACGCATCGCTATCAGCCACCAGCCGGAACGTGGCTGGAGTACACCGACTGCATTCAGGTCGATACCTCGATCAATCCGGGCAACTCCGGCGGGCCGCTGTTCAACTCGGCGGGCGATTTGGTCGGCATCAACGGCCGCGGCTCGTTCGAGAAACGTGGCCGAGTGAATTCCGGAGCGGGCTACGCGATCTCGATCAATCAGATCAAGTTTTTCCACGACCAGTTCAAGGCGGGCCGAGTCGTCGATCATGCAACGCTCGGCGCGACGGTGACGACGGAGTCTGATGGCACCGTCGTGGTCAACGGAATCTTGGAGACGTCGGATGTCTATCGTCGCGGGCTGCGGTCCGGCGACGAGTTGGTCAGTTTCGCGGGGCGTCCCGTTCGGAGCGTTAATCAGTTCAAGAACATTCTCGGCATCTATCCGAAGGACTGGATGTTGCCGATCGTCTTCCGCCATGAAGGAGAACGCCGCGAGATTCACGCTCGGCTGCGCGGCCTGCACGCGAAGACCGAGTTGATGCCTGGTCCGCGTACGCAACCGAAACCGCGTCAGCCGATGCCGAAGAAGGACAAGGACGGCAAGCCGGAAAAAACTCCGGACCTGCCGCAAACACCGCCAGCCGATCCACACGCGGAAGCGATGAAGAAGGCGATTCCCGAGCAATGGAAAGATTGGTTCGTCGCGAAGCCTGGCTTCGCCAACTACCGCTTCAACCAGTTGGAGCAGGATCGGGTGTTCGCTCCGCTGAAGGGCTTCGGGGATTTCGCATCGGCCGCCGGTTCGTGGCGGTTGAGCGGTCAGTCGATGGCTGGCGACAAGTTTGAGTTGACGATCGCGGTCAAAGGGGTCGGGTTGGAAATTCGGGACGCCGCCTTCTTCCAACAGCTCGAAGACACTGACCCGGCGGACGAACCGCAGGGGACCGGCGGATTCTTGATCGCGGCTCATCAACTCCGGCTTTTGTTACAAGCCGGAGCGAAGGGTTTCTCCGAATGCCACTACTTCGGTAGCGAACCGATCGACGGGCGTGGCGAGTTGACGGACGTGATCGTGACGACAATGGGCGCGATCGAAACTCGCTGGTTCTTCAGCCGCGCGTCCGGTCTGTTGGTCGGGCTCGATAGCCGGCTGCTTGAGGACGCGGAACCCTGCCAAATCCGGTTCGAGAGTTGGAACGACTTCAGCGGCCGACGCCTTCCCGCGACATGGCGAGTGACGAGCGGCGAGAAAGAATTCGCGACGCTGAAAGTTGAGAAGGCAGACTTCGCGGGGAAGAAGTGAGGAGAGTGCAAAGTGCAGAGTGCAGAGTGCAAATTGCAAAGTGTTGAACAGCCGGCGGGGCAGATTCTCCTAGCTGTACGTTTTCAGGTGCCTCCAGTGGTTCGATCGGCGCGCTCGCGCTCCGTCATGCACTTTGCACTTTGCACTCTGCACTTCGCACTCTGCACTGTGTTATTCCAGTCCTCTGTCCACGCGCAATCGACACGCGACACCATTTCCGCCGTTCAGCCCAAGGTCGTCAAGATTTTCGGAGCCGGCGGGATCAAGAGTCTGGCGGCTCACGGAACGGGATTCTTTGTCAGCAAGGAAGGTCACATCGCGACGATCTGGAGCCATGTGCTCGATGCCGATCTGGTCACAGTCGTGCTGTCCGATGGTCGCCGCTTTTCGGCGCGGGTGTTGGGGGCCGAACCGCAACTGGCCTTGGCCGTGCTCAAGCTGAATGGTGCGGAGGGAGTTGAGTTCCCGTATTTCAATCCCGACGAGGCCATCTCGGCAGGGACCGGGACGCGAGTCCTCGGCTTCAGCAACATGTTCAACGTCGCGGCAGGGGACGAACCGGTCTCAGTCGTGCATGGAGTGATCGCGGCGAAGACGGTCATCGAGGCTCGGCGCGGCGTGTTCGATAGTCCGTATTCGGGGCCGGTGTTTGTGGTCGACGGAGTGACGAACAACTCCGGCGCGGCGGGTGGCGTGCTGACGACTCGCGACGGGTTGCTGCTGGGAATGATCGGCCTGGAACTGCGGAACGCGAAGTCGAACACCTGGATGAACTACGCGATCCCGGTGAAGGAGCTGGCCAGCCCGATTCAGCAAATCATCTCCGGCAAGTTCGAGCGGAAGAAAGACCCGCACGAAGACGAGCCGTCGTTGAAGCCACGCCGTTACAAGCCGCTCGACTTTGGTTTCCTGACGGTGCCCGATGTCGTGGAACGGACGCCGGCGTTCATTGACGCGATTCAACCCGACTCTGCCGCCGCGAAGGTCGGCCTGAAACCCGACGATCTCGTCCTGTTCGTCAACGACGAGCTGATCCAGTCCTGCCGAGCCTTGCAGGAAGCGATCGGGCGACTCGAATCGGGCGACCAACTCCGTTTGGTCGTTCGCCGAGGCAACGAACTGGTCAACGTCGAGATGCCGGTGCCGAGAAAGAAAGAGTGACCACGATGCAGCGACTCGCTGAACCGATTTGCCCGGCCGAAAACCGTGAGCCTAAAGCCGATGGCCGATGTCTTTTTTTCATTCAGAAAAGGATCACGACCATCGGCTGTCGGCCATCGGCCATCGGCCGAGCCGCCGCGAGCTTGATGTTGATCCTTTTGTCACAGCCGGCTTGGGCGTGGCAAGCGCCAACTCGTGAGTTGGAAGAGGCGGAAGAGCAAGCCTTCAAGCGAGCGGTGTCGCAGGTGGCTCCGTCGTTGGTGCGGATCGAGACGGTGGGTGGGCTGGATCAGGTGCAGAACTTTCTGCTGGGCAATGGGCCGACCACCGGGGTCATCGTGTCGGCGGATGGGTTCGTGATCTCCAGTTCGTTCAACTTCTTGTCGAAGCCCGCGTCGATCCTGGTGACGACGACCGATGGCCGACGGATGGCGGCGAAGGTCGTGGCGAACGACACCCTGCGGATGCTGACGTTGCTCAAGGTCGAAGCAGAGGGGCTGGTCCCGGCTCGCGCGGCGGCGAAGGAGTCGATCAAGGTTGGACAATGGGCAATCGCTGTCGGCCGAGCACTCGATCCGAACGCTCCGAATGCGTCGGTCGGGATCGTCAGCGCGGTGAATCGTATTTGGGGTAAGGCAATTCAAACGGACGCGAAGGTCTCGCCGGTCAATTACGGCGGGGCGCTTGTCGATGTCGAGGGGACCGTGCAAGGAGTGCTCGTGCCGCTGTCGCCGCAGGACAACTCGCCGGTGGCTGGGGTCGAGTGGTACGACTCCGGGATCGGCTTCGCGATTCCGCTGGTGGATGTGCTCGCGACGCTCGATCGCTTGAAGCAGGGCAAAGACCTGCGGCCGGGCTTGGCGGGTTTCACGTTCGCGTCGGCCGACTTGTATGGCGGCGACACGAAAGTCGATCGCGTTCGTTACGACTCGCCGATGTACCGCGCGGGTTTCAAGGATGGTGACGCGATCCTGGAGCTCGATGGCAACAAGGTGACGCGACCGGCGCAGGTGCGGCATGTGCTCGGCAGCAAGATCGAAGGGGACAAACTGGCGATCTCGATCAAGCGAGGCGACGAAACGAAGCAGGCAGAACTGACGCTCGTCGGCGAGCTGCCGCCGTTCGAGGCGGGTTTCCTCGGCATGTTGCCGACACGGGAGAAAATCGGTAGTGGGCAATCCGGCGTTGGTGTGCGTTTTGTTTATCCCGAAAGCCCCGCCGCGAAGATCGGCCTGAAACCGCGCGATCGCATCATTAAGTTTCGCGACCAGAGCATCACCTCCGCCGCGCAGTTGATCGACCAAGTCAGTCGTGTTCGTCCGACCGAGAAGGCGATCGTCGTCATTCGTCGTGACGGCAAGGAGCAATCGTTGGAGACAACGCTCGTTGGCTATCCGGCCGACTTGCCAAAGGACTTGCCGACTTCCGCCATTGAGGCAGTCGCCGAAGCAGATGCCAAATCAGAGAAACCTCGCACCGGCCGGTTTGGCGAAGAGGTCGCCGACAGCAAGAACGCTTGGTGGGCCTTCGTGCCGGAGGGCTACAACCCGGCCTACGGCTACTCGCTGTTGGTCTGGCTGCATCCCGCTGGTGACACGCTGGAGGCGACGGTTTACGACTCGTGGAAGACCGAGGCCGAGCGACGCGGCATCATTCTGCTCGGTTTGAAAGCCGCGAACATCGGCTCCGGCTGGCAGGCCAACGAAGCGGACTTCGTCCACGAAACGGTGGTCGCGTTCCAAAAGAAATACTCGATCGATGCCAGCCGCATCGTGTTGCACGGCTACGACAAGAGCGGGCCGTTTGCGACACACTTGGCCTTCAAACACCGCGACCTGTTTCGCGGACTGTTACTGGCGGCGGGCGCGGTCTCTGAGCGTCCTCCCGAAAACTTGCCGGAGTATCGCCTGCAATTCCAGTTGGTCTGCGGCTCGAAAGACCCCGCTCATGCAATCCTCGAACGAACCGCGAACTCGCTGCGAGCCATCAAGTACCCAGCAAACTTCACGAGTCTGTCCGACTTGGAGCATCGGTATCCGAATGCCGAAGGAGTCGATGCGATGGCCCGCTGGATCGACTCGCTCGATCGCCTGTAGGTCGCACAGTTTCAACGCAAAGCCGCAAAGTCGCAAAGCCAAGAAATGGCCAATGGATTCTTTTCGACTTCGCGACTTTGCGTCTTTGCGTTGCAACTGTTCCGACGAAAAAGGGCAGCCGGCTCGCACCGGCTGCCCTTCTGGTTTTGAGTCGCTTGAAACACGAGGCGTCAGACGATGATCTCGTAGCCTTTGCGTTGTTCGCGGGATTGCATCTTCTTGGCGTCGGCGTCGCCGGTGATCTCCTGCTTTTCGGGGTCCCAGTTCAGCTTGCGGCCGAGGCGGATGGCGATGTTGGAAAGATGGCAGGTCGTCATCGCTCGGTGATGCGTGTGGACGTCGCTGATGGGCTGAGTCCGATCGACGCAGCACTCGAAGAAGTTCCGCATGTGGTCGCCGGGTTGCTTGCCCTTGTAGAGCTTGCTGATGGCGTCGGCCGGCAGCGGGTTGGTTTCGAGGTCTTCGACTGGCTTGCCCTTCAGCGAGCCTCGGCTGACGAAGATGCGGCCTTCGGTTCCTTCGATGAGGATGCCGTTTTCTTCGTCGTTGCGGATCAGCATCTCAACGCCGTTCGGGTAGTTGACGTTGATCTTGAACTCGTGAGCCGCGTTGTAGCGGTTGCTCACGGTCGGGTAGCCGTTCTCGAACGGGACCGGATGCTTGGCGGTTCCCTCGACGCTAATCGGGCCGCTGTTTTCCATGCCGATCGCCCAGGTGGCGATATCGACGTGGTGAGCACCCCAGTCGGTCATCTTGCCGCCGGAGTATTCGTACCACCAACGGAACTCGTAGTGCGTCCGGCTCTCTGGGTAGTTCTTGTTGTTGCCGAAGCCACCTTGCAGGTAGTCGGTCATCGGAGCCTGTCCGAGCCACATGTCCCAGTTGAGGTGCTTGGGGACGTCGGCCTTCGGGATGTCAGAACTCGTGGGTGCTCCTCCGATGCGGCATTCGACTTTCTGAATTTTGCCGAGCCGCCCCGATCGAGCGATCGCGACCGCGACGAGAAACTG
Organism: Planctomyces sp.; assembly: GCA_005798445.1. GTDB lineage: Bacteria > Planctomycetota > Planctomycetia > Planctomycetales > Planctomycetaceae > SXKJ01. The sequence continues at coordinate 21,744 of SYJG01000470.1, forward strand.
CTGATGAACCTTGCCGCCATTGGCGGCCATCTCGCTCCGTTGCTGAGTGCCGACCTGGAAGACGCGCTTCGTGGCGTCGAGCACCTTGATGATCTGCTTCCCTTCGTCGATGGTCAGCGTCAGCGGCTTCTCGCAGTATACGTCCTTGCCATGCTTCATGGCGTCGATCGAAATCTTCGAGTGCCAATGATCTGGCGTGACGACCGTGACAATCTGTGTCTCCGGATGCTTGTCGAGCAGCTCAAGGTAGTTCTCGTAGACCTTCACCTCTTTGGCCGAACCCTTTTTGTTCTGAGCATCCTCGACTCGCTTCTTCCCCTTCTGAGCGTGCTCGGAATCAACATCGCACACCGCAACGCAATCGCCGAACTTCAGAGCGTTCGGGCCGACGGCGTTCCAGCGATCGCCGGTACCGATGCAGGCGATGAGCGGCCGCTCGTTCGGCGACTGAAACGCCTTGGCGGCTGCCGGGTCGCGGAAGAACCAATACGGCATCGAGCTGGCTGCGGCCGCCGCCAGCGTCGTCTGCATGAAGTCACGTCGAGTGTTTTTCTGGCTCATCGCACCGTCTCCGATTCGCAGGATTTCAGCCGGTTATTCGCAGTCAGACGTAAGCGGCTCCTCTCGCCTGACGAAACTTCGACGGGGAGTCTAAACTCGGATCGCGAGGAACGAAACTCCCCGGTCATGCGGTGGACCACCGCTTTTCTGCGGTCGAAAAGGACAAGTTACGGATGTTGTACGTCGTCGGATTGCTGGCGGTTGGATTCTCGGCGATCACCGGTGCGTTGGCGGCTGAAGGCCGACGTATGGACTTGTTCGGCGTTCTTGTGCTGGCGTTGGTCACGTCACTCGGAGGCGGGACGCTGCGTGATCTCGTGCTGGACGTGCCGGTCTTTTGGAGCCAGGACGATTGGTTTCTCTGGACGGGGCTTGCTGCGGGAACTCTCACGTTCGCGACTGTTCGGTATTGGCATCCGCCGCATCAATTCTTGCTGATTGCCGACGCGATGGGTTTGGCCTTCGTGGCGGTGCTCGGCACCGAGAAGGCACTGGCTCATCAGGCCACCGCAACGACGGCAATCGTGTTGGGTGTGGTCACGGGAGTCGCCGGCGGAATCCTGCGAGACCTCTTGTGTGGCGAGATACCGCTCGTGTTTCGCCGCGAGACGTACTTCTACGCGACCGCCGCGTTCGGCGGGGACTTGGTCTTTGTGCTGCTGCACCGAGCCAACTTTGACCGCACGACGTGTCTCGTCGTGGCCGCCGGAGTGATCTTGGCTTTGAGGCTCGCGGGGCTGCGCTGGAAGCTCGCACTGCCTGTGTTTCGGACTCGCGATCAGGACCAAAGGCCAACCGAATGATCCCGCCAACACATTTCCTGATCAGTTGGGTCATCGCCGACGCAACGACGAAGACGCGCCGCGACCGAGCACTCGTCACGCTGGCAGGCGTCATCCCGGACATCGACGGCTTTGGCTACCCGATCGAAAACTGGATCACGATCAACTGGGACACGCCGCTGCTGTGGCACAGCGAGTACCACCACATCCTGTGTCACAACGTCGGCTTCGCGGCGTTCGTTACGGTGGCCGCTACGTGTCTCTCGAAGGGGAACTGGAAGACCACTTTCTTCGCGTGTTTGACATTCCATCTACACTTGTTCTGCGACGTGATCGGTTCGCGCGGTGCAGACGGGTATCAGTGGCCGGTGCCGTACTTGCTGCCAATCTCCAACGCTTGGCAGTGGACGTGGTCCGGCCAGTGGGACTTGAACGCCTGGCCGAATCGAGTGATCGGCATCGGCTGCTTCGCGTTGACGCTGTGGTTGGCTCGGCTGAGAGGATTCTCGCCACTCGAAATGTTCTCCTCGAAAGCCGATCGAGCCTTTGTGAGCACGCTGAGAAAATGGTGGCCGAGGCGCGACTCGCCCGCGAGCGTCATTTCTTGAGATGCTTGTCGAAGAAATCGTAGGCGACCTTTCGGACGTCTTCCGGGAAGTCGTGAGCGCAGTTCGGGTAGCTGGCTTGCAGTGCGTCGCCCGCGCCGAGGAGTTCGTAGATCGGCTTTGCGGAGGCGATGGAATCCTTCACGCCGCTGACCTCGAAATTGCTGTCGCCGATCGGGCTGCTGGCGAGGAACGGACGCGGGGCGAAGCTGGCGACGATCTCCGGAAAGTCGAACGGGACTTCGTCCGGGCTGTTGTGATGCCGCGAATCGATCAGCGGCATGTAGCGGGCGCTCGTCCAACCCTTCAAGGCTCCGCCGTAATACTTGTGAAACCGAGTGAAGCCGCAGTTGGAGATCAGGCATTTGATGCGCGGCTCGAAGAATGCCGTGAACATTGTGTTGTGCCCGCCGAGCGAATGACCGATGCAGCCGATGCGGTCTTTGTCCACTTCGGACAGCGATTGCAACAAGTCTACCGCGCGGACGTTGTCGTAGATCGCCTTCATGCTGCCGCTTGTGTAACCGTGGGCTGGAGCGAAGTCGAACTGGTATTCGCCGAAGCTCGGATAGTCCGGAGCGAGCGTCACATAACCTCGTTGGGCAAGGTGCAGCGCGTAGTGCAGATTGGGGCTTCCCCCCTGCCCTGCCGGTTCACCTTTTCCAATGCCGGTCGTTTGATGCAGACAGAGGATCGCAGGCGTCGGCTTCTTGTCGGACTTCGGAAGAAACAAAAACGCCTTCACACGCCGCTCGGTTGAGTCGGTCTGATAGCTGATCTTCTTGCGAGTCAGATCACCGACGGCGACTTCTTCCTCGACCTTCACGTCAAGCGGCACCGGCTTCTCCGGCCTGGGGAGCGGCCCCATGACCGTCTGCATCCAGGCCGCGATGTGCTCGCGACGCTTGACCCAATCGGCAGCGGTTTTGATCGGCTGCTTCTGACCGCTGGCATCGACGAAGTACGACAGGTCTTGATGCTCGGCGTACTTCGGAATCGGATTCTCTGCCCAAACGACGAATGGAGTCAAAAGAAAGAGCAGACAGGCAACGAAAACTCGCATGAAAAAACTCCTCTAACGTCTGCGAACGATTTCGACCAACAGTGAATCGCTGGCGATGGAACGTGAGCGCGTTACTTCAGGCCGAACATAGCGACAACGTCCTCATGTCGAACCCCTTTGCCCTCGCGAACGTCCTCGCGAGCTTGAGCGATCGACGAAATGAATTCGGGGTCAAGCTCTCGCGCAAGCCACTCCAGATCATCATCATCGAGCGACATGACGACCGCAGCGGGTTTGCCTCCGCGAAGCAGCACGACTTGGTCGTGTTGAACCTGATCGATCAAATCCTCGGACGTCACTTCTTTGGTGGCGATGATGGTTTTCATGGCATCTCCTTGAGTGTTTCCGCAGTCCCCTTCTCCAAAATCCGTAGCACATTGACGGACTGGGCTGTCTCATCGACGTCGTAGTACACACGAAACTCGCCAACTCGCAAGCGGTATTCGCTCCAAAACGGTTGACTCATCCGTTTGATTCGGCTGCGACTCTCCTGTTTTGGCTGGTGTGTTAAATGCAACGGAATCGCATCGAGGATTTGTTGACGGTCGAACCCTCGCAAACCCGAAAGGTCGCGAATTGCACCAGGAAAGTATTCGATTCGAAAAGCCATCGGATGACTCGTTTGGCTGGAATTACATTGTCCGTCGCTGCCGGATTTGGTCCAGCGTCACGGCAGCGACGATAATCACTCCGAGGATCATCTCTTGGACAGGATTCGGGAGTTCGAGCATCGTGCAGCCGTTTTCGATCACGGACATGATCATCGCTCCCAACAGCGTTCCAAGTACCGAGCCACGTCCGCCGTTGAGGCTGGCTCCACCGATGACGACGGCGGCGATGATTCTCAATTCCAGTCCCGTGCCAGACGTGGGATTGCCGACGGTCATCCGCGAAAACTGAAACAAGCCGGCCATGCCGACGAACAAGCCGCTCAGCGTGTAGACCGCAACTTTGTTCCAGCGAACATTGATGCCGCACAGCCGCGCAGTCGCCTCGTTCGATCCAAGTGCGAAGACGTGGCGACTGAAGACGGTCCAATGCAAGGCCGCCGACAGCAGCAGCGCGAGCAGCAACGTCAGCCAGACGCCGGCCGGCAAACCCAGCCACAAGTCTTTTGGCAAAACGCTGAGCAAGTCCCTCAGCCAGTCCGAGACCTGCGTGAGCAAAACCGGACGCACCGTCGTTTCGTGAGCGATCTGCTTCGACACTCCCAAATACAATTGCATGGTTCCTAACGTCACGATGAACGGTACGACTCGCAAATAACTGACCAGCAAACCGTTGATGAACCCGCACAGAGCACCACAGCCCAGCGACATCATCACGGCGAAGACGGCGGATAGAGACTTCAATTCCGTCAGCCGCCGCTCGTGCTGCCGCAGCGATTCTTCCGCGTTGCTCTTGGACATCAGTTTGGCAGCGACTTGCTGAGCAGGAACGTCGCTGCCCGCGAGAGCCTCGATCTCGCGATCAATCTGTTTTAATTCGTTCTTGGCTTCGTTGATCGACTTGGCGACGGCGGCGGTGGATTCTCCCGCCAGCCAGCGTGGGCCGAGGTCTTCTTTCAAGCCCCAGGCCAGCACGGTGGCGCACAGGGCGATCGCCGTTCCCGCCGACAGGTCGATGCCTCCGGCGATGATGATCACCGTCATGCCCAAGGCCGCGACGGCGACCGTCGCCGTTCGCTGCGACAACGTGGTCAGATTGCGGCCAGTCAGAAACGCCGCTTTCTCGCCGTTCACCAACTCATCCGCGAGCGAGAAGAACAACACGACGACCGCCAGCGCGAGAAATGGGCCGAGCATCCCGAGCGCTCGTTTCCAACTGCGTTGCAGCGTTGTCGCATCGGTTGGTGTCGTCAAAGTCGGTGACGGTTCCATCTTCGAGCTTTCTCAAGATCAGGCCACGGATTCATTCAGGCTGACGGCCACGGCCATCGCGGACTCTTCAGTCCAGTCACTCGCCGGTCGGACTTCTTTCAATCGCCCCCGAGACATCACCGCCACGCGGTCGCAGACGGCGAGCAGCTCGGTCAGGTACGAGCTGACGAAAATGATCGCCTTGCCGGCGGCCGCTTGCTCACCCATCAAGCGATAAATCTCCGCCTTCGTACCGACGTCGATACCGCGTGTCGGCTCATCGAGCAGCAGGATGTCCGCCCCCTGATGCAGCACGCGAGCGATCGCCACCTTCTGCTGGTTGCCGCCAGAGAGCTCGCCGATCGTCTGATCGGGCGACGCGGCTTTCACCTGCAGCCGCCGCATCCAATCGAGAACGGCGGTGCGACGACGCCTCAGATTCAACCAGCCGAAACGGGAATACGACGTCAAGCGGCTGAGCGTCAGGTTGTCGGCGATCGACCGCGACTGCGCGAGTCCTTCGGTCTTGCGGTCTTCAGAGACGAGGCCCATTCGGCGATCCGTACCGCGACCGACAGGGAGCGGCCCTTCTCGGTTCACCTGGCCGCTCCCTGACGGTCGCGGTACGGAGACGACTTGGCCACGAACAACCAAGTCTAGACCGAACAAACAGCGGAGCAATTCTGTTCGCCCGGCTCCGATCAACCCGGCAATGCCAAGAATTTCACCACGTCGCAAGTCAAAGCTCACATCGTTGGGGGACGACACCCCGAAGAGTCCGCGAACTTCCAACACGACTTCGCCCAAAGTGTGCGGGACCGAGGGGAACAACTCGGAAACACTGCGGCCGACCATCAGGCTGACGATGTCTGTGTTCGTCGCATCGGCCAGATCCCCGCTGCCGACCGAGCGGCCGTCGCGAAGCACGGCGTAACAGTCGCAGACCTGCCGAATTTCTTCCAAAAAATGGCTGATGTAGACGATGCCCAGCCCCGCCGATTTCAACCGGCGAATGACGGCGAACAGGTGCTCGACGTCCGAGCGAGTGAGCGAACTCGTCGGTTCGTCGAAGACAATCACTTTGCAATCGGCGGCCAATGCTCGCGCGATCTCAACGAGTTGCTGTTGAGCGATCGGCAGATCGCGAACCGGAGTGTTCGGTGGCAAGTCGGAATGCCCCAGCAATTCGAGAGCCTCGCGCACCTTTTCTCGCTGAGTCGCTCGGTCGAGCAGGCCACTTCGACGCCGCTCCTGGCCGAGCATGACGTTGTCTTCGACACTCAAGTCGGGCGCGAGATTCAGCTCTTGATAGATCATGCCGACACCGGCCAGCCGCGCGTCATGCGGCCCGCTGGGCGCGAATCGCCGTCCGTTCAGAGTCATCGTGCCGGAATCCGGTGCGTGTGCTCCACTGAGCACTTTCATCAGCGTGCTCTTGCCCGCTCCATTTTCGCCGATGAGTGCGAGCACTCGTCCTGCCGGCACGTCGAGCGACACGTCGCGCAGCGCCTGAGTCGCCCCGAACGACTTCGAGATGCCGGACATGGTGAGGAGGGGTGAGGGCATAATTCCATCCCCTCTCCCTTCGGGAGAGGGTGGCCGAAGGCCGGGTGAGGGATCCGAGGCAAAAGTGAAGTTCGATTGACGGGCCGCGTCAACGGCGGCTTGGCGCCCACACCCGAACCCACGCCCCAAGGGAGGGGGGGCCGCGGCA
>SYJG01000471.1 GCA_005798445.1 Planctomyces sp.
CGGCATGATCGACGAGCCGGTCGTGAACGCATCCGGCAGTTTCAGAAATCCAAACTCGGTCGAGAACCAAATGATCCACTCCTCGGCCCACGACGACAGGTGCGTTGCGATCAGCGACATGTCGAAGACGAACTCGATGACGAAGTCGCGATCACTCGACACGTCGAGGCTGTTGCGAGCCGGCTCGGTGAAGCCGAGCAGCCGCGCGGTCTCGTGCCGGTCGATCGGCAACGATGTCCCCGCCAGCGCGGCGGCTCCGAGCGGCGAGATGTTGACTCGCGTGAGACAGTCGGCCAACCGCTGTCTGTCACGCTCGAACTTCTCGACCCACGCCAACCAGAAATGCGGCGCTAGCACCGGCATCGCTCGCTGCAAGTGAGTGTAGCCGGGTAGCACGACATCGAGGTCTCGGTCGCAGCGTCCAACGAACGCTCGCTGCAGATTCACGAGCAGTTCGTCGATCCGCCCGATCGCGTCGCGCGTCCAGAGTTTCAGGTCGGTGGCGACTTGATCGTTCCGGCTTCGGCCCGTGTGCAGCTTGCGGCCGACATCGCCGAGCCGGCGAATCAACTCGCTTTCGATGTGCATGTGGATGTCTTCGAGTTCCGTACGGAACGGTAACTCGCCACGAGCGATCACGCCGCGAATGTCTTCCAGTTCGGTCACGATCTGGTCCGCCTCGGCGGCCGTCAGCAGTCCGACCTTGGCCAGCATCCGCGCATGCGCCTGCGAGCCGGTGATGTCGGCATCTGCCAATCGCGAGTCGAAGCGGATCGACTCCGTGAACTCTTCCACGCGAGCGTCCGTCGCCTGTTGAAATCGCCCGCCCCATGCCTTCGCCACTGGTTGTCCCCTTTCAAGTTTTGGAGTGCGGTGGCCTGAGCCGCCGCTTTTCAAAACGCCCGCATTCTTCTGAAGTATTCCGTGACGGCGACAATGCGTCTTGAAAAGCGACGACTCTGGTCGTCGCAGTCCAAAGGTTCTGTCGCCAGACTATACTCGCCCAGCCGGTTGCCGTCACAACCGGACTGACTTACCGTCGCCGTGCTGTTCCCGGAAACGCTGGGCTTGGAAACTCCCGTCGCCCCGCGATAGCTTGATCGAACTCTCACACCTGGGAACGAGGTCTTCCGTTCCGCATTGCCTCAGTTTGAACCCAAGGTGTCGCTATGTCTGCGTTCATCGAGAGACCCGGCCAGTCCGGGCGAGAGAGTTTTCGTTTTGGCCGGTCATTGATCGCCGCACTTGCCTGTGGCTTGATCGCCGTTACGAGCCAGGCGGCTGAGCCAAAGCCACTAAAAGTCCCCGCCGACGACTGGAAAATCGAAATCGTTCCGGGTCCGGCGATCGGACCATCTCCCGTACCGAAAATCGACCGAGCTGTGCGAGAAGCTCAAGCCGCCAAGTCTGAGGCGTTGTCAGACTTGACGGCTGGCGTCGTCACGGCGGGTGCCGAGTCCGCGATGCCAGCGGGGATCACTTCGGCCTCGTACATTGAGGTCTACAACTCAATCCCGTTCCGCCGTAGCGAGTACGCCGCGAATCCCAACTATCGGCACGAGGCGACGATCGAATTGCTGCTCGGCCAGATTCGGCCGAAGACCGTGACGAGCGTCTCCGTGCCAGCCGCGACTTGTTGCTCGCCACAATCGGCGTCACTCGTGGGCGTGTTCAATCCGTGGGGTGCGAAGAATTTCTACTACCATTACTCGTACTCTCGTCCGTCGAGCTATTGGGTTTGGTGACGACGTCAAATGAACAACAGCGCGAGGCTGATGCTCAGAAAGAACACGCCGCACAGCACGATGCCGATTTGATGGAACCAGCCCGGTTGAATTTCTTTCGGCAGCAGCTTGCGGTTGACGTACAGGGACAAGAGAGCCGTCGAACCCAGCGCGATGTTTTGCAGCACGGCGGCGAACTTCGCGATCGCCACGGCGGGAAACAGAATCAGAATCACCAGTCCACCGGCGGCATAGATCGACATGATGCCGTAATAGACGTAGCGCACCTCGCCCGTCCGTCGCACTCGTGAGCTGGCGTTCCACAGCATGTCGGTCCAGCGCCGAGCAATCTGGTCGCCGGTGCTGACCTGTCCCGGAGTCAGCACCAGGAACCCGCAGATCAACGTCAAGTACCAGAACAGCGAGGCATACGACGGATACCGACCGGCGATCCCTTCGGCCGACATCGCGGCGGCTCGGTCGCCGACGACGCTGGCGTTGCGAATGAACTCCAGCGACATCATGCAGGGCAACGCCATACCGATCACCGACGCCGTCATCCAGATCGCTTGATCGCGTCGAATGTGCTGCATCCAGCCGAACCACTTGAAACGGTTCTCACCGTCGAGCGGAAACACTTTGCCGGTGTGCGACAGACTGACCGTGATCCCGCCACACGCGCTGGGGATCGCGCCGACATGGCAGCCCATGCCCCAGCCTTTGTCACGCGCGTAGTTCGAGAACATCGTGTTCGTCAGCCCGCCCGCCCCGGCGATCGCCACGAACGCCACGACCATCGCCCAATCCAGCGGCGGCAATTTGCCATGCTCGCCGACGTAGCGGAAGGCGTTGACGTAGGCGACCCCTTCGTGTTGCAGATAGTTCGCCAACCGCGACCGCTGTGGTTCGGGGACTTCCTCCAACGAGGAGTATTCCCGTTTGGCATCCGTTCTCAGCATGGTCGGTTGGAAGTGATGGTGGTCGATGACCTGTCCTTCGGCGGTCAGCAACTCGCCATGTTCTCGGAACTCGATCAAGAACCGACCAGAGCCGGAAAACGGCTTCGTCCGGTCCAAAATCTCGTCACGCCATTTGGTGGCTTCAGGCGTGAGCTTCTCCCGTTCCAGCAGGTTGTTCTTGGTCCGCTTGCCGCCGCGAGTGATGGACAACTCACCGGTCACAGGCTTGCCTTGCGAGCTGTTCAATTCCCACGTCCCTTTGGCGACATAGTCCGTGCCGTCGATAGTCCTGCGAATTTGGAAGTGCCGATCGACGATCAACGTATCCGGCTGCAACGGCACTGTTCCGAACGCAAAGAAGCCGGTGCAGACATCCCACACGACTGGCGCAGAAACCATCGTCAGCGCGATGATCGACAAGTAGCCCAGCACGACGACGAGCTTCGTCGCCATGATTTTTTCGAGCATCCGATAGACCGTGCCGCCAAAGATCAGTGGCACGAAGCACAGCAAAAAAATCGTGATGCCCAATCCGCGCACGAGCAACTTGTCGTCGGGATTGCCGACCGTGTCCGGCAAGCGTCCGAGGAATCCGGTGGCCAACGGAACGGCGGCGTTCGAGGCGTTGTACGGAAAGAACGACGCGATATCGAGAATGGCGAAGAACGCGATCCAGGCCATTGGTCCCGGCCACGTCCGCAGGATGCCGACGTTCATCGGCTCGCCGCAGTAGATCGCGTACCGCATAAACATCAAGTTGGCGAATCCCTGCAACACGATGCTGATCAGCGCCAGCCAGAACAGCGACGCTCCGTACTGAGCCGACACCACCGGCCCGAATAGCCACTCGCCGGTGCCGATGCTTGTTCCGGCCAGAACGACACCGGGGCCGATCAATCCCAGCCACAACTTCCGCCCCGACCGAGGCGGCTCCGGCAAGTTTTCGATTTCCCAAGGGGCGAGCGCGCCTGCGGCAACAGTTTGAGGTTCAGTCATGTGCAGTTCCGTAGGTCAGCCTTTCCAGGCTGACCCGATAAACGGTTGACTTGGAATCGTGATCGAGTGCCGTATCGTGTCAGCCTGGAAAGGCTTACCGACATGAAGATCACAAAGCTCGAATCGTTTCTGGTGAATGGCGGGTTGCGAAACTACCTGTTCGTGCGGCTGACGACCGACACCGGCTTGACCGGTCTCGGCGAGGCGACGTTGGAGTGGCAAGAGGCCACCGTACAGACCTTGCTTCACGAATGGGTTGAAGATCGCATTCTCGGCGTCGATCCGTTCGACATCGAAAACGTGTTCGGGAATTTGATTCGGGATCAGTATCAAGGTGGCTCGACCGTGCTGACAGCGATCAGTGGCGTCGAGATTGCCTGCTGGGACATCGTCGGCAAAGCCTGCGGTCAGCCAGTCTATAAGCTGCTCGGCGGCCAAGCACGCGAGCGGCTTCCCGCCTACGCCAACGGCTGGTACGGAGGTGCTCGCACGCCGGTCGACTACGCGGCGAAGGCGAAGGAGGTCGTCGCTCGCGGTTATCGTGGGATGAAGTTCGATCCGTTCGGCACCGCTTGGAAAGAGATGACTCGCGAGCAGATGTCCGACGCCGACCAGATCGTCGCCTCCGTTCGCGATGCGGTCGGTGACGAGATCGACCTGATGATCGAAGTCCACGGCCGATTGTCGGTCGGATGCGCTATCGAGATCGGCCGCCGTCTGATCCCGTATCGCCCCGCGTGGTACGAAGAGCCAGTGACGCCGCACAGTCTCGACCAACTCCTTGAGGTCAAACAAGTGTTGTCGTTCCCGATCGCGGCAGGCGAGCGGCTTTACATGCTCGAAGAGTTCGCTCGGCTCGCATCACTTCGAGCGTGCGACATCGTGCAGATGGATTTGGCTCACTGCGGCGGATTGGGCATCGGCAAGAAGATCGCCGCGCTGTGCCAGGCGAACGATCTGCGAATCGCTCCGCACTGTTCGATCGGCCCGATCGCGTTGTGTGCCGCGCTGCATTTCGGCTGGTCGACTCCGCAAGTTGCCGTCCAAGAAAACTTCGCCGAGTACGACGTGCCGTGGCGTAACGACCTCGTTCACGGCTGGAACCCGATCCGTCACGGTGAATTCGCCCTCCCCGACCAACCTGGCCTCGGTCTGGAATTGAACGAGCAGGTGTGTGCTCAGCATCCGTATCGCAAGAATTCGTTTCCGTCGTTGTGGGACGATCGCTGGGTGAAAGAGTTCACGAAACGCGATTCGTAGTCCGCAGCACACCCGGCTCGCCCAGGAAAGATCATGTTCAAAGCAGTCCGACTCAACGCGGTCACCTACCCGATCGACAACGTCGAACGCCAAGAACTCGCGCGGGCCGGCGTGGAGTTCGTCGAGATCGAAGGGCAGGAGCCGCACGAAATCCTTGCGGCGGCAGAAGACTGCGATGCGCTGCTGGTCGTTTCGTCGCGAGTTCCTGCTTCGGTCATCAAACGGCTGACTCGCTGCCGCGTGATCGCTCGGCTGGGAGCAGGCACCGACAAGATCGATATCGCCGAGGCAACGCGTCAAGGGATCGTCGTCACGAACGTGCCGGACTTCTGCCTCAACGAACAAGCCGAGCACGCGTTGGCGTTGCTGCTGGCGTTCGCTCGGCGGTTGCCGTTTATGACCGAGGCGATGCGGACTCACAACTGGTCCGCGCGGCATCATCCTGGAGTGCATCGCTTGGCCGGTCAGACGCTCGGCCTGATTGGCTTCGGTGCCAGTGCGCGAGCGGTCGCTCAACGAGCGGCTTCGTTCGGTCTGCGGTTGCTGTCTTGGGTTCGCGATCCGGTCAAGTACCGTGACATTGCGGAGCAACTCCGAGTCGAACTGGTCCCGCTTGACCGATTGCTCATCGAGAGCGACTTCGTGTCGATCCATCTGCCGCTGTGTGACGAGACACATCACCTGCTCTCCGCCGATCGGCTCGCTCGACTGAAGCCGAACGCTGTGCTGATCAATACGGCTCGTGGTGCGATCATCGACGAAGCCGCGCTGGTCACGTTGCTTCAGCAGCGGAAGATCGCCGGAGCCGCGCTCGATGTGTTCGAGGGGATCGACGTCTTTGCCTTGCCCGGAACGTCGGCTGCTCATCCGCTGCTCGAATTGGACAACGTGATCCTCACTCCTCATTGCGCCGGCAGTTCCGTCGAATCGAGCAACGAATCCAAAGTCCGAGGAGCACGCAACGCCGCCGAAGTGTTGCTGGGAATTCGCCCGGCATCGATCGTGAATCCGACCGTCGTTCCCCGATTCCCGTTGCCAGTTGGCCTGATCGACGGATGAGCGGAATCGGATTGCCGGAATCGAACGGGCTGGGCTAGAACTCCGCCCCCTTCTGAAACTTCCGTTTCTAATCCCCTCCGTTCATGAAGACGAATAGCTGGCGAAAAATGAAGGGCGGAAAATGACGGCCGCATCCCTGTTCCATTTTCTGCCCTCCATTTTTCGCCATCTCCGCCCCAATGAAGCCCCTCGTCCCGGAGCACCTCATGCGTCAGTCTGCCGATCTCGAACGTCCGTCGTGTCGATGGCAAGCCAAGCTGTTGATCGTCATCTCGCTCTGCGGATTGAGCGGTTGTGCGACGACACCGTACCGGTTCGGAGCGGCTCAGTGGTATCGCACGTCTCCCGAGCTGGAAGCGACGACGGCTAGCCAGCCGATCGAGCGAGGCCGGCCGAACAAAGTGCTCGACACGTTCGGTTGGGTGTGGGGCATTCCGAACAAGATCATTCTGTGGGATCGCCGCATCGACAATCATCGCATCGGCCCTCAGACCGAAGCGGCCGTCGCGGATTACCTCGCGAAGAACGAACTCTCGTCGGTCAAAGTGCGACTGAATCAGTATCACCCCGGCGACGACTGGCGGCGTCTGGCCGCGAATGATTCCGTCGGAGCAGGTTGGCGATACACGCTCGGCACGCTCAGTGTGCTTGGCGAAACGATCCTGCCCGGACGGCTCTTCGGCGGCGATCACTTCAACCCATACACGAACACGATCCACATTTATTCGGACGTGCCCGCCGTCGCGGTTCACGAAGCGGGACACTCGAAAGATTTCGCGCAGCGCGAGTGGAAGGGCACCTACGCCGCCGTGTATCTGCTCCCCGGAGCACCTCTGTATCACGAAGCCCAAGCCACCAACGACGCGCTCGGTTATCTGCTGACCGAATCGGACGAGCAAACTCAGAAGGATGCCTACGAGATTTTGTATCCGGCCTACGGCACCTACGTCGGCGGAGCGTTGGGAGGCTTCGTTGGCGGCAACGTCCCCTATGCTGTCGCCGTGTTGGGCGGACATGCTTTCGGCCGCATGAAGTCCAGTCAACTTGCCAACGGCACTCTGTCCGAAGCACAACAAGTGCAGTCGGGACGAGGCTCCGACATCAAGACGACTGTTTCGACGGAAGGCGTTGGCGGACAAACGATCGAACACGTCGGCGTTGAGTTTCCGTGATGGCCGTCGGGCAGGTTTGCAACCTTCCAGAGATCAATCGCTCGGCGAGTCGGCCCGGTTGAAAACCTGCCCCACGTTGGTACGATCCCGCCCGAACTTCGATCTTTGCCTTTTCGCTGGATACGACTCCCCATGACCACCGCGACCGCTTCGGCTTCCGGGGTGCGTTGGACCAAGAAACATCTGCTCGGCTTGGAAGAACTTTCGGCCGACGAAATCTCGTTGATTTTGGATCAGGCCGCCGAATTCAAACGGCTGGCTGCCGAAGGCGAGACCAAGCTGGCGGCCCTCAAAGGGACGGTCGTCGCGAACCTCTTCTTCGAGCCATCGACTCGGACGCGGACCAGCTTCAGTCTCGCGGCGAAGCGTCTCTCGGCCGACACGGTCGATTTCACCGCGTCAGGCAGCAGCCTGTCGAAAGGCGAAACATTTTACGACACGGCTCAGAACATCGAGGCGATGGGAGTCGATCAGGTCGTCGTCCGGCACAGCACATCGGGTGCTCCGCATCTGTTGTCGAAGTTGCTGAAGGCCAGCGTGCTCAACGCCGGCGACGGCACTCACGAGCATCCGACGCAAGGACTGCTCGACATCTTCACGATCCGCGAGCATCGCGGGAAACTGGCCGGCCTGACGGTCGCGCTGGTCGGCGACATCCTGCACAGCCGCGTCGCTCGGTCGAACATCTGGGGGCTGAAGAAACTCGGCGCGCGAGTCATCGTCTGCGGGCCATCGACATTGATTCCGACGCATGTCGAGCGGCTGGGTGTCGAGGTCTCGAACAATCTCGATGAGATACTCGGCCAGTGCGACTGCATCAACCTTCTGCGAATTCAGTTCGAGCGGCAGCGCTCCGCGTTCTTCCCGTCGATCCGCGAGTACGCGCACTTCTTCGGCATGAACGGCGACCGCATCCGCCGAGCGAAATCCGACGTGTTGATTCTCGCTCCCGGCCCGATCAATCGCGGCGTCGAGATCACTCCCGAAGTCGCCGACGGCCCGCATTCGGTCATCCTCGATCAAGTCACCAACGGCCTCGTGATCCGCATGGCTTGCCTGCACCTGCTGCACAATCGGCGGCAGGAAGAGGCGAACGTCACTTGATGGAGAACCCCAAGGTTCATTTGTCGGAGTCGGAAATGCCAACTGATGGTGACAAACGACTCGATCGATCCTCGAATGAGACGAGTTTGCAGCCTCAACTCGCCAACAATTCACAGCTGGGTAAAATTTGTCTCTGGATTGCCACGTTCATTTGGTGCGTAACTTTCGCCATTTCGTTCGTTCTGTATTTGGTTTCGAAAGTTTCCGGTGAAGATCACAGTGCCGAGAATCTTGGTCTATGGGTCATCACGCGATACGGTCCATTGATCGAAGTCTCAGGGGCAGCCGACGAGCCGAGCCGCCATCTTTGGGTTTACGTTTTTCCCATGATCTTTGACATTGCTTGGGGCATTGCCGTTGTGAAGACCCGAACCGCTCGCCGTTTTGCAATTGGGTTGCTCTTATTTTTGTTTCTCTTCTTGTGGTTTGGATCGGGAGTACTCATTTTTGTTGCCGGAATTCGCGTTGCTTGAGAAATGAGAATCTCCGCCCAATGGAGCCATCTATGACCACCATCGTTTTGCCTCCCGATCTCGAAGTCGATTTGACGCAGCAAGCGAATCGCGAGGGAAAGACTATCGAAACGGTCGCGCTGGAGAGACTTCGTCAATCCCCGTTGAGCCAACCTTTGCCAGCAACGCCGCCCAAAAATTTGAAGGAATTCCTTGGCGAAATGATTGGCCGACTGGATGGATCAAACGAATCACTTTCCGAGAACTGCGGTGAACGATTCACGGACTATCTTGTCGAGAAGCAGAAAGCCGGCAAGCTATGACGCTCACCGATACAGGACCGCTCGTCGCACTTCTGAATCGTCGCGATCCACACCATGCGAATTGTGTTGCTGCAACAAGTCGGCTGGATGCGGGGCCACTCCTGACAACTTGGCCGTGTGTCACCGAGGCGATGTATCTCCTCGATCGTGCAAACGGCGAGCGTGGGCCACAAACCTTGTGGGAGATGATTTCCAAAGAGATGGTCGAACTTGCTGAATTGCCGCTTGAAGTCATGGTTCGAATGCAAGATCTCATGGAAAAGTACATCAATGTGCCGATGGATTTGGCGGACGCATCGCTCGTGGCTGTCGCAGAGGCTCGTGGTCTGAAACAGGTCTTCACACTCGATGGCGACTTTCGGATTTACCGTCTGGCAGACGGCTCATCATTGGAAGTAATCCCGTAGTTTGGAATTTGCATGAGCACCACACTGATTCGCGGCGGACGTATCGTTGATCCCAGTCAAAACATTGACCGGGTCGGAAACCTGTTTTTGCGCAATGACCGTATCGAAGGGATCGACACCGGAGCGGCCGTCGCCGATCACGTCATCGACGCGGCCGGCATGATCGTCTGCCCTGGGCTGATCGACCTGCATGTCTCGCTGCGCGAGCCGGGTGACGAGAAGGACGAGACCATCGAATCGGGGACAGCGGCGGCGCTTGCGGGGGGCATGACCTCGGTCGCGTGCATGCCGGATACATCGCCGGTCGTCGATAACCGCGCGGCGGCGGAGTTCGTCCAGCTTCAATGTGCGCGAGCCGGTCACTGTAACGTCTTCCCGCTGGGAGCCGTCACGAAGAATCACGACGGTCAGGAACTCGCCGAGATTGGCCAGCTTGTTGAAGGGGGCGCGGTCGCCTTCACGGATGCCAAAAGTCCGGTCGCGAATGCCGAGATCATGCGACGAGCGCTCGAATACACCCGCATGTTCGGTCGGCCGATTTTCAATCACCCGCAGGTGCCGGAACTCGCCGCCAAGGGGATCATGCACGAGGGCTACTACTCGATGCAGTTGGGCCTGCGCGGCATCCCGGCCGGAGCGGAAGTCATCATGGTCGCTCGCGACATCGCGCTGGCCGAGATGACTGGCGGACACATCCACCTGATGACCCTCTCGACCTCCGGGGCCGTTGAGCAGATTCGCCGCGCGAAGGCCAAAGGGCTGCGAGTCACCTGTGAAGTCACTCCGCATCATCTCGCTCTGACCGACGCGAGCCTGAGCAACTACGAAACGAACTTCAAAGTCGATCCGCCACTGCGATCCAAAGAGCACATCGATGCTCTGATCGAAGGCTTGCGCGACGGGACGATTGATGTCATCACCTCGGACCATCAGCCGTTCGCTGAAGAAAAGAAGCAGAATGAACTCGACAGCGCACCGGCTGGAGTCGTGGGACTCGAAACGCTGCTGCCAATCTGCATCAAAATACTGATTGAAACGGGGCATCTGACCTGGTCGAAGCTGATCGCCAAGCTGACGATCAATCCGGCGACGATCCTCGGCATCCAAAAAGGGACGCTGAAATCCGGCCACGACGCTGACGTCACGATCATCGACCCGACGACCGCCTGGCGAATCGATCCGGCCAAGTTCAAATCGAAGGGTCGCAACACCCCCTTCGCCGGCTGGGAAGTCAAAGGCCGAGCCCACTCGGTCGTCGTCGCCGGCAAAGTCCGGCATCACGCGTGACATGCGACGATCCGGCGGTGATCAGGAACCCCGCTCCGATCGCAGTGACTCGAAGATCTCGCCGCCGAGATAGCTCGCGTCCGCTCCAAGCGACTCTTCCAGCCGCAGCAACTGGTTGTACTTCGCGAGCCGCTCGCTGCGCGCGACCGAGCCGACTTTCAACTGCCCCGCGCCGGTTGCGACGACGAGATCCGCGATCGTCGCATCCTCCGTCTCGCCGCTGCGAGCCGACACGACGGGCCAATAGCCGTTGTCGTTCGCCAGCTTGAGCGCCGCCAGCGTCTCGCTGAGCGTGCCGATTTGATTCAGCTTGATGAGCACGCTGTTGGCGACGCCGCGCTCGATTCCTTCTTGCAGCCGCGCGACATTCGTCACGAACAAATCGTCGCCGATGAGCTGGACTCGGTTGCCGAGTCGTTCAGTGATGAGCCGCCAGCCATCCCAATCGTCTTCGGCCAGCGGGTCTTCGAGGCTGATGATCGGATACCGCGCGATCCAGCCTTCGAGCAGATCGACCATCTGCTCGGCGGAGAGCGGCGATGACGACACGTTCGGTAAGCGATATCGGCCGTCCTCGAAGAAGTGCGTGCTAGCGACATCAAGACCGATCGCGACATCGCTGTCCGGCTTCAATCCGGCGGCCTCGATAGCGGCGACAACGAGTTCAATCGCCTCCTCGTTCGTGTGGAGCTTCGGGCCGTAGCCTCCTTCGTCACCGATCAGAATTCCTTCGTGTCCGCGTTCGGTCAGCACTCGGCCGAGCCGACGATAGACCGTGACGATCCAATCGAACGCTTGCGAGTACGATGTTGCTCCGACCGGCAGGATCAAGAAATCTTGGAACTCCAACTGCCGCCCCGCGTGCAGGCCGCCGGAGATCATGTTGATCATCGGCAAAGGCATCAGCATCCGCGTACCAAGTTCGTGAGTGCGACATGCAGCGGTCCCCTCTCCCTTTGGGAGAGGGCTAGGGTGAGGGATGCAATTCACGGTTGACGTCGTTGTCTCGTTGTTCTTCAGACTCCGTGAATCGATGCGCGTCGGAACGTCACTCGCTGCTCGTCCCTCACCCGGCCTTCGGCCACCCTCTCTCAAGGGGAGAGGGACTGTGTTCCAAATCTCTCGAAAGCGCGCGACGGCTGATAACCCGCGTGCTTCGGCCGACGCATACGCCACCGCCAACGATGTGCCGAGAATGGCGTTCGCACCCAACCGCGACTTCTGCGGCGTGCCGTCGAGTTCAATCAGTCGCCGATCAATTTCGGCTTGATCGTCGGCATCGAGTCCAACGATCGCGGAAGCAATTTCGGTGCAGACATTCCGCACCGCTTGCCGCACTCCCAAGCCATCCAGTCGCGAGTCGCCGCGATCGCGCAGTTCGACGGCCTCGAATCGCCCAGTGCTCGCCCCGCTGGGGACCATCGCTCGGCCGGGCCGAGCACCCGCGCAGGTCACTTCCACTTCGACGGTCGGTTTGCCTCGGCTGTCGAAGACTTCGCGGGCGTGAACTCGTTCAATGCGGCTCGTCACGATCCACCTACTTCACGACAAAGTTCAACATGCGACCCGGAACGTACACGACTTTGACGACTGTCTTGCCTTCGAGCTGCGCGACGATGCTGTCCTCTCGCCGCGCCGCCTCTTCGATGGCCGTTTGGTCGGCTTTCGCGGCGACGGTGATTTTGGCTCGCAGCTTACCGTTGATTTGGACGGGGACGTCGATCACCGAGTCCTCGACCAGCTTCGGATCGAACGTTGGCCACGGTTCGTAGGCCAGTGTTGGAGTTCCGGCTTTAGCCGGCTCGCCGCCTAAAGGCGGAACTCCAGCGAGGAGTTGCCACAACTCTTCGGCGATGTGCGGAGCCAGCGGGCTGAGCAGCAGCACGAACGGTCGCAGGATCGAAATCGGGCGGACGTTCCAGTTCGTGACTTCGTTCATGAACTCCATCAGCCGGCTGATCGACGTGTTGAAGCCCAGCGTCTCGAAATCGTGCGTCACGGCTTTGATCGTCTTGTGCAGCAGCCGCAATTGCGGTTCAGTGGGCGGGACGTCTTGCACAGCGGAGTTCAGTCGCACGTCGTCGGCACGATCGTCGGTGATCGTTCGCCACACGCGGGACAGAAAGCGGAAGACTCCTTCGACCCCTTGCATCGACCACGGCTTCACTGCTTCGAGCGGTCCCATGAACATCTCGTACAGCCGCAGCGAGTCGGCTCCGTATTCGTCCACGACCTTGTCCGGGTTGATCACGTTGCCACGCGACTTTGACATCTTGAACGCTCGCGATTCGATGCGGATGTGAGGATGATCTTCCAACACAAACAAATCGCCGATTTTTTTTGCACTCTGTG
The DNA here is from genome assembly GCA_005798445.1 of Planctomyces sp. Lineage (GTDB taxonomy): Bacteria > Planctomycetota > Planctomycetia > Planctomycetales > Planctomycetaceae > SXKJ01. The sequence goes on from SYJG01000471.1 coordinate 13,096, forward strand.
GTTGAAGTATTACCCGGGCAAGTTTTTCGCCGGTTAGTTTATTGGTCAGGCTTCCGTCTGACTCTTCAATCACGTTTTCGACACTAACCCAGTTCAATTTCTTGTTGAGGCCTCTACGCAGTTCGTCCTCATCGGCCCCGCGACGATCATAACTCTGCTGTGCCTTTCCCTCAGCGTAACCCACAAACTTTGGTTCGTATGTGGCAAACTCGACCTCGCCCAGGATCATGCCTTGATTGACCAGCCGCTGAAACGGCTCGGCGGTATGAACGTGGCCGCGATCGAACAGCACTTTGTGCCAGAAGCGAGAGTACAGCAGATGCAGCACAGCGTGCTCGGCACCGCCGACGTAGAGGTCGATGGGCAACCACTGCTGTTCCAACTGCGGGTCGATGAAGGCCACCCTGTTTTTATTGTCCACGAACCGCAAGTAGTACCAGCACGAGCCGGCCCATTGGGGCATCGTGTTGGTCTCCCGTTTCAGCTTCGTGCCGTCGGGAGCGGTTTTGTAGAGCCACGACTCCGGAGCTTTGGAAAGCATCGGCTCCGGCGTGCCGGTCGGTTTGAAGTCCGCCATCTCCGGCAACGTGATCGGCAACGCCGACTCGGCATCGACTCGCAGGAGTCCCGTGGGCTGACCGTTGGCATCCAGCTCATGCCACAGCGGAAACGGCTCCCCCCAATACCGCTGCCGGCTGAAGAGCCAGTCTCGCAAGCGATAGTTGACCGCCTTGCGACCGAGACCCGATGCGGCGAGATCGGCGGTGATTTTTGATTTGAATTCGAGCGTTGCGAGGCCGCTGTATTTGCCGGAGTTGATCGCGACTCCAAGCTCCGTGAATGCGGTATTCGGTTGTTGATCGGAACTCAGATGTGCCTCGTCGCTTTGGCCTGAAGGGCCGGGACTCGATAGCCCAGGGCAGAGCGGATCGGCCTGAGCCGATCCGCGCCGCCCTGGGTCTTCGGGCGTTGAGGCCGTTAGCCCTGAAGGGGCGGCACTTCTGAGTTTCGCCCCTTCAGGGCTTGCCGCCATTTGATCATTGCTACCCAGGACGTCGCTCCCGTTGGTCGCTTTGCCCTGGGCTTTCGTGTCTCGTCCCTTCGGGCCTAAAGCGCATTCTCCGATTGGCCCCGAAACACATTCTGCGGGGGCGTGGGCTTGCACGACCTGGCGGATCGGAATGCCGAACGTCTTCGCGAACTCGAAGTCGCGTTCATCATGTGCCGGCACAGCCATGATGGCTCCGGTGCCGTAGCTGATGAGGACGTAGTCGGCGATCCAGACGGGAACCTTCTCGCCGTTGACTGGGTTGATCGCGTATCCGCCGGTGAAGACGCCGCTCTTCGTCTTCGCGAGTTCCGTGCGGTCGAGGTCGCTCTTGAACGAGGCTTGTTGGCGGTATTCATCGACCGCCGCACGTTGTTCTGGCGTCGTCAGACGATCGACAGCCGGATGCTCCGGGGCGAGGACCATGTACGTCACGCCGAACAGCGTGTCGGGGCGAGTCGTGTAGATGCGAAGCACATCGTCGCCCGGTTCGCGCGGGAAGCCGGTTTGAGCGCGGGAGGTTTTCCAGGCATCGAATTGCGATTCGGCGAGCGGCTGGGCGTCAGCCCACCGAGTCGATTTGAGCGAGGATGTGTCGTTGGGACTCGGTGGGCTGACGCCCAGCCGCTCGCCTTGAGAGTTGCCGATCCAGAAATCGACCTCCGCCCCTTCGCTCCTGCCGATCCAGTTGCGTTGCATCAGCTTGATCGACTCGGGCCAGTTGAGGTTGTCCAACTCCGTCGCGAGTCGGTCGCCGTAAGCCGTGATGCGGAGCAGCCACTGGCGCAGCGGGATGCGTTCGACGGGGTGGTTGCCTCGTTCGCTCTTGCCGTCGACGACCTCTTCGTTGGCGAGCACCGTGCCGAGCGCGGGGCACCAGTTGACTGGAGCTTCGTGCTGGTACGCGAGCCGATGCTGGTCTTGATAGCGTCGCACCGCGGCTTCGCCATTCGCGGAGACATCGGCCGGGATCGGCAGTTCGGAGATGGGCCGCCCTCGGCCGGTGCGTTGGACTCCGTCAGGACCGGTCCATTCACAACTCGCGTCGTACCAGGTGTCGAAGAGTTGCAGGAAGATCCACTGCGTCCAGCGGAAGTAATCGGGATCGGTCGTGGCCAGCTCGCGGTTCCAGTCGTAGCTGAAGCCGAGCGACTGGAGTTGTCGCTTGAATGTCTCGATGTTCTTCGCGGTCGTGATCGCCGGATGCGTGCCGGTCTTGATCGCGTATTCCTCGGCGGGGAGCCCGAAGGCATCCCAGCCCATCGGATGCAGGACTTGCTTCCCTTTCATGCGGTTGTATCGGCAGACGATGTCGGTTGCCGTGTAGCCTTCGGGATGCCCGACGTGCAGACCGGCTCCCGACGGGTACGGGAACATGTCGAGCACATACAACTTCTCTTTGTCCGGATCGAACGGGCCGGTCGCGAAGGTTTGATGTTCTTCCCAGTAGGCTTGCCACTTGGGTTCGAGGCGTTTGGCGTCGTAGCGAGGCATCGTATTTGAAACCCGAAACTCGAAATTCGAAATCAGAAACGAGGCGGGAGTGTAGAAACGGTGCGGATCAAAACGAAGCAGCCCGGCTGCGGTGAGGCAGTCGGGCTGATTTGGAGTGCGGCGGCCTGAGCCGCCGCTTTTCAAAACGTGTCGTTGATTTGCACGGCCGACGAATTGTCGGCAGCGCGTTTTGGAAAGCGACGGCTTGGGCCGTCGCACTCCAAAGTTATGCGAACAGCTTCGTGACCGGTTTGCCGCCATCGACGATCTTGATCGGGCGGCCGAGGGGGCTGATGTTTTCGTGAGCCGGATCGACGTCGAGGGCTTGGCAGATCGACGCGAACAGGTCGTGGACCGTGACCGGGTCGTGATCGATCGCGCTGCCGTCTTTCGTGGAGGCTCCGATGACTTGGCCACCCTTGATGCCGCAGCCGGCCATTGCGGCGTTGAAGACGCGCGGGTAGTGGTCTCGGCCGCCGCGCGGGTTGATGCGCGGGGTGCGGCCGAACTCGCCCATCCAGACGAGAAGCGTTTTGTCGAGCAGTCCGCGCTCTTTCAAGTCGCTGATGAGCGCGGCCATGCCGGGATCGGTGGCTTGAATCAGCGAGGCGGTGCGACTGAAGACGTCTTGGTGCGTGTCCCAATTGCCGCCGGCCCCTGGTGCGCCGCGCGAAGAGACTTCAACGAATGGCACGCCGGACTCAACCATGCGGCGAGCGAGCAGACAGCCTTTGCCGAATTCGGAACTGCCGTAGCGGTCGCGAGTGGTGGGGGACTCGTCATCGAACTGAAAGCGTTTGACGTCCGGGCTGAGGACCAGCTTTGAGGCCTTCGAGTAGAGCTGCTTGTGGTTCGTGGCGACGACTTGGCCACCTCGGTCGGAGAATTCTTTTTCGATCTGGTCGAGCAATCCAACTCGGCGATTGAATCGATCGGCGTTGGCGGACGCAGTGACGTTCTGCGGCAGCTCGCCGGGGCGATCGACGACGAACGGTTCGTAATCGACGCCGAGGAATCCGGCCCCTTCGGTTTGGCCAACCGAGACAACCGTCGGCAGATCACGCTCGAGATCACCGAGCATCTTCGCGATGTTGCAGCCGAGCGACGGATACTTCACGCTGCTCGACGGAATGTAGCCGGTGTGCATCTGGAAGGTCGCGCGTTGATGCTGGCCTTCCTTGTTGGTCAGCGAGCGGATGAGGGCAATCTCGTTCATCACCTTGGCGACGTTGTCCCAGCCGTTGGCGATTTGAATGCCGGGGACATTGGTGTCGATGGCTTTTGTTTCGCCGGTGACTTCGGCGTTGTCGGGTTTGGGGTCGAACGTCTCGAACTGGCTGGGTGCGCCGTTCATCCAGAGCAGGATCATCGACTTGCCCTGCTTCTGAAGTTCCGCGGCTTGCAGGCTCATCAAGTCCCGCAGGTTGAGCGTTCCGGCGGCGACCGCACCGGCCGTGACCGTGTGCAGGAAGTTCCGTCGGCTGAGGCCGCGCGACGTGATGCGAACTTGTTCGTGATGGCTGAGCATGATCGGCTCTCCTATTTTCCCCTCTCCCTTTGGGAGAGGGTGGCCGAAGGCCGGGTGAGGGACGAAAGGCGATTGACTTCCGAATTGGCTTGGTTGAGAAACGACTTCAACGGTCTGTTGGATCCCTCACCCTAGCCCTC
>SYJG01000472.1 GCA_005798445.1 Planctomyces sp.
GTCAGCCCCCCGGTGACCGTGCTCTCCGCCAAAACCGGGGGGCTGACGCCGCCCCGCTCGCCTGCGCGTCCATTGTTTCCCAGCCTCGGAGAGTCAAGCGACGACGGACGATCGACCGCGCTTGCCATTCGCCGTTCGATTCGGCACTCTTTCGCCAGACATTTCCCCTTTCAGAACGGAGTCAATCATGGGATGGGGCTATGACAAATGGGCACCGTATGTGCCGGTCGCGCAGAGGAAGACCAAGGCCGTGAAGCACGCGGCGCAGGTGGCCAAGAAGCAGCGCCGCCAGCCGGCACCGGTGAAAATTGAAGGCCGCAAGATCGCGACCACGTTTTGGGGACAGGCATGGTGCCAGAACCTCGAAGCCTACAGCGACTACGCCAACCGCCTGCCGCGCGGAGCCACATACGTCCGCAACGGCTCGGTCGTCGACTTGGTCATCAAACCGCGCAACATTGAGGCGATCGTCGCCGGTTCGGAAACCTACAAGGTCACGATCAGCATTGACGGACTCGCGAAGCCGACGTGGAAGAAGATCAAACAGGATTGCTCGGCGGCGATTGATTCGCTGCTCGATCTGCTGGCGGGGCGCTTCTCGGACGGAGTCATGCAGCGGTTGACTCGTCAGAAGGAGGGGCTGTTCCCGTCGCCCAAAGAAATCCAAATGAAATGCAGTTGCCCCGATTATTCGTACTGTTGCAAGCACCTCGCGGCGGTCATGTACGGCATCGCGGCACGGCTCGACAAACAACCGGAATTGCTGTTCGTGCTCCGCGACGTCGATCATCAAGAACTGGTCTCGCAAGCGGTCGCCGAAGGAAACCTCGATCGAGAACTCAGCGGCAATGACGGCACTCTCGCCGGCGAAGACCTCAGTGCCATTTTTGGCATTGACCTGGAAATCGCTCCGAACGCAACTCCGACGACCTCCAGCAAATCCAAGCGTGTGCCGGCCCGCAAGCCGCCGACACGTCAGACCTCTGTGGCCGACACACTGGTCGCCAAAATATCTGCGACGAAGCGGAAAACCGTTCGAACGAAACCGGCGACGAAACAGAAACAAACAGCGGCGGCGAAGACTCGCAGCAAGACCTCGACGGCAAAACGAGCCGGGAGAAAAATCGCTGGCTGAAGCTCCACCACGAACCGTTTTCCAGCGATCCCAACCGTGCTGACAGTCGCCCTTCCGGTGAGGATCGTTAGGACGCTGTGCCAACGAACCCTTCCCCGCAAAGTCGTGTCAGCAATCCAACGTCCCTCGCCCTGCGCGGCCTGTCCCCATTGCTTGTGACGGGCAAAACGTTCGACGCTTCGATAGTTTTTGACACGGGGGTGTGATCCTGGAAAAGAAATGGGATGTCGTTCACCTCCAAACAACCAACGAAAGGAACTGACGATGACGATGCAAATGCCTGAACCGACTCCCGAACACGAATGGCTTCTCCAACTTCTGGGTGACTGGCGTTTCGAGTCTGAATGCCTGATCGGGCCGGACCAGCCGCCCCTGAAGTCGGCGGGGAAGCAGACAACACGATCGCTGGGAGCACTTTGGACGCTGGGCGAAATGGAGAACGATGGCCCGGAGGGCCAGACGTCTCGATCCCTCTTCACGCTCGGATTCGACCCCGCCAAACAACGCTTTGTGGGGACGTTCGTGACTTCGTGCATGACTCATCTGTGGCCATACGACGGCCAACTGGATGCCTCTCGCAAAGTGCTGACGCTCGATTCCGAAGGCCCGAGCTTCGCCGGTGATGGGACGATGACGAAGTATCAGGACATCGTCGAAGTCATCGACAAGAATCATTACCTGCTGACGTCGCTGTTTCAGAACCCGGACGGCTCATGGACGCAGTTCATGACCGCAAATTACATCCGAGTCACCGAAAGAGCTTAGCCGGATGACACCTCACGGGATTGCACACTTCAAACGAACCAAGGAAATCACATGCCCACCAAAACCCAACGCATCATCGGTGTCATGATGTGGGTCGCACACGTTGACGCCCCAGCCGCGCACGTCCTCGACCGACTTCCCGGCCGGCGGCGGAAAGACCGTGAGCCGGTAGTTGCCGCGCGAGTCCGCGAGCCAGCGGCGCTGGCGGCGCGTGTTCACCCCCAAGCGCACCCGCCGCGAGATGACGAACGACCGCACCCTGGCCATCAATGATCGCCACCTCCACATCGGTCCCCTTCGCGACGGAGAATTCCACGATCGCCTGACCGTCCGCCGCTCGCGCATTCGTCGCCGTCCGTAAAACGCAGAGCGAAAGAACCGTGACGAATGCCAAGAATTTCATGTCGATGACGCCCCCACTCGTTCAAACACGTCGGTCAACTATGGACGTGGCCTGATCTTTGTCGCAGGCTTGATGCTCGCAATCAACCGAGGATGACCGCCGAGACCGATCCCGAAATCTTCTGGTACTACGAAATCCCTCGGTTCTCGACCGCCTGGTGATCCAAAGCAGGCGGTCCGTCGCTACAAGAGCTCGTCTTGACAGCTCCTACCAGAGTCGTAGACTTCGCTCCCACTTCAGTAGGAGACTGGAGCCGACAACGGAGTTCGTTCAGGAGGAGACGTCTCAATGAGCAAGAAGCATCGGTTGGCCGATCTGCAAATGGCCATCATGCAGGTGCTGTGGGAGAAGGGTGAGGCGACGGTCGCTCAAGTGCGCGAGGCGCTGCTGCCGGATCGGGAGCTGGCTTATACGACCGTCGGCACGATGCTCACCAAGATGGAACAGAAGGGGCAGTTGACTCATCGCGTCGAGGCGCGAGTCAACGTCTACAAGCCCGCCATCAAGCCGGATCAAGTCAAACGAAAGATGCTCACTGACCTCGCCGAGCGGTTGTTTGCGGGAGATGTCGGCGACCTCGTTTGCTGCTTGCTGGACGGGGTCGATGTCTCACCGGATGACCTTGCTGAGATCAAGCGGCTGATTCGCAGGAAAGAACAAGAACTGAAGGGGGCCGAATGATGACGGACTTCTTGATCGCGTATTGGCTGCACTCGACGGCGCTGCTGGCTGCGGCGTGGTGCTTGATGATGATCGCTCGGCCTGGCAGTTCCGAGATGCGCGAGCGTTTGTGGAAGCTCGCGGCGGTGCTGCCGGTACTGACGGCGTTGACCAGCGTCGGCTTTCGCTCCGCGAAAGCAATTCCTGTCGTGGAGCGACAGGCGACGATCGTTGAATCGCCAACAGCATCCGTACCGCGACCGTCAGGGAGCGGCCCGCGTCGGCCGCTCCCTGACGGTCGCGGTATGGCACAACATCACATGGATGGCCGCGTGAAGTTGGATGTTCCGGTCGCTGCGGAAGTCTTCGATGTCGAACCACAAGCCGCCGAACCGGTTGACCCGCAGAACGTGGTGGAATCTGGTTCGACGGTTGAACTCGTCGACCAGTTCTTCGAGCCGGACGTCCGGGTTGAGAACCTCAGTGACGAATCCCCCAGTGAAGCTCATGTCGCACTCGAAGAGGCCCAACAGCAGTCGCTGGTCGATGACGTGCCGGTTGCTCAAGCGTCAGCCGCAACAGTTCGCGATGCGGCATGGCAGCCGGTTTGGACATTCGTGTCACAAGCATTGATGGCTTGGGTGGCGATCTCCGTGTTGTGGTTGCTCGTTCGTTCGATGTGGTTTCGCTCGCGGTTGCGGAAGGCTCGACACATTGATCGCGGGCGAGCGGTTGAACTGCTGCGTGAGTTGAACATCGCCGTCACGTTCCGAGGCGGTGAAACAATCGACGCGAAGGCGAGCGGGGCGGCGTCAGCCCCCCGGTATTCAGCGGACACCGTGATCACCGGGGGGCTGAC
>SYJG01000473.1 GCA_005798445.1 Planctomyces sp.
AACTTAATCTGCGCACACATCGCTGGGACTCCATTCCCAAAGGGCCTTTCCAAAACACACCCAATGAGAACGTCCCAGCGATCTTTTCCTCTACTTCTGCTTTGTTCAGAACCGTTGCGTTTGAGATGAGCGAGCGCCCATCTTTGGAATCTAACTAACATGTGCAAAGAACTCGGTTACGCGATCACTCGTGCTGAGGCAGATCGAGCATGGCAGGTGCTCGAAACCCATTTTCCAGAGGCTAAGCTTTCAATTCTCTCGAAGAAATATTATCGGAGACGTGGTGGCGGAGTGGTCGTCGAGGCTTTGTTTACGCGCGGCAAAGAAAGCGTTCAGCTCTACAACTTCCTCGGTGAAGTTGCCAGCGATGTCGGCCCTTTTGACAACAAGTGTTGGATATTGATGTATTCAAGACCTTGGTGGCGAGCAAAATGGAACCGGCTGATGACGGATGTGGATCAAGTTCTCCATGTAGAGTTTGGTGCCTGTTGCAGCTTAGGAGGGAAGAAATAAAGGGGTCAGCGACGAATGGCACTTAACGAGTCCTAGACATTGAGTGGCAGAAGAAAAGGGAAGAAAAAAGGAAGGGAGAAGAAAAAGGGGTAACAGTTTAGTTCCCATCCCGAATTGAGGCGTGGCAGCGAGGTCGAGAATCGTAACAGTTTAGTTCGACTGTCTGGTTTCTGATGACCCGCTTTAACGTTTTGCGGTACTAGCGCCTTCCGTGGTTCAGGGATGAACGGGGTTGACCGGAAGGAGCAGACGCATGGATGCGGAACTGGAGGCTCGGAAGGTGGCGTTGTTGGCGGAATGTCGGGTGGACTCGCGAGTGTTTGAGCAGGTGTTGCCGAGGTTGGAGTCGTTCATGGAACCCTTCGTGGACAGTCTCGTGCGGCGCGAACAGTGCGAACACGCGGTGAAGTTTGTGTGTGGGTTGTTGTCGGATTTGGAGCACAAGAACGTCGAGTCGATCGCCGATCGCTTTGGCGAGGAGCGGTTGCCTTTGCAGTGGTTCATTGGCACGTCGGAGTGGGATGACGAACCGTTGCGGGATGAACTGGTGCGTGAGGTCGCGGCGGAGTTGGGAGATCCCGGTGCGGTGCTGGTCTTCGATCCATCGGCGTTTGCCAAATCGGGACGCGAGTCGGTCGGCGTGGCACGGCAGTGGTGCGGTCGCTTGGGGAAGCTCGATCCGCCTTCGGCGGACCAGGTCGGCGTGGACTTGGGCGATGTCTCGAAGCACGAAGAAGTCCTTGTGGACCAGCGACTGTCTCTGCCCAAAGAACTGTCTCTGCCCAAAGAGTGGACGACCGACAAGAAACGTTGCCGTAAAGCGGGCGTCCCCAAGTCGCGTCAACGTCATCGTACGCGACACGCCTTGTGTTGGGAGATGCTGCGTCAACGTGGCCCCCAGTTGCCGCACGCCTGGATTGCGGGAGACGACGAAATGGGCCGGCCTTACGCTTTTCGCCGGGATTTGCAGGAAATGCAGGAGCGTTACCTGCTGGCCGTGCCGAGCAACACGCTCATTCGCGACCTCGAAGTCGACGCCCCGACCTCCTCTGGCCCAGGTCGCCCTCGACAACGTCCGTGGTAGCGCGTCGATCGTTGGCTGGCGATGCTGCCGGAGTCGGCCTGGACGCGGATCGAAGTCCGCGATGGATCCAAAGGACCGCTGACGGTGGAGATCGTCAAACGCCGCGTCGTGGCCCGTGCTCCCCAACGCCAAGCGGGTCACGACGAAGTGCTGGTCGTGATCCGTTACAAAGACCGCGACGATCAACATGTGGTCCAGACCGACGATTACCTCTCGAACGCCGCCGCCGACACACCACTCACCGAATTCGCGCGCGTGGCCAAGGCCGAGCATCGCATCGAAGAATGCCTGCAACGCGCCAAGAGCGAAGCCGGACTGGCGGACTACGAAGTTCGCAACTGGATCGGCTGGCAACATCATCAAACGCTCTCGCTGATCGCGACGTGGTTCCTGGTCCAGGAAGCTCGACGGGGGAAAAAAATGGACACCGGCGCTGACCCCTCAACAAGTCCGCAAAGGCCTCTCTCTGATCCTTCACCGCGACTGCCAATGTGGACTCCCCTCACGCATCACCGGCGAATGCGAACAACGACTGCAACGCAGCGAACTCGCTCGCCTTCATCACTGGAAAAAGCATAAGCGATTGGCTCCACTGAACATCAACAAACGGCAAATCTAAGACAGTCGAATTAGGCAAATAGCACGACGCGCGAGCGAGTGGTTGTCGTCGTCGTGAAGCGACGCACTGTCTTGGTCGCGGAGCGACCGCCGATGGTAGCCGTGGGTTTCAACCCTCGGTTCGCAATCGAACCAAGCCCAATTCGTCGCGGAGCGACGATTGAACCATCACCATACCCTACGCCGCCCATTTGATGCGTGTCGTCGCGCCCCGATTCAATCGTCGCTCCGCGACGAACCTATTGTGCGGCGTCCGCAACCGTGGGTTGAAACCCACGGCTACCATCGGATGTCGCTCCGCGACAAAATGTCTCGCCGCCCATCAAGGCTGCAATGCCGGACGGCAAGGTACAACCTCACTGGCAGACAGAATTCTAGGAGTCCTTGTTGTGCCCGACGGATCAGAAGTCTTGCCCGCGATTCGACGCCTACTGGCCGAATCTGGCATCACGTTTCGCGAAGTGCATCACGAACCGACGCGGACGTCAGAGGAGTCTGCAAAGGCTCGCGGCGAGGAGTTGCGAATTGGCGGCAAAGCACTGCTGATGAAAGGAGACGACAGCTTCCGGCTGTTCGTGTTGCCAGCCGACCGCAAGCTCGATTCGAGTGCGATCCGTCGTGAGTTCGGTTGGAAGAGAATGCGGTTCGCAACGCCGGAAGAATTGAATGAGCTGACTGGACTCGTCCCGGGCAGCGTCCCGCCGTTCGGGCCACCGATCCTGCCGTTCGAGCTCTGCCTCGATCAGGCCGCGACGCAGAATCCGCGCATCGCGTTTAATGCCGGCTCGCTGACCGACTCGATCGTTCTGTCGATGCCCGATTATCTCGCCATCGCGAAGCCAAGCCGCGTGTTCGTGTTCTCGTAATCCGCCTCGTAGCCCTGTCGCACCGCGACAGGAAAGCCGAGTGCGGCACAAGGTTCGTATGGGCAACGTCGTCAGGCATTCGGCTGTCCTGTCGCGGAGCGACAGGGCGACTACCGGCGTTGCGGGCTGTACGGCCAAGGATCAGGTTGCTGTTGCACCGTGGTTGTCGTCGGATTCCAAATTGGAGTCGAATTGTTCCAAGCGGATGAATTCGGCAACTGAGGCGAAGAGTGCGGTTGAGGCACCGGCATGACCAATGATTCCAAAACGGTCGAAGGATTTTTTTTCGGCAGAGCGGCAATATTCGAGTCTCCTGCTGACGGGAACTGCAATTGCCCCGAAAATGTTGGCATGCTTGGAGTGATCGTCGGACCGGGATAATTGTGTGACGGTCGTGTTATCACAGCAGCTTGTTGTTGATAAATGACCTGTTGCAGCGCAGATTGCTGCCGGATTTGTTCTTGGATCAAGGCGAGCCGAGCTTCCAGTTCCAATCGCTGTTGCGTTTGCTTGGCCGATTCTTCGGTGAGTTTCGTTTCGAGCGCCGCTTTCTCGCGTTTCGTTTTTTCCAAGTCCGCCAGCAATTGCTTGACCGAGTCGTCCTGTACGGCAGACTTCGTCGTTGCGGCGGGAGCTGCGGTTCGCCGAGCCGTCTGCGTCGTGCGGCTGGTCGATTTCGAACGGCGGGCCTGACTGGTCTGACGGCCTCCGAACAATGGTCGAGTCCGAGATGACGACTCGTACGGTGTGCGTTCTTTCTGTGCCGGTTGCGGAACGGTCAGACTCGGTCCTTCTTTGGGAGGCTGTGCTTGCGGAGGTGCAGCCGGTTGAGGAGCCGATTCAATTACCGGCCGATCGTCGAATTGAGCCGGGCCTCTCGTGTCGTAGTCTCTCATGCACCAACGTGGTCCGCTGTGACAACCCACCAAACTCAACGCCAACACGCACCCAGCGATCGTCCGCATGGAAAAGCCTCCGAGAAGCCTCGGCGCGGACCCGATGCCCGACACCCTATGGCTTATCGGACCATATCGGGAAGCGCGATCCGCACGTTGAGCCTCGTCGGCAACATCGGCTTTGCGGTGATGAGCTGCTCGAACGCCGGACTCAAATCTTTTGCAGACTGTGAATATTGACAGAGGTCCACGGCAGATTCGACGCGAAGCACCTCGGACACTTCTCAAACGCACGAAGCCGAGCGGCCTCTCCAGACTGCTCGGCTTCGTGGTTGATTCGGTTTCGCCCGGCCGGCCGCCTCTCTCCAAGCGGCCAACCTGTGTCCTCACCGTTCCCTCGTCGCCTTGCGGCGGTTCCTCAGAATCTCCGACCTCTCTCGCAGTCGGGCAGCCCAGATTTGTTGTCTGGCTACGGTCGCCGAGTGGGGCGACGCTCAACACGGAAAGCATCCGGCGTGCCGGTCGAAGCATCGAACAGAGGATCGAGTGTGAGCGACTCGACTAACTCGCTGATTGGCCGTGGCTTAGGCTCGTGCTTTTCCGACGGTGAGCAATCGGAGTCATTCGAGACGGCAGGTTCGGTTTGTAAGTCCAACAATCCGACAGGTGGTCGATTTGTAATTTTTGCTCAGGCCGCGGCGTTCCCCTGCGAGTGTGGAGGCAGTTTCCAACGAGCTTCAGAGGCTATCCGAATAGTGGTTCTTTCTTCCGTAGCCCGACCCCTTGTGGGGCGGAGGATTTGATTTTCCTGAGGAATTGACGCTCGTTCAAAATCCTCCGCCCCACAAGGGGTCGGGCTACGAGGCTATTCGGATCGCCTCTCAGAACGATGGCCGCTCAAGTCGGTAGAACTTTGCGAGTCCAACGACCATTTCAGAAATCGACGGACTTTGAGGTGCTGATCTGCAACGTTCACGAGATGGCTGGTAACGCTCGCTTTCTTTTTCGGCAGGACCGTCCCCATAATGGCACCGTGGTCCGCAGTTTTGGTTTCGTCAGCTTCTCAGACCGGCGATTGCACTCTCAGGAGGCATCATGGGCGAGATTCGGGGACGGTTACTTATCGGCGGGATGGTGCTCAGGAATTTGGAGGCGAGCCTCGATCAGGGGGCACTCGATTCAGAGTCCGGGTGGACGGGGTCTCTGTTGATCGACCCGCCCCAGCAGGAATGCCTGCAACTCGGCCGGCCCTATCGTCTGGAATTGGACGATGAGCGCGCCGGCCAGATCGAAGTCACGCACATCGAATGCGTGCCTGGCCAGCGCCGACTGCGAGCCCGCATTCGGGGGTGCTCCCCGCTGAAATGGTCCCCGTATGCTCACGAGCACCATCACGGCTCCGTGATCTCACTGACTCCGGCGGCCATCTTGGGGGACGCCTAAAACGGCGGGAGGCACTATGGCTCGTGTTCTAAAACCCGTCGCGCAGCCCAAAGCGGTGATACCGAATCACGCGCGGTGCCATCGAGTGCCCCCAACTGATGTCCTCGACCGTCACGCCAAAAGCGGCCGCCAATCGCTGACGCTCGTCGGGACTGGGAGTCCAACGGCCTACCACGATCGCTTCGATTCGTTCGCACTCCAGCTTGGATCGCTCGGCGATTTCTTCGATCGACAAACCGGTTTCCTCAAACAGCAAATCCATAGTGCGGATCGGCAAGATGATCTCCCTTTGGGGCGTCCTGATTCGTAGCGTCGCGATTATTCAACCCTGTTCCGTGATGTGGCAAGTCTGCCGCTTCAATTCTGACTTCTCTAAAGATCGTCCGTTTCTATCAACACGGAGTACCTCTCATGACCACGATGATGACCGAACGGGTCGCTCGTCAGCCCAGCGACGACGAGACCGAACCCAAATTTGAATATCCCGGCCTCCCGACCACCTGCGACGGCGCGGAAGCGGTCGTGTGGGTGGAATCTCGCATCAGCCAGGGTTCGGGAGCCTTCCCGATCACCAGTTCAACCACGATGGGAGGCGGCTTCAACGCGGCCATGATGAACGGCATCCCCAACCTTTGGGGTGACCAACTGGTTTTCGTCGAACCGGAAAGCGAACACTCGGCCGCGACGTTCTGCGAAGGATTTGCTTTGGCCGGTGGGCGAGTCACGAACTTCACGTCGGGCCAAGGTCTGATCCTGATGAAGGAGGTGCTCTACACGATCTCCGGCAAGCGACTGGGGATGGTCTTCAACATCGGCGCGAGAGCGTTGACCAGCCAAGGGCTTAACGTTCATGCCGGGCACGACGACGTTTGCGGCGTCGCCGATTGCGGCTGGGGGATGGTGTTCGCCCGCAATGCTCAAGAGGCGGGCGACCTCTGCTTGATCTCGCGCCGCGCGGCCGAGGCTTCTAAGACGCCGTTCATGAATGTCCAAGACGGGTTCTTGACCACACACACTGTCGAGAGCGTCCGCCTGATCGAACCGGAATTCATGAAGCAGTTCGTCGGCAAGCCAGAGGAAAAACTGATCAACTTCATGGACCCGGCCAATCCGGTCATGTCGGGCGTCGTGCAGAACCAAGACTCGTACATGAAGGGCAAGATCGCTCAGCGTTGGTACTACGAGCAGTGCGAGCCCGCGCTCCGAGATGCCTTCGAGGAGTTCTATCTAAAGACCGGCCGGCGATACGACTTCGTCACGCCGTACCGTTGCGAGGACGCCGAATACATCATCGTCGGCATGGGCTCGTACATGGAGACGGCTCAAGCGACGGTCGATTATCTCCGCGAGAAGCGAGGCATGCCTGTCGGTTGCTTGAACGTCACCTGCTTCCGGCCGTTCCCGTCGCAGGCGATCATCGACGCACTCAAGGACTGCAAAGCATTCACGGTTCTCGAACGGATGGACGATCCGCTCTCCACGACTGGCAACCATCTGACACGCGAGATCAAGGCCGCGTTCTGCGATGGGATCACCGCCCAGAACGGCATTGAGAAGATCAATCGCATCCCACGCATCTTCCACGGAGCTGCGGGACTCGGCAGTCGCGACGTTCGCCCCGGCGACTTGATCGCCGTGTACGACAACATGGTCCAGAACGGCCCGGACTTCTTCTGCATCGGCATCAAACATCCGCTGAACTTGAACATCACCGAAGACCCGGATCTGCGGCCTCGCGGCGGCTTCTCGATGCGCGGGCACTCCGTCGGCGGCTTCGGTTCGGTGACGACCAACAAGGTCATCGCCACCATCGGCGGACAAGTCTTCGGCAAAGACGTGCAGGCGTATCCCAAGTACGGCTCTGAGAAGAAAGGACTGCCGACGACGTATTACCTGACGATCGCCGACTCGCACATCTACACGCACAGCGAACTCGAACACGTCGATCTCGTCGTGCTCAACGACACGAACGCGCTCTTCAGCGGCGATCCACTGACCGGAGTCGTGAAGGGAGGAGCGATCTTCATGCAGAGTCCCTACACGACTCCCGCTGATGTCTGGCAACGCATTCCTGAGCACCAGAAGAAGGTTATCCGAGACAAACACCTGCGAGTCTTCTTCATCGACATGGTCAAGATCGCCCGTACCGTCGCCTCGGAAGCCGACCTCGAAATGCGCATGCAAGGCATTGTGCTGCTCGGTGGATTCTTGAAGCTCACGCCGTACTCGAAAGAAAGCGGCATGACCGACGCCGAAGTCTACGGCGGCGTCGAAAAGGCTCTTCGTAAATACTTCGGCAAGCGCGGCGACCAAGTCGTCCAAGACAACCTCAACTGCGTCCGACAAGGCTACAGCGACATGCAGGAAATTCCTGTGGAGATCATCAACGCCTAATCCCCGGCGAGTGGCTGGGCGTCAGCCCACCGAGACCGAATTCAACATTGATTCGACAAACTTCAACCATCCAACATCCGTCCGGCTCGGTGGGCTGACGCCCAGCCGCTCGCCATCACAAACAAGGACTCACCATCATGTCCGTTGCCGAAATTCCCACCAAACTCCCGTCAATGAACGAGGCGAACGCGCGCGACCCGTACAACAACAACAGCTACGGCACTCTGGTCGATTCACCGTACAAGCTGTGCAGCCTGCCGATCCTCGACGTCGAGGATTTCAACGAACGAGTCGTCCGCGGCTACGAAGAAGGGACTGGCGAAAAGGAACTCCCCGCCGATCTGCACATCGCTCGGTCGCTGATCGCCGCCGGCAGCGCGACGTTGCGCGACTTCAGCTACGTCGCCCCGGAAATCCCGGAGTACATCCCGGAGAATTGCACTGGCTGCATGGACTGCGTCACCGAGTGCCCGGACACCGCGATCCTCGGCAAGGTACTGGCTGAATCGACGCTCAACGAACGGCTGCTGACGATCACCGATCCCGAAGAGCGAGCGAAGTTCGAGTATCAATGGTCGAAGACTCGTAAGTACTACGAAGGCCCGCAGAAGAAGGGTCAAGAAGGAGGCCGCTTCGCGATCATCATTGATCCCAGCAAATGCAAAGGCTGCGCGGAATGCGTCACCGTCTGCGATGACGATGCCCTCAAGATGGTCAACAAGACTGACCCACTGATGAAGGACATCCGCAAGAGCCATCGACTCTTCAAGCAATTTGGCCCCTCCGACGAGCGGTACATCAACGAGAACCTGCTCATCGACATGATGCTCAAAGAGAAGACTCACATTTACGTCGGCGGAGCGGGTTCCTGCGCCGGCTGCGGCGAAGGGACCGCGCTGCGAATGCTCTGCGCGGCGACCGGAGCGAAGTACGGCGACCAATGGGGCATCATCGCCGCGACCGGCTGCAACACGGTCTACACCTCGACGTACCCGTACAATCCATATCTCGTTCCGTGGACGAACTCGCTTTTCGAGAACGCTCCCGCCGACGCGATGGGTGTGCGCGCTCGCTGGGACCAAATTGGCTGGGGTGACAAGCCGCTGTGGTGCATCGGCGGTGATGGAGCCATGTTCGATATCGGCTTCCAATCGCTGTCGCGCATGTTCGCGTCGGGCATGCCCATCAAGGTGTTTGTGCTCGACACGCAGGTCTATTCCAACACTGGCGGCCAAGCTTCGACCGCGACCTACACCGGGCAGAACACGAAGATGAGCCTGCACGGAAAGAAGTACGACGGCAAGCAGGAACGCCGCAAGGAAATCGTGCAGATTGCCATGATGCACCCACGGACCTACGTCGCTCAAACGACGTGTGCTCACACCAACCACTTCTACAAAGCGGTGCTCGGTGCGTTGGAATTCGACGGGCCGGCGATCATCAACTGCTACACGACCTGCCAGCCGGAGCACGGTGTCGCCGACAATATGGCCTCGGATCAAGCTCGTTTAGCCGTCGATACGCGAGCCTTCCCGCTCGTGATCTACGATCCACGCCAAGGGGATTCGATCAAGAAGTGCATGTCACTTCAGGGCAACCCAGCCATCAAAGAGGACTGGTTCAAGAACCCCAAGACCAGTGCCGTCGTGGACTTCATCGATTTCGCTCGTAGCGAAGGCCGTTTCGCGAAGCACTTCGACAAGGACGGCAATCCGTCCGAAACCTTGTTGCACGCGAAGGCCGATCGACTGGCGAACTGGCACACGTTGCAAGACCTCGCTGGGCTGCGATAGCCCAACGCCGGCTTGTGCAGCCAGTGACAGCCGCTTCCGAATTGAGTCTACGCCGCATAAAGTGGTGGTGGCAGCTTGAGGCGATGGCTTGGTCCGTGAGGATCGACGTATCGAGTGCCTGCAGGTCGAATTCGATTTCTAGTAACGATTCACACATGGCTGACGATCCGAAGAAAAAAATCGCCCAGGACTGCTTCAAAAAAGGGACCGAGGCGATGGTCAAGCAAAACTGGGACTATGCCATCGAAATGTTCGGGCAGTCCGTAAAGTTCGCGCCAGACAACTTGATGTTCCGCCAGACTCTGCGCGGAGTCGAACGCCGAAAGTATCCCAAAGGGACCGGGGCCAAGATGGCTGGCATGAGGTTGATGGGGGTCAAAGCGAGCATCAAGAAGGCTCGCATGACGAAGAACTGGGCGAACCTCGATCAGTCTGCGGAAGAGGGTTTGACGCTCGTTCCGTGGGACGCCGAACTCAATGCCGACATCGCCGAGGCCACCGCCAATCAAGGGTTCAACGACGTCGCGGTCCAAGGCTACAAATGGTCTGTCGAAACGGATCCCAATAACAAAGTCATCCTCAAGGCATTGGGAGCGCTCCTCGAACAGAAGGGGGAGTTTCTCGAAGCGATCAAATACTGGGATCGTGTCTTCAAGCTCGACCCGCTCGACATGGAAGCTCGCTCGAAAATCACTCAACTCAACGCCAGTTCGGTGATCGACAAAGGCGAATTCGAGGAGGAAGGGGGCGACAAAAAGGAACGCTCGATCGAGGCGATCCGCAAGGCGATCGGCAAACAAGCTTCCGCATCCGGCTCCGCCGACGGACCGGGCCAATCCGAGGAAGCCGACCTGCAACGAGCCATCCGCAAAGATCCGGACAACAAGCACGCCTATCTCAAACTGGCCGACTTCTATCGCCGAGCCGGAAAAATCGAAGACGCCGCGGCGATGTATCAAAAGGCACTCGAACTCTCCGGCGGCGATCCGAATATTCGGGAACAACTCGAAGACGTTGAAATTGACCTGATGCGAAAGAGCGTCGACATCGCCAAGTCCAATGCCGCCAAGACGCCGGACGACAAAGAGGCAGTCGCGATGGCGAAGGCTCAAGAGACCGAACTGCTAAAACGCGAAATCGAGAGTTATCGCACGCGAGTCGAACGGCATCCGCACGACCTCAAGCTCAAGTTCACGCTGGGCGAGCGGTTTTACAAGTTGAAGATGTACTCGCAGGCGATCCCAATGTTCCAAGCCTCGGTCCAGGACATCCGCATGGAAGGGGCCGCCTTGCTGCTGCTGGCGAAGTGCTTCATCAATGAGAAGAAGGGCATCCTGGCCCGCAAGCAGTTGGAGAAAGCGGTCCCGAAGCTCAATCCTCAAGAACACCGCGACTCGTTTCTCGAATGCCACTACTATCTCGGCCGCTTGTGCGAAGAAGCTAAAGAGCCTGACAAAGCCGAAGAGCATTACGGCGAAGTTCTCGCCGTCGATTACGAGTACAAAGACGCGCTCAAACGGATGGAATCGCTCGCGAAAGGATGAGACCACGGTCACTCCGCAGTCTCCGCATTTCAGCGTGGTGCGGCGGGCAGAGTGAGTTCGGCGTCCGGCTGTTGCGGCTCCTGCTTGCGGACGTCGTCGATCAACTTTTGCAGGTCGCCGATGAATCGACGCAATGCCGCATGGGCCAGTTGAAATTCTTGCGCCTGAGTGACGACTTCAAATTGGCCGTCCGACTTCACGCGATCGAACTTTTCGAGCAACTTCTCGAAGCGAACCAACCGAGCCTCCAGGTCAATCTGCATTTCCTCATCGGTGCCGATCATCCATTCGAGTTGCAGATAGTCTCGCCAGCGTTGGCCACTCGACCACGCTTCAAGGCTTTTTGACAGATTGCTGGCGGCATTCGAGAGCTGGCGACGAGATCGGTCGATTTCCTCGGCGGCAAATTCATGCAGGCCCATGTGCAAGACGCGGAAGCTCATCAGGTCCGAGACCGCTTTGTAATCGGCTTTGCCAGCGACCTCATCGAAGAGTTGCACAATGCTTCGCAGCCGCGCTCGCAGCGTCGCATCGGGACGCTCCTCGCCATCCGTCACCAACTTGGCGATCGTCGCCAGTTGTAGATGCCGTGACCAGTCCTCACCGTTGGGTGAGCGAGTGAAATCCTCCTCCAAAGCGTTCAGCGCTTGCAGTAACAGGTCACGTTGACGTTCGAGAGGCAGCGCCGCGAATTCGTCTGGAGTCAGTTGCTGCTGTTGTGGCGGAGCAACGCTAGCGGCGGAATACGAATGGATGCTCGCTTCCGGTTGAACGACGGTTGTGGAAACGTAAACCTCCGAGGGTGCGGTGTAGAAATAGGTGGGGGCGTAGTAGCCAGGACCGTAACCGTATCCGTAGCAATTCCGGCCGAACGACGAACCTCCGACGATCAGCCATGACAATCCGCCAGATCGACGCGAGCCATGCGAGTGTCCATGATGATTTGAGTGGCGGTGATCGTCGTGTCGTCGATCGTTCGCGTGATGGTGATCGTACGCGTCACGGTGATCGTTCGCGTCACGGTGATCGCGATGGTCATCGTGATCTTTGCGAGCCGGGAGGGAGTTGTTTGGCAGTCGTGGTGTGGCGTTCGTGGAGTGTCCGTGGTGATGAGCTGATGGCAACGCCGAGGTCTTCGACGCCGACAACGACGATCCAAACGGAGGAATCTTTCCGTTCGTTTCAAACTTGGGGGTCGTCGGCTGCGACGAGATCCCGCTTGAACTGGGCGACGTGGGTTTGCCAGATGTGTGCTTGTGCCCGGAATGATTCGGTACCGCCGGTAGCAGCGGTTTGCCGGGAGCAACCTTGCCGTTGCTTGGTGCAGGCAGCGGTCCAAACGCCTGTCCGACTTTTCCGCTGGGGACCGAGGGTGCAGTACCTCTGAGATTCGGCGATGAATTCGTCGCTGTCTTCGGTGCTGCGGGAGCCGCTGTCGGCAGCGCAGGTTGACTTGGACGTGCTTCGGTTCGACGTGGTGAATGCTCGTTTCGAGGCGGTGAGTTCTCGGTTCGTCCGGAGGATTGTGTGGAACGCGGTGATGACGGACTCACATTGATCGCGGGAGCCGGTGCCGATCTTTGAACAGGAGCCGGAGAAGGTCTCGTCGCGGCCGGTGCCGGGTGAGAGTGCGCCGGCGCCGGGCGAGAGTGCGTCGGTGCCGAGTGAGAGTGCGCCGGTGCGTGATGCGGAGTGCTGGCGGCGCGACTGGGTGGATTGTGTCCCTTCTCCGGGGCGTGCCCTTTGTCTTTGGCCATCACCACTCCTCCAGTCAGCCCCAACAACGCAGCGATGAACCAAGCCTTGGACATGTTCGATCCCTTCCACCTGCCAGAGTCATGACGGCATCGCGCGAATTGAGCGATTGATCCTCACGTTGGCGAACGCTGTGCCAATCCCGGCACTTCTCGCTGATCCCGACAGCGGCAGCGAGAGACGTCCCCACCGACCTTGCGTCGGTGGAACGATGAATGGCGACTAGAACCGTCGTTTTGGTTTCCCCCACGCCCCCTCCGAGCTTGCGTCGGTGGAGCGATGATTGACAACGTGAGTCGCTCCGCTCGTAGTCGTCAATCATGGCTGCCACCGAGGCAAGCTCGGCGAGGAGCTGTCGGGATCAGCGAGAAGTGTCCCAATCCCTTCGCCATTTTTTGGAAGGGGCAACAGTACAACGAGGCCAAGCCCGCTCGCGAATTGAGTCGAGCGGCGCGAACTGCGACTGACATCATTCTGATGATTTTGCCGTCAAACCGACCGCAACCTCAGAGTCCGGATCATGTCGGTTCTCAGCGAGGCAGCTTGCGCCGGCGTCCCGCTTTCGACAAAAAAGCTCGCTTGGCCTCGTCCAAGAATTTCCAAAACGCGGGTGAGTCGATCTCGCGCAGCCAATGCACGGTGATCGTGACTTCCTGCCAGGGACCGCCAGCCTCTTTGACACGAACACGATCGGCTCGGCCGTAGGCTTCGATCTCGCGAATGTCGTCGATCGGTTTGAGCTGCAAAGCCGCAGCCAACGACTTCTGTTGAAACGTGTTCCCCGGCACACGGAACTTCAGTGTCAGCAACCATTCGTCACCGGTCATGGCGTGCAAGAGCCACCCGCGCGAAGCATCCGGGCCGATGACCTCGACGACGCTGCGCTCCTCCCAAATCGTCGACAGCCGCGTATTCGGATCGAGCAACGCTGCCGGCCCTCGTTTGTCCTGTTGCTGTTTCAACGCCGCGCCCGTCGTGACCTTGTGGCGCAGCTTGCCCGGCAGCAATGCGAGCTTCGAGTCGGGTGCCACTGCGACCTTGTGTGTCGGCGTCACTTCCGGCACGGACTCCAAGAATTCAATGACTCGTTCCAGGGCGGCGTTTTCCCAACGGCACGGCTTGCTGTTGAGCGCAACACGATCCACGAGATGCCATTTGCGACCATTAATTTGCCACGGCATCTTTGCGTCGCGGCCGAGTTCTGCGAGTGTGATGTCCCCCGCTTTTTTCTTGCGGGCGGCGTCAGCGTCGAAGACCGCTCGCTCACCGCGCATGCCAGTCTCGAAGATCGGAGCCAGTGCAACCGCCGTATGAGAAAAATGGGATAACGGCTTTCGGCTCTCGGCCTTCGACTTACGGTCAGAGAAACGAGCAACGACGTCATCCGGAATTCCTTCAGCAACGATCCAACCGCCGCCATCGCCCG
>SYJG01000474.1 GCA_005798445.1 Planctomyces sp.
CCGGGGGGGCGCCCCCCCGCCCCGCTCGCCAAAGTACGGGTATCACTTCTCCGAGTCCGTCTTCAAAACGGAAGCCGCTTCGGTCTTGAGCACCTTCAATCGCGGCGAACCGGGAGTCGTCTTCTGCATTTGCTCAGCCCCCCGTTGGAAATGCGTTCGGGCACGCTCGGCATCGTTCAACGCCGTCGCCAGCAGCGATTCGAGGAAATGCGTTTCGCCCGAATGGTCATCGCCGATCTCGTACGCTCGTTTCAGCGATGGCTGACAATCGTCGAGGCGCTGATTCCGCAGTTGAGCGAGAGCCAAGGTTCGCCAGAATCTCGGATTGTCACTGGCGGCATTCACGGCGCGTTGCGCGAGCGTCAGAGCGCGTTGTCGATCACGTTGCTTGTGGTCCGGACTGAGCAGCAATAGCCATGCGAAGCTCTCATCCCAATTGGCATTGACGGGCAACTGCTCGCGCAGGCGAATTGCACCGTCGATCTGCGCTTTCGCTTCGGCGGTATCGCCGACGCTCGCCAGATGTGTCGCGAAATGGAACCGCGCCCACGCGGCGGAGTCTCGGTATCGCGCGGCTTGTGCGGCATCTTGTTCGATCAAACGAACCCACGCGGCGATCGCTGCTTGAAAGGCTTCTCGCGCGGCCGGGGCGTCTTCTTTGAGAACGTGCAATTGGGCTCGCAACGATGCAGCCAATGCGGTTTGCTCTTGGTATTGCGGCGAGATGTTTTTGGCCCGCTGAACTACCAGGTGCTTCATCGCTTCATCGAGCATCGCAAAGGCCAACTCAAGCTCGTTGCGGTCTCGGAGCACTTCCGCCAGCGCGAGGCGCGCTTCCGCTTCCCGATCCTGGTATCGCACGTCTTCGGGGTATTCGTTCGCCAGCCGAATGATGCGATTGATCGCCTGCACGGCGAGCTCTTGAGCCGCTTCCGTTTCTCCGCGACGTCCCAGCCAACTCGCAAGATTCATGCGTGCGGTGGCGAGATTGAATTCGTAATGCGGAATCTCCGGACGAGCACGCACCAACTCCTCATAGGATCTGATCGCACTCTCCAAAATCGCGACCGACTCCTCGTGCCCGGTGCCGCGGAGTGTGTTTGCCAAATCGATTTCGCTCGTGGCGTAGCCTTCTCGCAACTCCGTGTCCGAGGGATTGCCGATCACCTGCCTGGACCAAACGCCACACGCTTGCCGGATCTTTTCATTCGCCAAATGGAACTCGCCGCGTTGTTGAAAGAGTTGCCCCAGTGTGCTCAGCGTCGTGGCAACTCCGCGTGGATCGGTGCGATGTTCGGGCTCATTTCCCTTGATCAAATCGTAAATCCTCTCGGCTTCCAACAAGTCTTTGATCGCGGCATCGGTCTGACCTTGTTCGCGAAACAACAGACCACGTTGGAAGAAAGCCTGCGCAAATTCACGACTCGACGACAGGCCCGCTCGCCGCAACTCACCGAGCAAAACATCCAGCCGATGGTCGGCCTCGCCGAATTCGTGCTGAGCAATCAGACTAGAAACGCTTCGCAGTTGAGCTTGCCGGATCAAGTCGGTCGCTTGGTCCGCGAGGATTGACGAGCGCAGACTCTTAGCAAATTGAATCGCCTGATCCCAAGCCGAGATCGCAGCACGGTGTTCCGCCAACAATCGGTGAACATCACCTAGCCGCATCAGGCTGCGAGCCAATTCCAATTGCATGTCAGGATTCTGGCTCGGCGTGTCGGTCAACTCCTGGTAATAATCGGCGACCATTTCCAGCAAGTTTTTGCGCACCGCCTGCATGCGTGGTAGATGGCGAATCTGGTCGGAGATAGAGGTGATTCGCGAGATCGCATCTTGCGACTGCTGAAATCGACGGATTGCTTCGGCCTTGGCAATCCGCTCCTGATTTCTCGAACGATTGATCCACACGGCGGCGATCGAGACTGTCGCCAGCACCGCCGTGGCCAATCCCACCGCCACGTTCCTGAGTCGCCGCAAGCGGACGACACGTGCGTCACGCTCTAGTTTGGCTTGGCGAATTTGCGGCAACAGTTCGGTGTGAGTGAGTTGCTGCGTGTCCAACTGCTGCTCGGCCAATTCGTAGTCGTGCCGCGCGAATGCCGTGCGCGCGTATTCCAGCCGAGCCGTGACGAGTGATTCACGAGCCGACTGATTGCCGCTCCACAACTCCACCGCCTGTTCCAGTCCCAGAACCGCTTTTTCGAACCGCTGATAATCGATGTTCTCTTTCGCGGACTTGAGTTCCTGTTGGGCGAAATCTGTCAAGCGATAACTCTCGGCATGAGATCGGTATTCTTTGAGTGCTTGTTGAAACTCGCCAGCGGTTTGATAGCGGTCTTCTGGTTGAGTGGCCATTGCTTTTCGAGCGATCTGCATCAGTTCATCATTCCGGGTCGTGGCGGTGAGCTCGTTCCGCTGGGCGGCTTTCAGGCATTCGATGACCGAGCGGCCGGAATGAGGCGGCTTGCCGGTAAGGCAACGAAACAGCAAAGCGCCCAGCAGATAGACATCGCTCAACGGACCGAGCTTGCCGGATGACTCCACGGCCATTTCCGGAGCCATGTAGGCGGGCGTCCCCGCTAATCCTTCCGCATACGCGATTTTCGCGTTTTTGAAGTGCGGCGTGGGCATCGCCAGGCCCCAGTCCAACACCAAGACCTCGCCAAACTCGCCGAGCATCACGTTGTCGGGCTTGATGTCGCGATGCACCACGCCGCGCGCGTGAGCAAAACCGATGGCATCCGCGACACGCAGCAGCGTGTTCAAGTTGTCGTCTTCGCTGGTCGAGTCGATCGTGCGGCTCCAGGCTTTCCCGCGGACCTCCTTCATGACGTAGAACGGCTCGCCGCGCGAGGTCAGTCCCAGATCATAAATCGGGATGACGTTGGGGTGCTCCAGAGCACCGGTCATCACCGCTTCCGACAGAAACTTCTCGACGGTCTCCGGTCCAAAGGAACCCGAATGCGAACGCGCTCTGATCATCTTCACCGCAACATCGCGGTCGATGCCTCCCTGCCGCGCGCGAAACACCGAACCCATACCCCCTTCGCCCAAGATCGGACCGATCTCGTAGTCCCACGTTTCCAACCGCTCGCGTCCGCTGAAAAAAACTTCTCGCGGTCGCAGGGAAATGCTGACCTGATACGGAGCCTGCGACTCCGGAGCACTTGCTGGCGCATGTTTCCACGGATGAATCGTCTGCAACGACAGCGTTTCCGTTGGTTCGCTGTGTCGCTCGATCAGTGTTTTCAATACAGGCTCAGGAGTGCTGCGATCGACCGAAGCACTGGTACTGGTCTCTGATCGGCCTTGCGTCGATTGAGCCCGTGTCGCACGCTCAATCGGTTCCGTGGGCTGCGAAGCATCGGTGGCCAGGGACAGTTCTCTGGACAATTCTGCGGACAAATGCGGAAACCTCTGCTGATACTCCCGCAGGCTAGACGGGCTCCCCACGCGATTTCGCAATCGGTACTCCGTCAGGATCGCAGTCAATGGCAGACGTTCCACCGATCCCAACTCCACGAACATACGGCAATAGTCTTCGAGCAGCGGACACCGCGGTAAACCGGCCACCACGGTGGAACCGCACAGAGGTTTGGAATCGATCGCCGAACTGTCGCTCGCAAAGTTCGTCCAACGATTCGCCAGATCGATCAACACCATTTCCAACAGCACTCGGCGCCGATCGTCCTGGGAAAGCTCCTTTGGCCAATAATCGCTGAGGACTGGCACCGGGCCTTTGATCCAAGCGGCGTTAAACCGGTCGAGGGCTTGTTCGCAGGCTTCCGAGAGAGGTTTCAGGTTGTCCATGACGATGATTCGCCTCCAAGAAACCGATTGATGAGCTGGTTTGAGCCGCGGTTTGGTTTGTTGAAATGGCCTGACTATTCTGACGAAGACGCTCACGAACTTCACGCCGTCGAACTTTCACAGGTCGCGACTGTGACGTGGGCTGACTCCAGCAGCCGTCGTGCAGATTCACTCGGCCGCGGAGGATTAGACCCTTCTGGCGAACAGCGGTGGCGATACCTTCGGCGCGCAGGTTTTACAAACCAGTGCCACCCAATCAGGTATGCAGAGTTTTCCACTCACCACGCGAGTTTCACAATCTCGAATCCGACCAAGAAAATTCCCGCATCCACCAGCGCGTGGCTGAGCCACGGGCCGAAGAGGGAACGACTCCGGTGGTAGAGCCACGCCCAAGCGACTCCGCCGACCGCCACGCCCAGCGAGAAGAACAGGCTCAGGAACGAACCCCAGCCGAAATAGACCGACAGCACGATCACATGGTGAGCCATGAAGCCGAGGGCGGAAATCGCGATCGCCGGGCTGAGCGTCGTCACGCGGCGAAGTTGGGCGAAGACGAACCAGCGCCAGTAATACTCCTCCAACAGCGAGTGCAGCACGGCATAGAACACCGACAGCGCAGCAAACTTCGCGGTCGAGTCGATGCCCATGCCTTTGACCTTCTCGATCACTGACGGGGCGGCGGCATCGAACGCACCGCTCGGTTTCAGCCAGAGGTGATACGCTGCGAACATCGTGGCCACGATGGCGAGACCGAGCAACCCGCCAATCAACAGGCCGTCACGCTTGGGTTGCGGCCGACTCAGTCGCTGCTTCTGCACGCAGACGAACCAGAACAGCGGAAAGCCAATCTGTATCACCATGCCGATCGACTTGGCCGCGAGTTGCAGTCCGGCGGCAGACTCCGCCAGCAGAATGAAATAGACCCACGTCAAGAACGATGGAAACGTGAGCGCGAAGAGCAGGGCCGTGAGGTCTCGGCGGGGTGGAGGCGATGGGGACATGAACGTTTCCGGAATTCTTTTCTTCAAGCACGACGCGCAAGCGAGTGATGTTGGTCGAGACCACTCGCTGGCGCGTCGTGCTGGTATCGACCTTTGAACATACCGGGCTAGCCCGCCAATTTGCCGCTGAGTCTCAGAAAGAGTTGTTCAAGCAACACTCGCTCGGTCGTTCGCATGCCACCCTTGAGGTTGAGGTCCGTTTCGAGCAGCCAGCGTGAGATCTGTTCGGCAATTGGACGGCCGATGCGTCGCAGGTAGTTTTCCGCCGCCGCAACTTGGAAGGGAAAGACTCCGGCTTGTTTCAGAGCCGCCGAGAGTGGCATGCCTTGTCGCGACAGTTCTGTGGCGATGGCCAATTTGCGAAAGGTGAAGGCGATGCCTCCCATGAGCTTCAAGGCAGGCTCGCCGGAGGTCAGGAGTTTGTCCAAGTTCGTCAGGGCGAAGGCAAGGTTCCCGTCGCGCAGAGCGTCGAGCATCACCCACGTCGTCTCAGCCTTCCAGCCGCCGACAACTTTGCGGACGTCCTCGCTGTCGATCTGCGGTCGGTCGGCGGCATAGGCCGCGACCTTTTCGATCTCTTGATCGAGCAGGCCCAGATGCGTCCCTGCCAACTCCGGCAGCAGCATCGCGGCTTCGCGAGTGATCTGCTTGCCGAATCGCTCTTTGACCGACGCCTGAATCCAGCGGGTGAGGTCGGCCCCTTTCAATTCGGTGCATTCGATCAACAGGCCGAGCCGATCGACCGCCTTGAACAGCTTCGTCGTCTTGGGGAATGAGCCAACATCCAGCACGAGCAGCGATTTCTTGGAGGGCTTCTCCAAATATTTTTCGAGGGTGGGCCGGTTCTCTGACACGAAGTCGTCCGCCTCTTCGATCAAGACGACTCGTCGGTCGCCAAACATCGAGACGGTTAGGAGCTCGTCGCGGACGCTTTTCCAATCGATTTCCTTGCCGTCGAATTTCGTCGCAGCGGAGTCATCCGAGCCGTCGCCGCAGACCAGCGGCATGAGTGCCGCCAGCGAATCGAGTTTCAACGATCGCTCGTCACCGGACAGCACGACGATCGCGCCGGTGGAGTTGGCTTGCGGAGCCTTCAGAAATTCGGTGGCGTGCATGTTCGAGGCGTTAGGGGCGAAGGATGAGGGCCGAGCAACGCAATCGTTCTTGACCGACTTTGCCGAAGTGGCCTACGGTCGGCAGTGTGAAGACTTTCGGACAAGTTTTCTCCCTCTCCCATTGTGAGAGGGTTGGGGTGAGGGAGCCAAGCGTTGTTGACGCGCTCGAATCCCTCATCCGGCCTTCGGCCACCTTCTCCCGAAGGGAGAAGGCTCGACTCGACGCCAACTCCAGTGTGAGGAGTTGGAATTCAAATCTCAAACCCATCATTTCAGTCTGATCGCTGATGCTCTCCCTTCTCCCGACGCTTGAACCTCAATACGTCTGCCCTGGCGAGACGCACGCGATCTCGCGCGCGGTGCATTTGTCGCGGCTGGCGGCGTTTTATCCAAAGTGCCGCGAGTGCCCGCAGCGGCAAGAGACCGGTCAGCTTCCGCAGCCGCAGTTTGAACCGGACGAGTCGTCTCAATCGCGTGAGTCTGAGAGGTCGCTATTCACGCTCGAAGGTGTGCGAGGCGTCTACCTCAACGAACTGACTCGACACCAAGCGAGCAAATTAACCGCCGCGTTCGCGAGTCTGTTGTGGGAGTCGCTGCCGTTGGCGGGACGCAGCGAGTTGCGCGAGGCGAACTCGAAACGGCCGATTCGCCGCAGTGGTCCGGTTGTGGTCGTTGGCTTTGATGAGCGGCCGTCGTCACCCGACATCGTCATTGGCGTCGCGGCGGCGTTGCGTCGAATGAGTTGCCAAGTGGTGGATATCGGTCAGACGTCGATGCCTTGTTTTCGATTTGCTGTCGCCCACATGCAAGCGGCGGGTGGTATCTTGGTTTCGGGCCACGGCTGCGAGCCGTCGTGGACCGGGCTCGATTTCGTGACCAAGCATGGCCGTCCGGTTTCGGTTGCCGGCCGGCGTGTCGAGAACCGTGATGACAATGGTGTCGCGCGAGTCATCAGCCTGGACGACATTCATCAGCGTTGTGACCAAGGGGCCGTGAGGCCTCTACGGCAAGGGGGATCGCAGCGAGTCTTCCCGGTTTTTGTGCCGTATCTCGCGGGGTTCTTGCAGTATTTTCACGCCTTGCGGCCACTGCGAATCGCAATCGGGTGCCATGAGCGGTTCGTGCGACGGACGCTCGACGCCCTGTTTGAGAAGTTGCCCGTGACGCTGGACTGGATCGAGATTCCACGCCGCCGCCGTGAGCTGTTGAACGACGATGACTCCGACGTGCGGCATGTGCGCGAAGCCGTGGCGACTTCGTCGGCCGACTTTGGATTCTTGATCGACGATGATGGAGCGAACGTCGCAGTGCTGGATGAGGTCGGAGATTTACTTGCACCAGGGGACTTGTTGTGTTTGCTGGCCGATGTCCTGCTGGCTGAGCAAAGGGAAGCAGCGGTCGTGATTGACAACGTGTCCCGTGAACTCCTGCAACCGCGAATCGCTGCAAAGAATCGCCGCTGCTGGCTGGGGGGCTGGACTCAATCTGACATTTGGCAGGCGATGCGTCACGAGTCTGCGATCTGTGGCGGAGGCGCGACCGGTCGCGTGTGGCTGCGCGACGCCGCGCCGACTTGTGACGCGATTCTCACGCTCGCGCTCCTGCTGCAAGCCCTCAGCCTGGACGATGCGCCGCTGTCGCAAGTCGTCACAGAATTTGCGGCTGCCGCTTGAAGAGGCGGGGACAATGCCAGATAATCCCTCTCGTGTGTCGCGAACAACTTTTGAGGATGCACGAGGGTTCCGAGCAATGACCAGTGAATCGCGATCGCGAGAATTGACGGATTTCGAAGAGTCCGAGTGGTCTCTCGCGGGCGAATATTCCGCAATTTGGAATGCGAACGTCGCGCCTCCGGACCTGATCGAGTTCTTGCAAAGACATGCGGAGATCACCCCGGCTCAACGTGGCCGATTGCTGTTGCTCGATCAGACTCGGAGTTGGTCCAACGGCGAGGGACGCACTGTCGAGGACTACCTGCGGTTGTGCCCGGAAATCGAAAACGATCGCATTCTGCTGGTCAAACTGCTGTCTCGTGAATACTGCCTGCAAGAGGGTTTCCAATCCGTTTCCGAATTTGTGGACCGCTTTCCGACAATGCGAAACGACCTGCTCCGAAAACTCTACGGTGATCATGACAGCGTGACTTCGGGTAATCAGTACGAGCAGATTCTTGAAGAGTATTTGTCGGATGTCACACGCGCTTCGGAACTGGCCCAGTCTGAAATGGAGTCGTTGGAGACGTGCGTCGAGGCCAGCGTTTTGGCTTCGCCGCCGTCACGCGACGAGGAAGAAAAAGAGGATGCGACGTTTCGGCCACTGGCCTCGGTCACGCCGTCACCGCCGCCTGAGAAGCCTGTCATATCGGCCGACTGTCGGCTGCGCGAGTGTTTTCCGTTCAACACGCTCCCTGCGGAATTGGTGGATCGGCTGGAAGCTCAAATGTTTGAGCGTTCGTATTTGGCCACGGAGTTTCTCACGCGGCAAGGTGATTCCGGTGATTGCTTGTTCCTGATTCGCAAGGGGACGGTGGGGATCGTCATCAACGATGACAAGAGCGGTGTCACCCATGAGATTGATCGCAGCGGCTCTGGGGACGTTCTTGGCGAGATGGCATTGTTGACCGAAGAACCGCGTAGCGCCAGCTTGATCGCCCGGGACGATGTGACCGCGATGCTCCTTCCCTCCGACAAGTTTCATGCGGCCGCACTCAAGCATCCCGAAATTGGCGAGGTGCTGACGAAATTATTGGCTCAGCGATTGGGAGGTCAGCGCCGGGACGTGTTAACGGGCAAGACGTTCAACAAGTACCGCATTGTGCGACGTCTTGGACGAGGTGGCATGGCGATCGTTTATGAAGGCGCGCATCAAGACGAGAGTCGGCGTGTCGCGCTGAAGATGCTCAGTCATCGGCTGGTCTATGACAAAGCCTCGCTGGTCTGGTTCCACCGCGAGGCGGACATCGTGGAGTCGTTTCAGCATCCCAATATCGTCCGCATGTTCGGCCGATTCAAAGCGTTCAAGTCGTATTTCATCGTGATGGAATTCTGCGACGGCATCACGCTGGAACGTTTGGTGCGGCTCAATGGCCCGTTGAGTCAGGAGGACTTTCGCAGGGCGTTCGGACAGATCGCCTCCGCGGTGTTGTACGCTCATCAGCGAGAGGTCGTGCATCGCGACATCAAGCCAGTCAATGTGATGCTCAATTTTGACGGCACGGTGAAGCTGATGGATTTTGGCCTCGCGAAGCCAATCAATGAACTGGAGCCAGTCAACGAAGTCGATAATCACATCGTCGGGACACCGCGGTACATGGCACCGGAGCAGCTCAAAGGACGGGAGATTTCCGAGGCCACCGACTATTTCGCTCTGGGCTGCACGGCGTACAAACTGCTGACGGGCGACACATTGTTTCCGGAACACGACGTCAACAAGTTGCGGGCCATCCATGATCGCTGGACGGTGCCTGACTTTTCGCTGCGGTGGCCAGAATGGGCACCCGATATCTGCGAGTTGCTGAACGGCTGCTTGCAGCGCCGCCGATCGAAGCGTGTCTGCGACCTCGCCAAGTACGCCTCTTGGGCCGCGCCGCTGGAAGTCGCTCGGCTTCTTTGAACGTCGCTGCCATCGCTCCGCGCTTGTCATCTTACGCCACCGACCTTGCGTCGGTCGGTTAACGGATTTTGTACGACTCTAAACCTTGGGTAAATTCAGTCGTGCAGAATCGGTTGAATCACTGAGACAAGCCCAGTGGTGAAAGAATCACAGGCGCACTGCGTGATGAGCCGAGTTTCTTCCGTCCCAATCCTCGGGAAAAATTGGACGTCGTGAAGCGTCTGACTCGTCACGCAGAGCCATCACGGATACGTTTTCCTCGGCTTCGCCGATTCGAGTTGAAACAACGCCGCCACGCCGAAAGGACCGCCTGATGCCCAAGACACCCCGCCGCCGTTTCGTTGAGTTTGCCGCGATGCTGTTTCTGATCACGCTGCCAATTCTCACCGCCGTCGCTGGGCCTTCCAATAGTTTGCTGGACATCTCTGCCGATGGGCGATTGCTGGCGTGCTCGAATCGCGACAGCGGCACCGTGACGATCGTGGACCCAGTGACGTTCACCAAACTCCGCGAGATTCCCGTTGGCCACAAACCAGAAGGAGTCACGTTCCTCGGCGACAGTCATCAACTGGCGGTCGCGATCTACGCGGAGGACGCCGTCGCGTTCGTCGATGCCGACAAGGGCGAAGTCCTCGGCCGTTGCGCAGTGTTCGACGAGCCGTATGCCGTGGTCTCGACACGCGACGGTTCTCGTGTTTGGGTGACGCTGGAGTATCCCGGCCAGTTGATCGAGATCGACGCGAAGTCGCGAAAGATGCTGCGGACGATCGCCGCCGGTTCGTTTCCGCGCGGGCTTGCTCTGTCGAGCGATCAGCGCACCGCATTCGTCACCGAGTATTACACCGCGACCGTGCGGCTGATCGAACTGGCTTCCGGCAAAGAGTTCGCTGCCGTGCCAGCTTCCGCGACGGACAATCTCGCGCGGCAAATCACCGTACATCCGACGCGGCCCAAAGCCTATGTGCCGCATCAGCGATCCAAGATCACGGCGGCACACGGTGAAGGCTCGATCTTCCCGTACATCAGCGTGATCGACTTGCCAGACAGCACTAGGCGAGCGGAGCAAGACCTCAAGCGCAAACGCATCCCGATGGACTCGTTCATCGGCAACCTCGTCACCGCAAGCCCGTGGGAAGTCGCCGTCAGTCCCGACGGCCAGCAAGCCGTCATCGTCTTCGGCGGAACCGACGACCTGTTCGTGATGGAGGTCCGCGACGACAACTACCGCGAACTGACACCGATCCAGCACATGAACATCGGACACAACCCACGAGCCGTGAAATACTCGAACGATGGCAAATTGTTCTGGCTCTACAACGCGCTCGACTTTGAAGTCGTGGCCTACGACGCGAAGACTCTGCAACGAGCCGGTCTCGTGCGAGTCACCGAGAATCCGCTCGGCGACGAAATCCTGCGCGGCAAGCGGTTGTTTTATTCGGCGTTGATGCCGATGGCCTCGCGCCGCTGGATCGCTTGCTCAAGCTGTCACCCCGACAGCGATCCCGACGGCCGTACCTGGCAAAACCCGGAAGGTCTCCGCAACACGCCGCCGCTCGTCGGCCTGGCGTGGACACACCCGCAACACTGGTCCGCCGACCGCGACGAGACGCAGGACTTCGAGCACACGATCCGCGGCTTGCTGATGCAGGGCAGGGGACTGATCGACGGCCCCGTCGCCGATTCGCTCGGGGCGCCGAACAAAGGCCGCTCACGCGATCTCGATGCACTCGCCGCGTACACGAACTCGCACACCGTCCCGCTCAGCCCGCACGCAAAGGCCGGTCTGTCCGACGCGGCCAAACGCGGCAAAGAGGTCTTCTTCTCGAAAGAAACCGCCTGTGCGACGTGTCACTCCGGCCCGTATTTCACCGACTCGAACCCCGCGACGAAGCCGACTCTGCACGACGTCAACACCGGCCGCTCGGACCCGTCAGAAAAGATGCCGTTGAAATATGACACGCCGACGTTGCTGGGCGTCTATCGGTCCGCTCCGTACCTGCACGACGGCTCCGCCAAAACGCTGCGAGACCTCCTAACCACCAACAACGCGGGAGACAAGCACGGCAAGACGAGCCACCTGCAACCACAGCAGCTCGACGATCTGGTGGAATTCCTGAAGGCACTCCCTTATGAAGACCCGCAGCCAGCCGCGATCGTCGGCGGCTTGAAAAAGGTCGAACGGTAATTCGTAGGATGGCCGCCCTCGGCTGTCCGCGTTCGCCAGCATCATCCTGCAGGACGGCCGAGGGCGGCCATCCTTCATTCGTTCAAAAGACACACCATGAATCGAGTTCTCGCCACAGCAATGCTTATCGGAGTACTGATCTCATTCGGCTGCGAATCCAAATCTCCGTCGTCTGCTCCATCGAGTGTTCCAGCCGCCAAGGCCCCTGTAGAACCCTTGCCCGCCAAGAATGCGGCCGAACCGAAAACGTCTGCGCCATCCGTGACGCTCGACATCAAGAACTGGGACGAAACTCAGGAACTCGTCGCGGAACACAAAGGCAAGATTGTGGTGCTCGACGTGTGGTCCACCTCGTGCGATCCGTGCATGATCGAGTTCCCGCATCTGGTCGAACTCCACAAGCAGCACGGGGACAAGCTCGTCTGCATGTCGGCGAGTTGCGACTACGCCGGCATCAAGAGCAAGCCGCCGGAGAGCTATCGCGACCACGTTCTCGAATTCCTGACCAAGCAGAATGCGACGTTCCGAAACGTGCTGCTGAACGTCGAATCGGACGTGCTGTTCGAGAAAATCGAACTTGCCTCGATCCCGGCGGTGTACGTCTTCGGCAAGGACGGCAAAGTTGCGAAACGCTTCGACAACGACAACGCGAAACCTGGCGAGGACTTCACCTACACGAAGGACATTGTGCCGTTCGTCGAGAAGCTTCTGGCGGAGTGAGGGGACATGCTCGACGTTCTCTGTTTTGGCATCATCGTGTCCGACCATCTCTGCTCGCCGATCTCGCATCTGCCGCGAGCGGGGGAGTTGGTGTTGTCCCCTCGGTTTGAGTTGGCGATTGGCGGCAACGCGGCGAATGTTTCGACCGACTTGGCCAAGCTCGGCGTGCAGGTCGGAGTGGTCGGGTTGGTCGGTAAGGATGTCTTTGGCCGGCATGTGCGGGAGTCGCTGGAAGCCGCCGGTGTTGATTGCCGGTTGTTGTGCGAGTCCGCCACCAGTCAGACGTCGCAGTCGCTGATCGTCAACGTGCAGGGTGAGGACCGGCGGTTCATCCACGCCGTCGGAGCCAACGCCGACTTCGATGCCAGCCAAGTCACACCGGAGATGGTGCGCGATTGCCGAGTACTGTTCCTCGGCGGTTATCTGTTGGCGGAAAAACCGCCGGTCGAAAACGTCACGCGACTGTTTCAAGCGGCGCGAAACGCAGGCATTCCGACGCTGCTGGATGTCGTCGTACCCGGCCCAGGTGATTATTGGCCGCGGCTGCGACCCGTGCTCGCGCTGACGGACGTGTTCATGCCCAACGAGGACGAGAGCGTGTTGTTGACCGGCGAGACCGATCCGTGGCGACAAGCCGAAGCATTTCGCTCAGCCGGAGTTCGCACGGCGATCATCACTCGCGGAGGGCACGGCTGCGTAATCGTCTCGGACAAGGGACGCTTTGAGGCGGAAGCGCATCGCGTTCCGTTCGTGGACGGCACGGGGAGCGGCGATGCGTTCGTGTCCGGCTACATTCTCGGTCTGCTTCGAGGAAACGACTCGCTCGACTGTGTGCGGCTGGGCAGCGCGATGGGTGCGAGCTGCGTTCGCTCGACGGGAGCAACCACGGGGGTGTTCAATGCCGCCGAGTTGGCGCAGTTCCTGGTCACTCACTCTCTGAAAATCACACCCGTTTAAGTTGGCGATGCGATGTTCAGAGTGGCCCTGGTTCTGTGGCTGCTCAACTGAATGACCGGGGAATGCACGATGCGACAGTCACTGATTGAGTCGATGCAAATTCGTCATCAGGCCGTGACTGCGGAAGATCGTCGATTAGCGGCCGCTCATTCCCGGAGCGAAGACTGGCAACGCTGGGGGCCGTATCTCTCCGAGCGACAGTGGGGGACCGTCCGCGAGGATTACTCCGCTCACGGCGACAGTTGGTTTTTCTTTCCGCACGATCATGCCCGCAGCCGAGCCTACCGCTGGGGTGAGGACGGCTTGCTGGGAATCTGCGACCGGCAGGGGAGACTCTGTTTCGCCTTGGCGTTGTGGAATGGTCGCGACTCAATCCTGAAGGAGCGTCTCTTCGGGCTGTCCGGTCCCGAAGGCAATCACGGCGAGGATGTGAAGGAGCTGTACTACTACCTCGACTCGACCCCGACGCACTCGTACATGAAGGCGCTCTACAAGTATCCGCAGGCGGCGTTTCCCTACGATCGCTTGGTGGACGAGAACCGCCGGCGTGGAAAAGATCAGCCGGAGTTTGAATTGCTCGACACCGGTGTCTTCGATGATGACCGCTACTTCGATGTCGTGGCCGAGTACGCGAAGGCTTCCCCGGAAGACATCCTCATTCGCGTGACGATCCACAATCGCGGGCCAGAGGCGGCGACGCTGCATCTCTTGCCGACGCTGTGGATGCGAAACACCTGGTCCTGGCTCGGCCATGACGAGTCCCCCTCTTGCTTTCCCGGAATGCAACTTCAACCGGACGGAACCGTTCTTGCGTGGCACGAAGCGCTGGGTGAGTTCTCATTCGCGGCAGAGACGACCTCGTCGCCAGCGCAGTGGCTCTTCACCGACAACGTCTCGAACACACAGCGGCTCTACGGACGGCCGAATAACGATCTGCATGTGAAGGATGCGTTTCACGATCGTGTCGTACAGGGCCGGCTTGAGGCGGTCTCGCCGGACGGCATCGGTACGAAGACGGCCGCTTGGTATCAGTTGCGACTGGAACCTCACACGAGTCAAGAAATCCGCTTGCGGCTGACCTCTCGTGGGGAGCAGACGTG
The DNA here is from genome assembly GCA_005798445.1 of Planctomyces sp. Classification (GTDB taxonomy): domain Bacteria; phylum Planctomycetota; class Planctomycetia; order Planctomycetales; family Planctomycetaceae; genus SXKJ01. Next base: position 14,501 of record SYJG01000474.1, read on the forward strand.
GACACCCGAAACGGCGTTTGGCCCGGAGTTCGAACACCTCTTTTTGACTCGCCAAGCGGAAGCGGATGAATTCTATCGCTCGAAGTTGTCGCACGAAATCTCTCCCGAAGCGACTCAAGTTCGGCGGCAAGCGTTCGCGGGATTACTGTGGTCGAAGCAGTTCTATCACTACGTCGTCCGTCAGTGGCTCAACGGCGATCAAGGCCAGCCGACGCCACCTGAAGCACGACGACAGGGACGCAATCGTGATTGGCCGCATCTGTTCAACCGCGACGTGATCTCGATGCCGGACAAGTGGGAATACCCCTGGTACGCGGCCTGGGACTTGGCGTTTCACATGATTCCGTTCGCTCAGGTGGACGGCGAATTCGCCAAGCAGCAACTGCTGTTATTCCTGCGCGAGTGGTACATGCACCCGAACGGCCAGTTGCCGGCCTATGAGTTCGGATTCAGCGACGTCAACCCGCCGGTCCATGCGTGGGCCTGCTGGCGCGTCTACAAGCAGACCGGCCCTCGCGGTCAACGCGACCGGATGTTTCTCGCGCGAGCGTTTCAAAAACTGCTGCTCAACTTCACCTGGTGGGTGAACCGCAAAGACATCGAAGGGAACAACCTGTTCGGCGGTGGATTCCTCGGCCTCGACAACATCGGCGTGTTCGACCGCTCGCAACCGCTCCCGGCCGGAGGTCGTCTGGAGCAAGCGGACGGCACAGCGTGGATGGCTTTCTTCTGCTCGACGATGCTGGCGATCGCGTTGGAGTTGGCGTCCGAAGACCCCAGCTACGAGGATATCGCCTCAAAGTTTTTTGAGCACTTCGTCGCGATCGCCGATGCGATGAACACGCTCGGCGGCAGCGGCCTGTGGGACGAGACCGATGGCTTTTACTACGACCAACTCAAGATGGAGGGGAGTGGCCAACCGCTGCGGATTCGTTCGGTGGTTGGAATCATCCCGCTATTCGCCGTCGAAATTCTTGACCCGCACACTCTCGACCGCTTGCCGGGTTTCAAGAAACGGATGAACTGGTTCCTGCATAACCGCCAAGACCTCTCACGACAAATCACGATTTGCGAACGCGACCGCGTCGCGAATGGAAAACGCCCCGATCACCTGCTGCTGGCGATCCCATCGCGCGAGCGATTGCAGCGTGTACTGGAACGAGTGCTCGACGAGAACGAATTCCTCTCGCCGTTCGGGCTGCGAGCCTTGTCGAAAGCGCACGCCACCGCCCCGTTCATGTTCGGCAACGGCGACCAGGAACTGCGAGTCGATTACGTTCCCGGCGAATCCAACACCGGCATGTTCGGAGGCAATTCTAATTGGCGCGGCCCGATTTGGTTCCCGGTCAATTATCTGCTGATCGAAGCTCTCGAACGCTATCACCACTTCTACGGTGACGAATTCCAAGTCGAATGCCCAACGAACTCTGGCAAGTGGATGACTCTCAAAGAAGTCGCCGCCGAACTGTCACGCCGGCTTGCGAACTTATTTCTTCCCGACGAGGCCGGTCGCCGAGCGTGTCACGGCGAAGACTCTCGCTACGCCAACGATCCAAACTGGCGTGATCTCGTCCTGTTCTACGAGTACTTCCACGGCGACACCGGTCGAGGCTGCGGAGCTTCCCACCAAACCGGTTGGACCGCGCTCGTCACGCGACTACTGTAGGTCAGCCTTTCCAGGCTGACCCGAACGGCCATCGACGCGATGTGGTCTCATTGAGTCAGGCTGAAAGCCTGACCTACGGCTAGAAAATCCCCAGCATGTCCTTCGCCTCATCGGTCATCCGATCCGGCGTCCACGGAGGAGACATGACCAGCTTAATCTCCGCCTCATCCACGTCTCGCAGTCGCTCCAGCGCCATCTTCGACTGCTGCACGATCTGCGGCCCCGCCGGACAAGCGGGACTCGTCAGCGTCATCTCGACGTAGATTTTCTTGTCGTCCCGATTGACCGAATAAACCAAACCGAGGTCAACAATGTTGACCATCAACTCCGGGTCGATCACCTGTTTGAGTGCCTCGATCAACCGGATGTCATCATCCGCACCCGGCTCCGGAGTCGGCACATGATCGCCGCTGGACACCATCGCCGAGACGACAGGGATGTCAGCCGTCACGACAGGCGGAGCCGCAGTGGATGTCACGGCCACCGCTGCCGGCGGCAACTCCGCACCAGCCGGGCCGACAAAGACTTCGCCATCCCGCACCTGCACCGCAAACGTCGGGATCGCTCGCGTCGCCGGCATGCACAACGCACTGCCGGTTTTCAAATCGAATCTTGCTCCGTGTCGCGGACAAGTGATCGCCCCATCGGCCACCGGCCCATCCGTCAACGGCTGTCCGTCGTGCGAGCAAACATCTTCGACGGCAAAGAATTCATTGCCAATCCGTACCAGCAACGCCGGCACATCATCCACAACAATCGACTTCCGTCCGTTCGGTGGAATTTCGGTAACAGCGGCAACTCGTTCAAACGTGGACATGATTCGTGGCACTCGTAGGGTGGGCCAACCATCGGGCGGCCCACCAATGGGTTAGAGGGTGGCTCTCATTAGGAGATCAATCGGAGGATTGGATAATAGACGAATCGAACGATCTGCAGCCCTTCTGGGCCAAGAAACTGAGCTAGGGGCCACGAACCAAACATGTCGTGTTCAAACCACAAAACGACTATTGGAATCAAATAGCACAATAGGCCGATGACGATCCACATCTTCGGCGACAATTTGGGATGCGAATTATTTTCTTGCGGGGACATCAGCCAATTCCCAATTTCCGTTCGACCGCTTGATTCAACGTCTCGCGAACCAACTCGACCGGAATGCGATCGGACACGATTTGCAAGAAGCCTTGGACGATGACGTGCATTGCTTCAAACTCGGACAGGCCGCGAGCCATGCAGTAGAAAACTTGCTCGCGATCGACTTGGCCAGCGGTGGCTCCGTGAGTGCAGCGGACATCGTCGGCTTCGATTTCGAGACCGGGGATCGCATCGACTCGGCAGGCGTCCGACAGCATCAGCGCGTCGTTGCGTTGATAGCCGTCGGTCTTCTGTGCTTCCGGGGCGACCTTGATCATGCCTCGCCAGACGACGCGAGCGCGGTCGCGGATCACGTCTTTGTAGAGCAGATCGCTGCGTGTATCCGGCGCGTTGTGCCACTGCTGCGTGTAGTACGACAGGACTTGCCGGTTCGTCGCGAACGTCACGCCGTTGACTTCGGCCTCGGCTCCGCGTCCATCGAGATGCACGTCCTGATGAATATGAGCCAGCTTGGCTCCCAGGCCGCCGACCGTCCACTGCAACATGCCATTCGATTCGACTCGCCCCGCCTGATGCGCGAAGTGCCATGTCTTGTCGTTCCAGTTCTGCAATTGGACGTACCGCAGTCTCGCTTCTTTGCCGAGGATCAACTCCACCGCTCCGACATGCAGCCCAGCCGCGTCCGCCGTCGCTGAAGAAGTTTCTTCCAGCAACGTGGCACTCGCTCCGTCCTCCAAGATGACAAGCGTATGACTGAAGTCCGCCGCCCCGGCCGCGCTCAGGCCGATCAAACTGTTGAGCGGTTCATTGATCGACACGCCTCGCGGCACGAACAGCACTGTCCCACCAGTCCAAAACGCTGCGTGCCAACTTGCGAACCGATCTCGCCGCGCCTGCACGCCGCGCTTGCCAAAGTACGGTTCGAGCTTCTCGCGATGTTCCACCAGCAGCGTGCTCAGGTCGCCGAACAGTACGCCTTGCTTGGCATAATTCTCATCGAGCGTCGCCCGCGTCGTGTGCCCATCGACGTGAGTCACCATCCCGGCGAACTCCGCCCGATCCTGCATCAGTGAGCCGAACGTCGCCGACTCGGACGGCTCGGAGCGGACGTGAAACTGGTCAGGCCGAAACGTGCGTGTTTCGACCCGCTTCCATTCCTCCGGGTCTAGCGGCACGGCGAGGTGATCTTGATACTGCTCATACGCCTTGCGCCGCGTGTCCACGATCCAATCGGGTTCATTCCGCGAATCGAGAAACGCTTCAAACGCTGTGCGGCTAAAGCCGGTTACTGCTTCAAACGTAGTCGTCGTTGTCATTTTGTTTTGCTTCTTGCCCGTTGCGTCGTTGCATCAACTCACGAACTGATATCCAAAGAATCCGAAGGACCGTAAACACAGCAAAGAGCGAGTAAAGGACAGTTGCAAGTCGGAGTCCACGCAGTATCGCCACTGCAATAAAGACCGTGACAACTCCAACAGCGAACAAATTTGTCCCGACAATTTGCCGAGTCGAGAGTTCGGACAATCTTTTTGCGTGCGAACTTAGCATTTCAGTTTCGCCGGATGTTATGTCATTGATGGCCGCCTGAAGGCGGAACTACGAACTTCCTTTCTCAATCAATTCAATTGCCAGTCCATCCAACTCTGCTCGATACCTCAGTCCCGGAGAACCAGTCGCGATTAACGCTTCGCGGATCGTGCCGGTGATTTCGGGGATACTCGCTTTACGGGCCTCGACGATCTCCTTGGTGTCGATTGGCTGCAACGTCCCGCCGGTCGAGCGGGCTTGCAGGACGTGAGTCGTCCAGTCGATCACTTTGGAGCCACAGCGGAATCGGACGTTGGCTCGGATCAGGTATTTCTCCAAAACGATGTCTAAACCGGTTTCTTCTTTCGCTTCTCGAATCGCTCCGTCGTCAAACGACTCGCCCAGTTCGACGCCTCCCGACGGCGTGCGATACGCGCCGAGCGGATAACTCGGCTTGCGAATCACCACGATGTTTCGCTCGTCATCGACAATCACGAGCGTCACGTCGTGGCAGCGTCCATGCTTCTGCCCCAACCGCACGATGTCGAGTTGTTCGGGAGTCATTTCATACTGTCGCGCGATTTCAACCGGAGTGCCGTAGCGCTGTTCGACCTCGCGGATGATTTCGGCGGTGACGTACATGTCCCTGCTACCCCACACTGCCTTCCATTTGCAGTTCGATGAGGCGGTTCATTTCGACGGCGTATTCCATTGGCAACTCCTTCACGAGCGGTTCGATGAAGCCGGTCACGATCATGGCCGAGGCTTCCGCTTCGGTCATGCCGCGGCTCATCAGGTAGAAGAGTTGCTCTTCGGCGATCTTCGAGACACTGGCTTCGTGTTCGAGGGCGATTTGATCGTGCTCGGCTTCGATGTATGGGTAGGTGTCGCTGCGGCTTTGGCTGTCCAGGATCAAGGCGTCGCAGACGACGTTGCTCTTGCAGTTGGCCGCGTCTTTTTCGACTTTCACCAGGCCACGATAGCTGGCTCGGCCGCCACCTTTGCTGATGCTCTTCGAAATGATCCGGCTCGACGTGTTCGGAGCACAGTGAACCATTTTTGCTCCAGCGTCTTGATGCTGGCCGTTGTTCGCGAACGCGATCGACAACGTCTCGCCGCGAGCGCCTGGTTCCATCAGATAGATGGCAGGGTACTTCATCGTCAGCTTGGAGCCGAGGTTGCCGTCTACCCACTCCATCAGCGAGTCGCCGTAAGCCATCGCTCGTTTGGTGACGAGGTTGAAAACGTTGTTCGACCAGTTCTGGATCGTC
>SYJG01000475.1 GCA_005798445.1 Planctomyces sp.
CCTTCAAAATCGCGAATTGCCGCTCCGACACCACCACCTTCGCCGCCTTCCCTGGCATGACACACCTCCTTGACCAAGTCCGCAGAGTTGAGTCAAAAATGGCGTCTGCTGGTAGATCAACTTTCGATGGCGGCACTAGCGTCCGGTTTGTTGCTGGTTTTAACACCGAACCGGACTGATGGGATTGTCGGCTTCAGTGAGAAGTGTCTTCTTTACTGGGATTGAGGTGATGTTCCAAATGCGGCACCGAACGGAGAATAGCCGCGAGGGTGCGCTGGTTCATCTGACAGATGCTCGCAGTGAGCTGACGGTGGGGAACCTCCTGGGGAAAGGCTGCATCTCTCGATCAATCCTTTGGTTGACGAGCTAGCGACGGCGGATCAGACGACCAACGACCGGATCGACGAGTTGCAGCGCTTGATCGCGAAGCCAAGATCCTTTCGATTCGTGATGCAGCCAGTGAAAAAGTAGGCCAGCCTTTCCAGGCTGCCCCAAATTGGCAAACGAAGTCAACTGTTGATCGGGTCAGTCTGGAATGGCTGACCTACGAGTTGATCAGAAATGTCGCTGTCTGATGCAGGAACTCGCGCATGATGGTCTCGATCGTTGGTGGCAGGTCAGCTTCAGACAACGCCTGATCCATTAGTGCGACCCAACGGTCACGAGCCTGTTGCGTGAGTTCGAACGGAGCGTGCCTGATTCGCAAGCGCGGGTGTCCGCGTTGCTGGATGTATCGGTCTGAGCCCCCAAATCGAAAGATCAGAAAATCCCGCAGGCGCGATTCCGCTTCGGCCAAGTCTTGAGGCGGGTACATGGGACCGAGCACGTCATCGTCAGGAACTTGGCGATAGAACCCCGTGACGACTCGACCAATTCCGGCCTCGCCGATGGTCTGGCAGACCGAGGAGATTTCCGATTCGTCTGGCATGGATCAGAATCCTAGTCGCCCAGACGTCGATGTCTGAGCAATCGGCCTGACCGGACGTGGGCGTCCGGTCTACTTGTCCGGCATCACAACATCTGACTTGGTGCTTTCGACGATCGCCAGGAGTTCGGCGCGTTCGGCAGCAGGAACCTCGAACTTGTCAAAGGTCTGCCGCAGGTCATCAAGGAATGATTGCCACTCGAACTCGGTGATGTCGAGATGGACGTGCGAGTCGCGCATCGAGCGGCCGGTGTAGCGCTGTGGGCCTCCGGCGGCCCAGCAGACTTGCTCGGTGACGAGGTACTTGAATCCGGCTTTCGAGACACGGTGGTGAGCCTCGTCCACTTTCGGATTCGCGTTCAACCGCGAGTCTTCCATGATCCGGTCGATGAAATCGTCGACGACGGCCGCAATCGCGTACACGCCGCCGAGTCGCTCGTACAAACACAGGTTCGAACTCATTTTGAAAGTCTCCGGGGGTCACGAAGAAAATGCACCAATCACGCGAGATTTTGTAGTGAGTACAACGTTGCCCCGGCAGGTCACTGATTCAATTTTCAAAAAGTGTTCTGACGCCTCCAGCACGACGCACCAGCGAGTGGTTCATAAAACAGCCACTCGCTAGCGCGTCGTGCTGGTGTTAGCGGTCGCGACGCCAGTGCAGGGAGGGTAGCGACTCGCAACAATACGCCGGTCTGGCAGTGGCGAGGCGAGAAGTGCCGTCTCGCGGCGAAAACTCTCCAACGCGGCGAGGCCGTTGGCCGTAAATGGCGTCACTTCCGGGGACTTGCCAAATGATGAGCATCTTGGAGCCACAGTCGCAGATCGACGAAAGCCTGCACGAGCCGAGCGGATCCAGTGACGCTCGACTGGTGGAGGCTTCACGTCGCGGTGACCAGGCGGCCTACGGCGAACTCGTGTTGCGGTACGAACAACGGCTGATTCGTGTGATTTACCGGTTCGTTCACAGTATGGAGACGGCGGAGGATCTGGCTCAGGAGACCTTCCTGAAGGTTTACGACCGTCTGGAACAGTTCGACTCATCCCGACGATTTGGTCCGTGGCTGTTTCGGATTGGCGTGAATCTGACGCTGGATTATCTCCGCCGAAAAAAACGTCGTGGCCGCTGGTCGCTGTTCACCGATCGGTGGAAGGAGAAAATTCCCGATCCTCCCGTGGCCGATCCCCGCAAAGCTCTGGATTTGCAACAAGAAGTCCAAAGGGTTTTGCAGATGATCCCAGAGAAGTACCGTATGGTGCTGACGCTGCGCGATCTGGAGAATTTCTCCACTTCGGAGATTGCGGCGGTCCTGCATCGCAAAGAGGCAACGATTCGTTGGCGACTGGCGGAGGCCCGTCATCGGTTTCAGTATTACTGGGGCAAGCGGCATGGAACTGTGCTGCCAGAGAATTTCACCCCGTCGGAAAGTGCGGAGAGCGAACAATGAAGTGCAAGACTGCTCAACGTCAGATGGCTTTGGCCGTGGGAGAAGACCTCTCTCCAGTTGAAAGCCAAGAGTTACAGGGCCATCTTCAGGCTTGTGCGAACTGCCAGACAACCTGGGAGCAACAGCAACACGGTTTCGCGGTGTTGCAGCGCAGCCGAACCCAGGAGACTCATCCGAAGTCCGACAGCGTCTGGCCCAAGTTGTCCAACCGGTTGCGGGAACGAGAATTGGATTCTCCGCGTGGCGAGTTCAATGGTTGGTTTGCCGGTCTGGCCGTGACCGCGGCTTGTGTGCTGGTTTTCGTCTTCAGCCAGGAGAGTTCCATTCCCGTTGCATCGCAGCCACAAACCGGAAGTGTCTCTGGCGGCACAATGGTTTCTTCGCCAGCCGATCTTCGTGACAGGACTCCTCCACGCCCTCGGCTAGATGAAGTCCGCACCAGCCGTCCCTAGAATCCTGCTCCTTGACCGTGACCAGTTCGCCTCACGCAGGAGTTTCCTCCGCCATGCCGATGTTTGAGTTTGAATGCCCGTCCTGTGATCAGACGTTTGAGGAGTTGGTGCGTGCCAACGAAACTCCAGCTTGTCCGACCTGCGGCACGTCGGACATTCGCAAGTTGTTGAGCGCCCCGGCCGTGCGGTCCAGCGGTTCAAAATCGTTGCCGGTGATCGGGTCGTCCTGTCCGCCTCCGAGTGTCCACAGTTGTGGTCCGGGATGTTGTCGGCATCACTAGCGAAATTCGGCCATGCTTCGCATCGTGTCTGCGACTGGCGAGCGTCTTCAGCCTGCGTTGGAGATGTTGTTTTCCGACTTGCCCGCCGACATGCGAACTCAGCGAATCGCGGAAGTTCGGCAAGAGATCGAAGACGACGAGTTCGATCCGGAGAACTTGTTGCTGACGGAATTCGACGAGCAACCGGTCGGTGTCCAATTGACGATTCTCCGCGACGACGATGTCGGCATGGTGTGGCCGCCGCTCGTCGATGTTTCGGTGCTCAAGACGACGGGTGGTCCCGCTGGCGAGGTCATCGAGGATGAATTGCTGATTGAGACGGCAAGGCGACTCGATGCTGCAGGTGCGTGGATCGGCCAAGCCTTGTTGGAACCGAATCAATCGCGCGAGCACGCGGCGATGCAACGCAACGGCTTCGCGCGGATGACGGAGTTGCAGTTCTTCGAGCGTCCGTTGACCGGAACTTCGTCGTCGTGGGCAAAACAAATGAAGCTGTCGTCATTGAGTTACGAGCCGTATCGTGGCTCGCGCAATCGGCTCGCGTTCGTCAACGTTTTGGAGGCGACATATCGCGGTTCGCTCGACTGTCCGGAGTTGAACGGCGCGCGTGACGGTCGGCAGTCGTTGAAAAATCACGCAGCGGCTGGCTCTTTCAACCCGGACATGTGGCGGTTGTACCGCCAGCCGGGAGCGGATGTCGGAATCCTGCTGATGGCGGATCGTCCCGAGCAACAAGCGTGGGAGGTGTTGTATCTGGGCGTGGTGGAATCGGCTCGCGGTCGCGGCGTCGGGCGAGCGATGCTGCTCGATGCGCTGGACGCCGCTCGTGACGCGCAGCTCGAACGATTGTTGATCGTTGCCGACGTTCGCAATGTCCCAGCGATTTCTCTGTACGAGTCGCTCGGATTTCAGTCGGTGGCGACACGCGTCGCGTTCGTGCGACTGGCCCAGCGGCTACCACGCGATCGGCCTCACAATGCCGCACGCCAGCAGTGAGCCGAAAGTCATTCCCAACACGCAGAGCAACCAAATCACGATTCTTGCGGTTGTCTCGCCGCAACGATTGACCAACGCCTGCCCCTTGTGGGTCTTGGTCATCAGCCAACGGTATCTCGCCAAGCCGGTCAAGCAGATCCAGACAATGCCGACGCCCATCAGGATTTGGTGTTGCGGAAATGGCATGGCAGGCGTGTCAGGCTTTGGTGATCTCCGCGGCAGGCAGCACGCGCGTGCCTACACGCTCGCCCGCCGCGGCGCGTTCGATGTTGCCGAGTTTTTTGTAGTTGAACACGACGATCGGAATGTTGTGCTCCATGCAGTGATGAATCGCTTGAGCGTCCATCACCTTCAAGTTTTGCCGCAGAAAGTCCTGGTAGGAAATCTCGGAGTAGCGGACGGCGTGTGGGTTCTTCTCCGGATCTTCGGAGTAGATGCCGTCCACCTTGGTCGCTTTGAGCAGCACGTCCGCTTCGATTTCACGAGCACGCAGTGCGGCGGCGGTGTCAGTGGTCACAAACGGGCTGCCGGTGCCGGCGGCCAGGATGACGACTCGTTTTTTTTCGAGATGGCGAATGCAGCGGCGACGAATGAACGGCTCGGCGACCTTTTCCATTTGAATTGCTGTTTGCAGACGCGTCTGCACGCCGGCGTTTTCCAGAGCGTCTTGCAGCGCGAGCCCATTGATGACGGTAGCCAGCATTCCCATGTAGTGCGCAGTCGGTGTTTTGATCGAGGCACTCACGGCGGCAAACTCTTTGCCTCGGAGAATGTTTCCACCACCGCAAACAATCGCAAGCTGCACACCTTGATCGACGACTCGCTTGATCTGGTCGCAGATGCTCGTGATCTCTTCCATGTGAATCCCGGTCTCGCCGGGCCGGCAGAAACTTTGGCCGCTGATCTTCAACAGGATGCGCTTGGGACGGTCGGACATGCTGGCCTCGATTGCAAATTGCAGTGCGATGGAAAATTGCAAATTGCAAATTGCAAATTGCAAATTTGACGAGCCACAAACTCGGCGAATCAGCGACGAACCGTCCGGCGCTGTCGCAGTTCAATTTGCAATTTGCAACTTTCAATTTGCAATTTGCAATCCTCGTCCGAAACGAACCGAGGGGCGGTGTCGCCCCTCGTTCGATCCTCGTCAAATCAGAACGACGAACAACTAGCGGCCCAGCACCCAGCGGGTAAAGTTAACGGCTTTCAGGCCGGCTTCGGCGAGAGCTTGGCTGACTTTCTTGGAATCATCTTTCGCGAACGGCTGTGCGACGAGCACACCTTGCTCGGAGTAGAACACACCCAACTGACCATCCACGATTTTCTCAACGATGTTGTCGGGCTTGCCGGTCTTCTTGGCTTCGGCTCGCAAGCGATCACGCTCGGCGTTGACCGCGTCGGCGGGGAGTTGTTCCGGCAGGGTGCAGGCCGGCTTGAGCGCGGCGATGTGCATCGCGACGTCGCGCAGGACCGGAGCAGTCAGATTCGCACCTTCTGCTTGGAACAGCACCCCCTGCTTGCCGTCGTGGTGAACGTAGCCGCCAACGGGCCCTTTCACGCGCGCGACGCGAGCCAATACGATCTTCTCGCGGATCGAGTTGACCACGTCCTCATAAACTTGATTCAGAGTCTTGCCCGGAACCTCTGGTGCAGACTGAGCCAACAGCGCTTCCGGCGAATCCGCACCGGGTCCGTTGAGCAACTGCTGAGCACATTGCCGAGCCAGCGCGAGGAACGACTCCGCACCCGCTACGGGAGCTGATTCACACTGGAGTTCGATCATCGCGGCTTCCGAGCCATCCGGCTTGGACTCGATTAAGATCTTGCCTTCTGAGGTCGCATTGTCGGCGCGCTTGAGCATCACTTTTTTGAACTTGGTCTTCAAAACCTCAACGGCCTTGGATTGATCGCCGTCAGCTTCGGTGAGTGCCTGCTTACAGTCCATCAGCGGCAGATTGGTCAGTTCGCGCAGCGCCTTGACGGCAGCAGCAGTAATTTCAGCCATGTGTCTTCTCCAAAATAATATTGAGCGAGCGAATTCAAATCAGCCGGATCGCGCTAGCGACCGATTTGTGAAGGATCAATGCAACCGGACGCTAGCGCGTTCCGACTGATGGGGAAAGTCATTGCCATTGGGCTGACGCCCACCGGCTCGCCTGTGGATATTTCAACGCGACCGACATGAGCCAACTCAGGCCAACGACGGCACGGCCTTCGGCTCGTCGGCCGCGACGGCGTCCTTGTCCTGAGTCGCAGTTGGACCCTTGCCAGCCAGCACGGCTTCGGCGAGATGTGTGAGCATCAAGCGAATCGAGCGGATGCTGTCGTCGTTACCCGGAATCGGCAGATCGACTTTGTCCGGATTGCTGTCGGTATCGATCAGCGCCACGACCTTGATCCCCATAATCCGGCACTCATCGACGCAATTGTGTTCCTTCATCGGGTCGATGACGATGACCGCTTCGGGCATGCGGTTGAGCGTGCGGATGCCGTTCAGATTTCGAAAGATCTTCTCGCGCTCACGACCGAGCGTGGATTGCATCTTCTTCGAATAGGTGTTGATCTCGCCGCTGGCGACGAGTCCTTCCAATTCCTCCAGTCGCTTGAGCCGGCTGCGAATCGTGCGGAAGTTCGTGAACGTACCGCCCAGCCAACGTTCGGAAACGAACGGCATCCCGCAGGCATTCGCTGCTTCGATGACCGGGTTCTGAGCCTGCCGCTTCGTCCCGACGAACAGCACCAGACTGCCTTGCGAAGAGACTTTTTCGAGGTACTTCTTGGCTCGCAGGAGACCGCGCACGGTCTCCTTGATATCGATGATGTGAATCTGATTTCGCTTGCCGTAAATGTACGGCCGCATTTTCGGGTTCCACTTGCTGGTCTTGTGGCCGAAGTGGACGCCAGCTTCCAAAATGTCTTTGACAACAATGTTCGACACGCTGAGTCGCTCCTTTCCACCTCTCGCGGCGAGGAAATCGGCGGTCGATCCAGCCGATGGTCGCGGTTGCGTGAGGCACACCTTCGCGAGGAAGGCGTTCGAAAGCTTGAAGAAAAAAAGGGTAAATCCCCCACACCTGACTCACCCTGAGCCGAGCGGAAGGGGCGAGAGGATACCGGTGACCTAGGAGACCGTCAAACGGTCCTCCGTCGTTGTCCGCCTGGCAGCGCCAAGCCTATGTTGCCGAGAGTTGAGACAATCTTCGCTGCCGAGACCAATCATGCCGGTCATTTTTGAATTCCGCCATACCGTTCAGCCGCACGAGATCGACGATCAAGGGCACGTCAACAATGTGGAGTATTTGCGGTGGCTACAAAACGCAGCGGTCGACCATTCGGTAGCGCAAGGTTGGCCAAAGGAACGCTATCTCGCGACCGGCGCGGTCTTCGTCGTGCGGGCTCACCAGATTGAATACCTGCAACCGGCATTTGTTGGCGAAGAAGTCAAAGTTGTGACTTGGGTCAGCAGTTTTGGAAAATTCACTACCATGCGGAAGTACCAGGTCGTTCGGATACGAGACAACCTCCTGCTCGCCAAGGCGGCGACCACTTGGGCTTTCATCAGTTGGCCGAAACGGCTTCCCAAGCGGTGTCCTCCGGAACTCGTCGGAGCATTCGTCATTGTCCCTGAGGACCAAGAGCCGGGGCTGTCGCCAATCCAGTCCCAAGTTTAAGCAATTCCCAGTCTGTGGTCTCCATTTTCGGTGATCCCGTCGTGCCGGGTAGAATCGGCTAGAATTCCCCACACCAGACTGTATTCTGAAACCCTCTTATCGGCGGGAATCTCACCCTAGTGCCGCCATCGAAAGTTGATCTACCACCAGACGCCATTTTTGACTCAACTCTGCGGACTTGGTCAAGGAGGTGTGTCATGCCAGGGAAGGCGGCGAAGGTGGTGGTGTCGGAGCGGCAATTCGCGATTTTGAAGG
>SYJG01000476.1 GCA_005798445.1 Planctomyces sp.
CGAACTCGAACCACGGAAACGTCATTTGGTAAAGTGGACACGTCATTTGGTAAAGCGGATTCATTCATGCGACACTTATAGCGCGATCAATTTCTTCCGAGTAGGCCGCTTGATAAAAAATCACAACCTCTTCGGGTTACTTCGTGGATGCGATCTCTCTCACGTCGCTGACGCAACCGTTGACTGCGGCGGCGGCGACCATCGCGGGGCTCATTAGCAACGTGCGGCCGGTCGGGCTCCCCTGTCGGCCTTTGAAATTGCGGTTGCTCGAAGATGCACAGATTTCGTTGCCTTGCAGCTTGTCCGGGTTCATCGCGAGGCACATCGAGCAGCCCGCTTCGCGCCAATCGAAACCCGCCTCGGTGAAGATGCGGTCAAGTCCCTCGCGCTGGGCTTGCTCGCGAACAAGCTGCGAACCGGGGACGACCAACGCTCGGACGTTTGGTGCGACGTGCCGACCTTTCGCGACGGCAGCCGCCTCACGCAGGTCGCTGATCCGCGAGTTTGTGCAACTGCCGATGAACGCCACATCGATCTTCGTCCCTTTGATCGGCTGCCCTTCCTTGAGATCCATGAACTGCAACGCCTCACGGATCAGCGTGTGCTCGGTCGACGGATAACTGGCGACGGTCGGAATCTCCTCGCTGACTCCCAGCGACTGTGCCGGTGTGATTCCCCAAGTCACGGTCGGCTCGATGTCCGCCGCGTTGAACTTCACGACGTCATCGAATTCGGCATCCTGGCCAGATGCGAGGCTCAGCCACCACGCGGCCGCCTTGTCGAACTCGGCACCTTGCGGAGCGAGCGGTCGGCCTCGCAAGTAGTCGACGGTCGTCTGATCCGGGTTCACATAGCCGCACCGAGCACCCCCTTCGATGCTCATATTGCAGACGGTCATCCGTTCTTCCATCGACATGCGATCGAAGACCTCGCCCGCGTACTCGTAGGCGTAGCCGACTCCCCCTTGCACTCCCAGCTTACGGATGACGTGCAGCGTCACGTCCTTCGCGAAGACCCCCTTGCCGAGCGTCCCATTGACCTCAATGCGACGCACCTTCGGGCGACCCATCGCGAGCGTCTGCGTCGCCAACACATACGCGACCTGACTCGTGCCGATACCGAACGCGATGCAGCCGAACGCTCCGTGAGTGCTGGTGTGACTGTCACCGCAGGCCAGCGTGAGGCCGGGCAGCGTCAGCCCTTGCTCCGGCCCGACGACATGGACGATCCCCTGCCGCTTGTCGTTGAGGTTCAGCAGTGTGACGCCGAACTCGCGGCAGTTCTTTTCGATCGCCGACATCATCTCCTCGGCCAACACGTCGAGAAACGGCCGAGCCTGATTGTCGGTCGGGATGATGTGATCGACCGTCGCCAGCGTCAGTTCCGGGTGCAAGACCGTGAGATTGCGGTCGCGAAGCATCTCGAACGCCTGCGGGCTGGTCACTTCGTGAATCAAATGCCGCCCGATGAAAAGCTGCGTCTGCCCCGACGGCAGAGTCCCCACGGTGTGCAAGTCCCAGATCTTATTGAACAGGTTTCGGCGGTCAGTCATGGCAGATTGATTTTGAGGATCGAAAGGTTGAGGAATCAGGTTTCGGTTCACGGGAGGATTCTAAGAGACGAGAGCGAGGTTTGCATCCCGCGAATTTGATGCAGGATTGTGGCGTGCAGGTCGTGGACCTTGTCTTGGACCGAGTGCCAGCCGAATTCGTCGGTCGCTCCGTGGACCATGCCGCCGCGAATGCCGCCGCCCGCCAACCACATTGTGAAGCCGAACGGATGATGCTCGCGGTCGTTGGTTCCTTCGGCGGTCGGGGGGCGACCAAACTCGCCGCCCCACAGCACCAGCGTGTCTTCGAGCAGGCCGCGTGACTTCAAATCGGTCAGCAGCGCGGCGATCGGCTGATCCACCGCTTGGCAGCACTTTGGAAGATTTTCGCGCAGTCCGCCGTGATGATCCCAGGCGTTGTTCTGCGGCGCGTCGAAGAGTTGCACGATCCGCACACCTCGTTCGATCAGACGCCGGGCGAGCGGGCATTGCTTCCCGAAGAGTTCTGTCGCCGGCTGGTCGGTGCCAGAAGGAAACACTCGGAGGGCTGACGCCCTGCCGCTCGCCGAAAAACATCTCATTCGAGGCCATGTGGTGTATAACGCAACTGGGCTACGGATCGGAGTCCAGGCCGGGCTTCGGCGCATACGGATAGTCGACGGGTTCGTAATGAATCGCCAGCTCGGGAGTCATCAACTTCTCGTGACTCTGGATTCGTGACGTGAGCGCTCGGTCGAGAATGCCGCTGCTCAGCAGAGTTCGTTCGACGGGATAGCTTGGCTGGCCTGTGTGAATCATTCGCTCGATCCCTTTCAGCAAATACGCGAAGTGGGGATGGCGGGGCGTCAGCCTCTCTTCGAATCGAGTGGCCAACGGTTTCAGCTCCCCTTTGAGTGTCAGTGCGGCCGATGTTCCACCGGCAATGCCGGGCAGCATGAAGACGGCTCCGAGCAGGCCATCGAGGTATTGAAACAGATACAGGGCCGACTCCTTGTTTCCGCGAATTTGGTCCGGCTGATTGCAGACCCGCGCGAGCGCGGCGTCGAACGTCTTTTTCGAGATCATGCCGTCATCCAAAGGCCTCCACATCGCGTCCCCTTGCAGGCATTGCACCCATTTCACGCCGGTCTCGGCCCCACGCCGCCGTTCGACAAGACACTGGTAGCTGTCCAGCGCGTGGAATCCGTAGATATCCAGGTGCGAGTAGCCAATGCCGACGGCTGCCTCGATCTCGCAATCCATCGGCACCGTCAGGTCGGGATCGCGGTAGGTGACTGCCAGCGACGAGCCAGCCATGAACGGGACTCTCATTTGTTTCGCTCGGTCATACATCCACTTCGCGTCGTCCCATTGAGGCCCCAGGTGTTTGTCGTTGAAGACCGGCACGACACGGCCGTACTTTTTGAAGGTGTCGGTGATCGCCTCGAAGAAGCGGCGGCGCGGATACAGGATCTGCCCCTTTTCGTTCGATGGATAGTTGCCATGCTCGCCAATGCTGATCACCCCATCGACCAGAATGCAATCGCCACCAACGGTGACGGCTTTCTCGATCGTTTCGAAGATTGGTACGTCGTACTTCGTCGCCATTGCGCGGCCAATGTCCGTGTTGCCGACTTGTTCGATGTACAACGATGCGAGTTTCAGAGCCGGCCCAGAGCCGCCATTCTGCTGCCAGCCTTCGAGGACTTTGCCGATCAACACATCGGCGTGAGACCCCTTGGAATAAGTTGTCACCACGGCGGCGACCGACTTCGGCATCTTTGGTTGACCAGCACCCGCGACCGAGTGCGTTGCCATTTCACCCCAAATCGCTGTTGCCGCGGTGCTCGCCAGCCATTCACGGCGATTGAGCTTTGATTGGTTCATCGTGGTTTGGTCGCGCCTTTCGAATTGGATACCAGGAGTCACGACAGCGGCAACACTTCGCCATCGCAGATGGGGAACGAGCGGTTGAGATGATCGTGGATCTCGGCTCGGGGAGAGATGCCGAGGGCTTGGAAGATCGTGGCGTGGACGTCGGGAGGAGTGCAGGGGAGAGTATTCGGAAACGCTCCCTTGCTGTCGGTACTGCCGTAAACTTGGCCTCCGTGGATGCCGCCACCGGCGAAGGCGATGGAGTAGGCGTCGGGGTAATGATCGCGGCCGGCTCCACCGTTGATGCGCGGGGTACGGCCGAAATCCGTCAGCACCACGACCAACGTTTCGGCGAGCGTGCCTCGTTCGGAAAGATCCTGCAAGAGGGCGGACGTGCCGCGATCGAAGACCGGGAGCAAGCGATTCTTGAGGCGATTGAAGTTGTCGCCGTGCGTATCCCACATGTCTCCGGCCGCGCCGTTCAAGTCACCGGCGGCGCAGCAGACTTGGACGATCGGCACGCCGGCTTCCGTCAGCCGTCTGGCCAACAGAAGACTCTGACCGCCGATGTGCTGGCCGTAGGACTCGCGCACTTTTGGCAATTCTTTCTCCAAGTCGTATGCGTGCTTCACGGCCGATCCGGACAGAATGTCGTTCGCGAGCGTGTGAAAATGTTGGAAGCCATCGTCGCCGCCGGCCGATTGGCCAAACGGGTGCAGCGCTGCGAGCAAACGCCGTCGCGAAGTCAGCCTCGGCACATCGACTTCGTTGAGATTCAGAACCTCCGAACCGAGCGTGCGAGAGACTCCGCCGAATGGCTCGCCGCTGGGAGTGCGCATGATGATCGGATCGTATTTGACTCCCAACCAGCCGCCGTATTCGCCGGCTTGCAGAGTGCCGTTGTCGACCAGCGGGTAAGGTAATCGCACGGCGGGTGGAACGCCTGGCGGCGCAGCGCGAAGCTTGGAAATCACCGCGGCGATCGACGGCCAATCGTCGCGCAGTGGCGGAATGTTTCCCGCTCGCGGCGGCTTGTGCCCGGTCAGGTTCCAGTACATGCCGCGTCCGTGAGCCGCGTCGTCGTGATGAATCGAACGGACGATTGCCACCTTGTCCATGTGGCGCGCCAGCAGCGGCAAGTGCTCGCCGATTTGAATACCCGGCACGACCGTCGAGATCGGCGAGAACTCGCCCCGAACTTCGGCAGAAGCGTTGGGCTTCAAATCGAACGATTCGAGATGACTGATTCCTCCCCAGAGATAAATGATGATGCACGACTTGGCTTTGGCGGGAATCGAATGACTCTCTGCGGTCGCACGTTGTATCTGAAAGAAGCTCGGCAGCGACAGTCCGCACATGCCGGCCATCGTGGCCAGCACACGGCGGCGGGAACGCGGGATCGCAGACAGCGTTGGTCTTGGAAGGTGGGTCATGCGGAACCTGCGGACCAAGTCAAGGACGATCAACTGCTTCGTCCGGAATAGAGCGGAGCGATCACCTCGCCGTTGAGCAAATGGTTTGGCCGCTGCAACGGGTCCATGAGCACCGCGTTGTGGTCGACTCCGAGGGCGTTGAACAAGGTCGTGCAGACATCGGCCGGTGACCACGGCCGCGACACCGGGTAGGCCGCGTTGGCGTCGGACTGTCCGACGACTTGGCCGCCGCGAACGCCGGCTCCGGCGACGAGTGCCGAGTACACATGAGCCCAATGGTCACGACCGGACACCGTCTGGTCGGGGAGCGTCGAGATGCGTGGCGTCCGGCCGAACTCCCCCATGACGAGCACCAGCGTTTGGTCCAACAGCCCCATCGACGACAAATCATCCATGAGCGCTGCAAGGCCCCGATCCAATTCCGGAAGCAACGTGTTCTTCAATCGCCCCCAGTTGTCCACATGCGTGTCCCACGTTTGCACGATGCCCATCGCGGCCTGCACGATCGGGACTCCCGCTTGCAGCAATCGTCGCGCGAGCAGCAATGACTGGCCAAATTTGTTCCGGCCGTAACGATCGCGAATGGGAGCCTCTTCGCGTTGGATGTCGAACGCTTGAGCGACTCGATCGGACGTCAGCAACGAGAACGCCAAGCGTTGCTGTTCGGCGAACGAGTTGGCTCGGCCTTCCTCGTTGAGCGACAGCGGACTGCGATTCACCGTTTCCAACAGCCCGCGCCGCGACAGCAGCCGAGGCGACGTGATTCCCGGTTGCAGGCTCAACGAGTCGATGCGGAAATTGGGATCGTTGGGATCATGGTTGATCTGCCATGGATCGTGCTTCGGACCGAGGAAGCCGGCATGTTGTCCGGGCCAGGTGAGCGGTCCTTCGATGAAATAATTCGGCAGCGTAACCCCAGTCGGTACGCCGTCGTTGCGGGGCTGGACGTAGCTGAGCGCCCCCGCGAAGTTCGGGAAGTCATTGCGAGATTCGACGCGATCCAGATCGCTGCCACCGCGCGGAATCGGTGTCGGACGGCCGGTCAGTGCGACGTGTGTCGCCAACAGATGATTGTGTTCCAGATGAGCCAACGAGCGGAGCACCGACCAGTATTTCAGTTGCTGAGCCAGTCGTGGCAGGTGCTCGCAGACCTGCACACCCGGAACGGCGGTTTCGATCGGAGAAAACTCGCCACGGATCTCCGCCGGAGCATCCGGTTTTGGATCGAGCATATCCAATTGGCTCGGACCGCCGCTGAGATGCACGATCAGAACCGACTTGGCTCGGCCAGTGGCCGACGAGGTGGCGGAGGCCGTGTTCGAGGTCAAAGGCAAAGCCGTACCCCAAACACCCGCCGCGCTGACTCGCAGCCAATCTCGACGACCCAATTGGTCTAGCGGAGAAATCATCAGTCGTTACCTCCGATTGCATTTCGACCAAACTGCTTTTGGTCACAGACATTGTTGCAAAAGCATCGTCCCGTCGCGAGATCGTCCATGGCCGCGATCAGAATACAGCCGGGCTTCGTTCCGAATGAGACGCCGCCGAAATGTCGGTCGAATGATACCTCGCACGGCCATTGGTGAGATGTTTCTGAGCGGTACGGCGCTAGCCGCCGGTCCATCAGTGCGGCCGAGACCGGCGGCTAGCGCCTTGCCGCTCAGAAGTCCCAAATCTGGACGTGCGAGGTATCTCTCTTGTCCGGCCATTCCCACTTGCGTCACGACTGGCAAGACGGACCTGTCCGACGGATCAATCCCGGAGCACTGCATCGAACCAGCGAGTTCACCGTCGCACTGCTCGATTTGGAATCCGGCGACGTGGAGTTTCTGACCATTCCGAAGCACGCCTGAGTCCAGGTAGACGGACTACAAAATTATCGCGCGTCGCCCGGCCTCGTCACGCGGAGTGGTGACGGCAACGTAGAGATCAGGCGATTTCGCTTGTGATCGAGGCGGGGAATTTGAGCGTTTGGTAGATGACGCAGAATCGCTCGGTCAGCGACAGCAGCTTTTGTTTTTGTTCGGGAGTCGCGTCGGAGTCGAGTTCAAATCTCAGACAGATACGCTGGAAACCGATCGGCGTTTCCTTGCTCACCCCCAGCGTGCCACGGAAATCCATGTCTCCTTCGGCGAAGATCTTGCCGCCACGCAGCGGAATCTCGAGCGCGGTGGCGACTGCCTTCAAGGTGACTCCCGCACAAGCGACGAGCGATTGCAGCAGCATGTCACCGGAGCACGCCCATTGCTCTTCACCGCCAGCCATCGGATGGAGTCCGGCTTCGATGACGCCAGTCGGAGTCGTCACATTGCAAGTGACGCTGTCGGTTCCGAGCGTTCCGGTCGCGTGCATCGTGACCAGCGCGGACGAAGGTTCTTCTTTGTAGTGGGCTTTGAGCGGAGCCTGTCGAGCTTTGAGTTGTTCGGCGTTCATGGCGGAGTTCTAGCAACAGCACCACAACCAAAGTAGGTCAGGCTTCCCAGGCTGACCTGATCAAGGATCGAGGCTGGTTTGCCAATTCGGGTCAGGCTGGAAAGCCTGCCCTACTCGCTGAGCAGTGCGGGTACCGATTCCGGTGTCGGCATCGGCAGCGGTTCATTCGCGAGCCGCGGGGGGGCGTCAATGTTGTGATACGCCGACATGCCGTCGAGCACGCCCAGCTTGTCGCCGAGCCATCGCAAAATCCGACGGGGCACGACGCCGTTCAACAACGGCAGAAATTTGACTTGCCACGGGGTCCGTACGATCTCGCAATTGGTCTGCACCGCACGAAGGATTTCTTCCGCCAGAATCTGCGGCGTGAGCATCGGCATCAGGAACGGCGTCTTCACGCCGGCGAACATGCCGGTCGAGATGTAGCCAGGGCAAACGGACGTGACGTGAACGTGCTCGTGACCAGTCAGCCGCAGTTCCTCGCACAACGATTCTGAAAAGCCGAGCACCGCCCATTTGCTGGAAGCGTACGTCGCGGCGAACGGCAGTGGCAAAAGTGCCGACGCGCTGGCGATGTTGACGATGTGCGACTCTGGACGAGTGAGCAATTCCGGCAGCAGCGTGTGTGTGACGGTGATTGGGCCGAGGCAATTGACGTCGTAGATCGCCTTGTGGCGTTCGAGCGGCAGGTTTTCGAACGTGCCACCGCAAACGATGCCGGCGTTGTTGACCAGGATGTAGATCGGGCCGTGCTCGGAGAGAACGTGATCGTGAACATCTTGCACGCTGGCGGGGTTGGTGACATCCATCGCGTAGCCGAACGCGCGGTGATTGGACTTGGTCAACATACTGACGGTGTCTTGGACTCGGTCGGCGTCGCGATCGGTGACGATGACCTCGCAGCCGGCTTTGGCGAACGTCTTCGCCAGCTCGCGGCCGAGGCCGTGTCCAGAGCCGGTGATCAGAACACGTTTGTCTTGGAGGTGCGTCATGGCTGTGCTTTCCGAAGGATATGGCTCCATCCGACGGGTTACTTGAAGAGCGACACGAATGCCGAATACGACAACTCGGCGACGTGACGCAGGGTAGGTTGGTGGTACAGATTGAATAAGTTCCAGCCGATTGGTTCGGCGTGGCGATGACCCGGAGTCCAAATCGGTTTTGGGACGACCATCAACGGACCTTCGAGGACGGTCTTCTCGACGGCTCGCAGACCGAACGTGTTGTGAACGAAGCCGAGTCCACTCTGCGGATCGAAGATCGAACCACTGGGATGTCCGCCCCACGGTAGTGTCAGCAATGTGAATGCGATGCCCGGCCATTGATTGATGCAGACTGTGCCGTAGCGCATGCGGTCGATCGCGGCGTTGAGCTCGGCGTTGCCACGCTGCGAACTGCGAAACGCCGACGGAACTGTGAACGTCGCGCAGAGCGTGCCCCACAAGCCATCGTTGGCAAAGTCGGTCGCCTTGCCGACGAAGTCGAACTCGTTGGCGGCGTCGAGCGGCATCTCGGCACAAACCGGGACGAACGATTCCTCGCGGCAGAGCAGCGGCGATTCGGTCGGGTTGACGTCGCGGAACAGTGTCCACGGAAGCTGGGGCATGCCGTCGTGCGATTCGTCACCGTCGAACGCACACCCAGTAAATCGCTCGAAACGCTCGAGCGCTCCCGGATAATAGGAGACTCGGCGCGGCAGCTTGCTGAGGATCGCCTGCAGGCGCGACAAGAAATCTTCGCGTTGCGGCCAGTGCTTCCAGGTAATGAGCGCTCGTGTCGAGACGCAATTGAAGCCGCCGTTGTTCGTGATTGACGCGGCGACGTTCTCGGCCTGCGCTTGGAGCTGCATCGACGAGTAGTGTCCGGGGACGACAATCCACGGCGAGACGTTCCCCAGTTCGCTGGTGATCGGCTTGTCGAGTAGCGGCTCGTCGGCTTGTTTGCGGCGTGCGCGTTCAGCGGGGTCGGCTCCCCAAATGATCGCCTCGTGAGCGGCCACCGAACCGGTGATGTGAACGGTGTCGACGAGATCGTGCTGCGTCGCTCGCGCACCGACCGTCGCGTCACCGGAGATGACTCGCAGACAGCCCGCTTCAAGCAGTGGCGAGAACGCTTGCTCGATCACCGGCCGCAGCGGGTCCATCAGCGGGTGCATTTTGACCAGCGCGACGTGCTGCTCTTGGAAGATTTTACCGAGCACATCCGCTGCGAAAATGCCGGTCACGTTGCCGGCCCCGAGAACCAGACTGGTCGTTGGCATGCGGTGCTGAACGGGATGTGCCGCGGCTTCGGCCTCTTCGTCGCAGAGTCCTGACTTCAACCAGACGCTGGCTTTGAAGTTCATGAAACAGACCGGGTCGAACAGGTCGCGCATCACTGGCATGACGGGGACTCGCCAGCGACCGTTTTCGGATTGAACGATGCGGCCCGGCAGTGGTGTCGGGGCGCACTTGTCGAGAGCCTTCAGGTTTCGCAACATCAGCCGCAGGTAGCGCATCGCCACGACCGGACCGGCGACGATCTCTTCGGCTCGGCACTGGCTGCTGATCGGGATGTGCTTGATCTCGCAGGCAACATCGACCCAGTTGTGAGCGGACTCGGCCACCGTCGCGATGCAGCGTTCGACCAATTCGATTCGATCCAGCGGCGACGAGAAGAGCCAGCGGGTTTGATGGGAATACAAATCAGAGAGTGCGATGTGTAACTCGTCGTGTGGCGTGGCGGCCTCAACAGGTCCATCAACGTGCGAACCAACAGGGCGATCCAGCCAGCGGGTTTGTTCGCTTTGAGTTTGGCCAGTCGTCGGGGTGTAAGTTCGCGTGAACATGGGAGCGACTCGTTTCGCTTTCATTCTCGGAGCGCTGCGACAAGAGCCTCTTCGCGGCGTTCAGTAAGGGATTCGTTGGGATGAGACGATGCCTGCGACGTGTTCGTTGAAACGGGTTCACGCAATTGGCGACGCAGGACTTTTCCGAGGAAGTTGCGTGGCAGATCGCCGACGATGACCTCGACCAGCTTCGGGCGTTTGTGAGCCGCGAGGTTTTCCTTGCAGAACGCATCAAAGGATTTGCGGTCGAAACGAGCCGACGGATTCAGGACGAGCACCGCCTTGACCAGCTCTCCACACTCGTGATGTGGGACTCCGACGACGGCGGCGTCATCGACACCGGGGTAGCCACGCAGGATCGCTTCGACATCGCACGGGTAGACGTTAAAGCCCGATGTAATGATCAGGTCTTTCTTGCGATCGACGATTTTGACGAAGCCGTCAGCGTCGATCGTCGCCAGGTCGCCTGTGAACAGCCAACCGTCGCGGATGACCTGAGCGGTCGCGGTCGGGTTCTGCCAGTAACCGAGCATGACTTGGGGGCCCCGAACGGCGAGCTCTCCGACCTCGCCGAGGGGCAATGTGACTTCTCCGGTTTCGGCATCGACGATCTTCACATTGGTATCCGGTAACGGTAGGCCGATCGTGCCCAACCGGGCCGTCCCATCAAGTGGCCCAGCGGTCACGCAGGGACTGCACTCGCTGAGACCGTAGCCTTCGACGACTTGAGCACCGGTGTGTCGCGCGAATTCCTCGGCGATCGCCGGGGCCAGCGGAGCTCCACCGACTTGAACGAATTTCAGGCTCCGTGTTTTCAGCGGCTTGGTTCGGAAGATTTCATTCAGCGACGCCAACATGGCCGGAACCGCGTTGAAGGTCGTCGGCTTGTGTTGTTCGAGCAGTTGGGCAACCACTCGCGGAATGAACCGGTGCAACAGAATCTGCGTTGCGGCGACTGCGGTGCCGCACAACAAATTGCTGATCAACCCGTAGCTGTGGAAGAACGGCAAGACGGACAGTCCAACAGGCCTCTCGATTTCGCCTTTGGCCCACGCAGCACACTGCGAAGTATTCGCCACGAGGTTTTGATGGCTCAACGTCACCGCCTTCGGCGCGCCGGTCGTCCCCCCCGTGGGCAGAATGTAGGCCGCCTCGGAAAGGGACGCCGGCACGACCGGTTGAGCGAGCGGTCGGCAGAAAGCGAATTCGCCATGGAAGTCGTGTTGATTCGGCCCATCCGCCGCTGGCCAGAATCCCAATCGGCGCATCCGAGCAAATGCGTAACCCAATCGCATCCAACCCGGCAGTCGATCTTGCAATGTCGTGAAGAAAAGATGCCGCGGCTGGTAGCTCCCATTGAGGACCAACGGGGCGAGCAGATCCAGCGTGATCACGATACGGCAATCCGTCGCGGTCAGCACGTTGGCAATTTCATTGGCCACGCTCAACGGACTGAGTGCGACCGCGATGCCTCCGGCCATCCACACGCCGTTAATGGCCGAGATGTACTCCGGCATGTTCGGCATCAAGATGCCAACGCGGTCACCCGGTCGCAGACCGTACTTCACGAGCATTGCCGCGACGCGCCGAGCTTGATCGGCCATCTCTGCGAACGTCAGTTGCTGACTGTAATACTGACAAGCGATCCGGCGCGGATGAGCCGCTGCTGTTTGAGTCAGGAATCCCCAAGCCGGAAAACTAGGATAGTTCAGCGTCGCTGGAACGACATCCGGGTAATGAGCCAGCCAGGGTTCAGGCGAGTTCTCTGGCTCAAAGCCCTTCTTCGACACAATGCCATGCCACTGCGTCACCGAGGTGCCGAGTTCCGGCAGTTGCTCAATGGCCGTTTGATCGGGCGCGAAAGTTACAAGGGTTCGCATGTCACACCTACCGCGGCCGAGTCAAAGGCCGTGTTCGGAATGGGTGCACGCACGAACCGCCGGAGGAGGATCAATCTGCGGTCTCGGAGCCGGTCAGCTTCGAGGCCAGACCACTTCGGCAGTGGGTGTGGCGATCAACTTCGATGGTGAGGGGATAGTCCAGCGGCGAGTTGATCTGGGATGCCAAGAAGACGTGTTGCTGAGCATCGCCGCTAGAACCATAACGGCAGAAACAGTTGAGACAATTGAGGAAACCTGACGCATCGCAGGAATTCCTCTTCAGGCGATGACTTTTGCGCAAAGTGCCGAATTGAGCGAGTGCGACGGGGCGTTTAGCACAGGACTCATTCGCGCGACCAGACCTGAATCTCAAGATCCAATTCGACACCGAATTGATCAGCGATCTTGGAGCGGATCAGGTCGATCAGCCGCAGCACGTCGTCCGACTTGCAGCCGTCATGCGTGACGACGAAGTTGGCGTGGCGGTCGGAAATTTCGGCTCCGCCCAGCCGGGTTCCCTTCAGTCCGGCCTGGTCGATCAAGGCTCCAGCGCTCAGACCGCGAGGGTTTTTGAAGATGCAACCGGCTGATTGATCAGCAAGCGGCTGCGTCGCTTTTTTCATGATCCAGACCTTCCGCATCCGGCTGGTGATCTCTTCGGGATCATCGGCCCGAAGTTCAAACGTTCCTTCGAGGATGAACGGCTCGGTGATGCTGCTGGAACGGTAGCCAAACGACAGGTCGTCCCCCGATCTTGTGACGATCTCCCCTTTGAGAGTCATGGCTGTGACTGAACGGCACGTTTCGGCAATTTCTCCCGATCGGCCACCGGCGTTGCCTCGGATCGCCCCGCCGACCGTTCCGGGGATGCCGGCCAAGACTTCGAGTCCCGCCAGTCCCGCTTGAACGCTGACTGAGATCGCCTGAGACAGCAGTGCCCCTGCGCCGACTCGCACCGTCGTACCATCGACGGAGGATTCGGCAAAGCTGGCATTGGCCAACCGGATCACCGCACCGGCGACCCCTTCGTCCCGGACCAGCAGGTTCGAACCGCCGCCGAGCACATGAATCGGGATACCATTCTCGTGACAGCAGGCGACGACCTTTTGCAATTCGGCCTGATCGCGCGGCTCCAAAAAGAACTGAGCCGGGCCGCCGAGGTTCATCCACGTCAACGGGGCGAGCGGTTTGTCACGTTGCAGGATGTCGCTGAATGCGTCGAGTAAGCTCATGCTGAATCCGATTGATGTCCCCCGCGCCCATCGTGATGAGCACGTCTCCAAGTCGGGCGGCATCGTCTAGTTCGTCCGCCAGCCGGTCAAGCGACGACACCAACCGAACCGATTTGCCACGAGCTTCGAGCCGCTCAGCGAGTTCAGCGTTCGTTCGCTCGGCCGCTTCCGGGCACTTCTCGCGAGCCGTGAAGATCGGCGCGAGGAACACTTCGTCCGCCGCTTCGAAGCACTCAGCGAAGTCGTCCAGCAACGCCCGTGTCCGCGATTCCTGATGCGGCTGAAACGCACACAATAGCCGCTGGCCGGGGAACTGCTCGCGAGCCGTCCGCAGTGTCGCCGTCACCGCCGTCGGGTGATGGGCGTAATCGTCGATCAACGTCACGCCACGCCACGAGCCAAGCACCTCGAACCGCCGCTTGGTCCCGCGAAATTCGCTCAATCCCTCGCGAATCGCGATTGCCGACGCCCCGACGTGATGGCACATCGCCGCCGCCGCAACCGCGTTCAACACGTTGTGCCGGCCGGGAATTCGCAGACAGACCTCGGTGAAAAATGTCTCACGCCGAAAGATGCGGAATCGAATTCCGTCCGACGTCGGCCGCAGATCCGCCGCCCACCAGTCGGTGCAGTCGCGGAGCGAAAACGTCTCGATCTCCGCCATGCTCGAGGCAGCCGCGATACGGGTCGCCTCGCAATCCCCTCGAATGATCAAGTGCCCGTCCGACGGCAACCGGCTGACGAACTCGGCAAACGCCTCGCGCGTCTCGCGCAGGTCGTGGAAGAAGTCGAAATGATCCGCCTCGATCCCAGTCAGCACGACATGCTTCGGGTTGAGCGTCAGAAAATTCTTTTGGTACTCGCAGCTCTCGACGACGAACAGGTCGCTCTCCCCTGCCCAGCCGGAGACCCCTTTGTCGACCAGTTCCGCCCCGATCACGACGCTCGGCGACAGACCGGCATCGCGCAACACCGACGCCACCATCGCCGTCGTCGTGCTCTTGCCATGCGTCCCGGCGATCGAAATGCCGACGCGAGTTTTCATCAGCTCGCCCAGCATTTCGTTGTAGGACCACTGCGGAATCCCCAACCGAGTCGCGTGCTGACGTTCCGGGTTCGAGTCGGTGATCGCCGGGCTGTAAACGAGCAGGTCTGCGTTGCTCGGCAGAAACTCGTCCGAGTGGCCGCGATGCACCCGAAAACCTTTGCGACGAAGCAAATCCAATGTGTCCATCGCCGGCTGCAAGTCGGAACCAGTCACCGTCCAGCCCAGCCCGCCGAGCATCTCCGCCAGAGCCTTCATCCCCGACCCGCAGATGCCGACCAAGTGCGCAGCGCCAGCTTTGCGAGCCGTCGGCAAACCCGACAACCGCACACGAGGCACCGCCGCAAACGCCGGAGCACCGATCATCGACTGAGTTCCCCTTTGGCGGACACCGCGACCCGTTCGCGACGCACCCGCATGCTGGCTGTATCGGTTTTGCAGACCAGACACCATCACCGCCGAGCCTCCCGTGGACAACGCGCGGATCGTAGCGGTTCTCCCGATTCCGGGGAGCACGAGTTTTGCCCGGCCCTCTGGCGAGCGGCAGGGCGTCAGCCCTCCGAGTCTTCGTTCCAAAACACCACACTCACACCTTCAACCCGCAGGTTGCCGTTGATGACTGGTTCTCGGTGGGCTGACGCCCAACCGCTCGCCAGCCAAACAAACTTTGCAACCGCTGGCGACCCCGATCAGAAATGGCCAGAATCTCTGCCATGAAGACCATGAAAAGCGGTGGCGGCTGGAAGGCGATTTGGTATTCGCTACGGCTCGCGAAGCGAGTCGGCTGGCTGAAGATGTGGCGAGCGATGAGCAGTCGCAACGCCTGCAAGACCTGCGCGCTGGGCATGGGCGGTCAATTGGGAGGCATGGTCAACGAGGGGGGCCACTTCCCAGAGGTCTGCAAAAAATCTTTCCAAGCGATGGCTTCGGACATGCAATCCGGCATCCGCTCAGAGTTCTTCAGCCGCTACGGCTTCAATGAACTCCGAGCACTCACGCCGCGCGAACTCGAACTCAGCGGTCGGATAAGCGAGCCGCTCTTCGCCGGGCCAGACGACAAAGGTTACCGACCGATCTCGTGGGACGAGGCGTTTGACAAAATCGCTGCCAATCTGCGTGACGCCGGGCCAACGCAGAGTTTCTTTTACGCAAGCGGACGATCGTCGAACGAAGCAGGCTTCGTGCTGCAGTTGCTGTCGCGGCTGTTCGGCACGAACTACGTCAACAACTGCTCGTACTACTGCCATCAAGCCAGCGGAGTCGGACTGACAAGTGCAGTCGGAGCCGGCACCGGAACGATCCGGCTGGAAGACCTCGACGGCTGCGACCTCTACATTCTGATCGGTGGCAATCCGGCGTCGAACCATCCGCGGCTGATGCGCAGCTTGATGCAGATTCGGCGGCGCGGCGGCAAGGTGATCGTCGTCAACCCGGCCAAAGAACTCGGACTCGTCAGCTTCCGCGTGCCGAGCGATCCGTGGAGCCTGCTGTTCGGCTCCGAGATCGCCAGCCAGTACGTCCAGCCGCACATCGGCGGCGACATCGGCTGGCTGCTCGGCGTGATCAAAGTCGTGCTCGAACGAGGCGGTCTCGACCGCGAGTTCATCGATCAGCACACCGAGAACTTCGAGGCGCTCCGTCAGCAGGTCGAAGCGACGAGCTGGTCCGACATCGAAGCCAGTTCCGGCGTGAACCGCTCCAGCATCGAAGAATCCGCGACGACGTTTCTCGCCGCGAAGAACGTCGTGATCGGCTGGACGATGGGGATCACGCATCACCTTCACGGCGTCGAGAACGTGAAGATGATCGCCAACCTCGCGCTCGTGCGAGGCATGGTCGGCCGTCCGAATGCCGGGCTAATGCCGATTCGCGGACACAGCAACGTACAAGGACTCGGTTCGGTCGGAGTCACGCCGACTCTGAAGAAGGCCCTGCTGGAACGCTTCGAGCAACGACTCGGCGTCAAAGCTCCGACCTCACCGGGACTCGACACGATGGCCTGCATGGACGCGGCGTTTCGCGGCGAAATGCGAACGGCGCTCTGTCTCGGCGGCAATCTGTTCGGCAGCAACCCGGACGCCCGCTTCGCCGAAGAGGCGATGCAGAAGCTCGACCTCGTCGCATACCTCAGCACGACTCTGAACACCGGCCACGCCTGGGGCCGAGCGAAAGAAACGCTGATCCTTCCCGTTCTGCCGCGCGACGAAGAGCCGCAGCCGACCACGCAAGAGTCGATGTTCAGCTTCGTCCGCCTCTCCGCCGGAGGTCCATCGCGCGTCGCCGCCGCTCGCAGTGAAGTCTCGATCCTCGTCGAGATCGCCCGCCGAGTCCTCGGCGATTCGATCCCCGGTTCACTGAAATGGTCCGACTTGCACAGCCACTCGGCCGTCCGAAATCTGATCGCCGAGTTGATCCCCGGCCTCGAACCAATCCGCGACATCGACCAAACGAAAGGCGAATTCCACATCCCCGGCCGAGACCTTGCCAACCGCTCGTTCCCGACGTCATCCGGAAAAGCCAAGTTTCAAACGGCCTCGTTGCCACCGCCTCCCAACAACCAGATTCGGCTGATGACCGTCCGCTCGGAAGGCCAATTCAACTCCGTCGTCTACGACGAAGAGGACATCTACCGAGGCCAAGAACGCCGCGACGTGATCCTGCTCAGCCAGGTCGATCTGGATCGACTCAGCCTCAAGCCCGACCAACGAGTCCGCGTCCGCAGCGCGACCGGCGAGATGCGATACCTGCTGGCTCGCCCCTACGACGTCCGCCCCGGCAACGCGATCGCGTACTACCCCGAGGCGAACATCCTCGTCCCACGCGACGTCGATCCGCAGTCGAAGACCCCCGGCTTCAAATCGGTGCTGGTCGAGATCTTGCCGGAAGCAACGTAGACCGGTCACTCCGTGACCGGAATCTTCGAGTCACGGAGTGACTCGTCTACGTTTTCGGCGTGCGTCGCTTCGATCACCTTCATCGACTTCCAATGCCCGGCCAGAAATCGACCGAAGAAGCCGCAGCCCAGCACGATGATGTAGATCGTGCAAAACCACCAACACGCATTCAGTCCGCCATCGAACCACTTCAAGCTGACCACCGTCGGCAGGACCATCAACGTCCACGCGCAGACGCACGAGAACCACAGCGCGAACCGCGTGTCGCCGGCACCTCGAATCGCGAAGCCGAACACGATCCCCATTGCGTCGAAGAAGCAGTACACCGCGACGAATCGCAGCAGCACGATCACCGTCTCGCGCACCACGACGGGATCGACTCGCTTCGGGTCCACGTCGGTCGAGTACGCGAAGTAGGGCTGTAAGATCCACTCCGGCAACAGGACGTAGATCGCCGCGAACGTCAGCATGTACGCCGCCGAGACTTTGAATGCCGTCCAAGTCGTCCGCACCGCGAGTTCCGGGCGTCCCTCGCCGATCCGATTCCCCACCAGCGTCGAGACCGCCGTCCCCAAGCCGAGCATCGGGATGAACGCCAGCGTGTTGAGATTGAACGCCAGCGTCGTCGCCGCCGCCTCGGTCTTTCCCAACCGGCCGATCAACTGCATGAAGACCGCGAAGCTGGCGACATCCAGAAAGAAGTGCATCCCTTGGGGAAACCCGAACCTCACGAACCGTCGAAAGAGATCCCGATCGAACGCTCGATTCCGCAGCGTCCCGTACTCCGCACGCGGTTTCGCTTGGAATAGCAGCCACGCGAGGATCAGGCACTCCACCGTCTGAGCCAGCACCGTCGAGATGCCCGCACCGCGAATCCCCATCCGAGGGAACGGCCCGTTCCCGAAGATCAGTAAGTAATCGCTGAGCACATTGATCGACACGCCGATGACGTTGACCGCCATCACGACTCGCGTCTTGCTCCGCCCGCTGAAGAAACAGGTCATCGCCGCCGTCAACAACGTCGGCACCGACGAGAAACACAGCGTCCCGAAATACTCCGCCTCAAGCTGAGCGATCGCCGGCTCATGGCCAATCATGGCGAAGAGCGGGCCCGCGAAGAGCGCGATCAAATTGACCAACACGCCGCCGACCGCCGCGAGATACATCCCCTGCCACACCGCCGCCGCCACTCGATCGCGCCGGCCAGCCCCTTCGTACTGAGCGACAAACGTGTTCGCGTACTGCACCGTCCCGAAAATCAAACTGATAATCGTCCAATGCAGAATCCCCGCCGACAGCACCGCCGCCACGGCATCCAACGAGTACCACGTCAAAAAGATCCGGTTCGCGAGGTGCATCACGCTCACCGATCCGGAGCTAATCATCAGCGGTATCGCGATTCGCAACAGTTCGCGCAGCGAACCCGCGTGTTCAGGATGATCCGTCGGGACAACACCGTCCGTCGCGACGGGTTCGTGAGGCAAAGCAGGTTCAGACATCAGCGGCAGCTCGCAGACGGATCAGTGGGACGGCGGCGGATTTGACGACGTGAGCCACGCCGACGCAAGGACCGCACGACTCGACAGCCCGGCCGAAAGCCGTGAGCCGAAAGCCGATGGCCGTTATTCCAACCTCCGAGGCTCCGAAGGATTCACCACCGCCAAACTCCAGCTACACTCACAACCAATGACGCACGACCCCTATCTCATCACGCTCGGCACGCGCATCTCAACCGGACTCGCGCGGCTTGAGCCACCGCGACGCGAGCGGCATCGCCAGTTCATTCTCTCACGACAGCTCCGAGACGGCGGCTTCAAAGGTCGCGAGGGAGACTCGGACCTCTATTACACCAGCTTCGCCGTACGCGGACTCGCCGTGCTCGGGGGACTGACAACCGACGAAGCGAATCAGATCGGCAGCTTCCTCGGCACGTTCCAATGGCGGACGCTGCACGTCGTGGACCTCATCAGTTGGCTCTACTCGGCACTCGTCACGCAGACATTCGGCGGCCCCGACCTGCTCGCCAACGAGCCTCCCGATTGGCCGGATCAAATCGCCGCGAAGCTCGAAAGCGTGCGCACTCCCGACGGTGGCTACGCGAAATCGACCGAGGGCGCGATCGGCAGCACCTACCACTCGTTCCTGACCGTGATGACCTACGAACTGCTCGACCGCAAACCGCCCAAGCCCAACAAACTGGGCCAGTTCATTTTCGACCGTCAGCGAGACGACGGTGGCTTCGTCGAGATCGCTCCGATGAAAACCAGTGGCACGAACCCCACCGCCGCTGCCGCGGTGTTGTTGAAGCGACTTGGATTCGCAGACGAACAACTCACCACCGACCTGCGCGACTTCCTGAAACAAGTCCGCAGCGACGAGGGAGGCTTCCAAGCCAACACTCGCATCCCCTTCGCCGACGGCCTCTCGACGTTCACGTCACTGCTCGTCGCGCAGGACTTCGGCCTCGACCGCTTTCAGGACTTGGCGTCCATCGAAGCGTTCATCACGCAGCAACTCGAATTCCCCACCGGCGGCTTTCGCGGAGCCAGTTGGGACGAGCAAGCTGATGTCGAATACACGTTCTACGGACTCGGTGTGTTGGGACTGCTCGGAGCCGCTACTTCCCCATCGCCGCCAACACCTGCTCCGTGATTGCCTTCACGAGCGATTCGACATCCGTGCCGCTGGCCGGAGCCGATCCGCCTGCATACGTCGGCTTCTGCAAGTAGCCGGGGTACGTCGGAGCCGGCTCGAACGCACATGGCTGCGGCATCTCTTCTTTGTAGCCGTCGCGGTAAGCGCCGTTGCCGCACAGGTCGCAGTCCTCGACATGGAACCGAGGATCGTCGAAGCCGAGCTTCTTCTTCAGATCAAGCAACTCGCGCGACTTCTGTTCGTTCAAGTACGTCACGCCGCCAAGCTGCTTCGACAGCAGAAGAATCCGGCAATAGGCGTCGAGAATCTCGGTCTTCCAATACGCCTGCTCCAACGTCGGCCCGAAGCTGATCGTGCCGTGATTGGCCAGGATGATCGTGTTCGTCCCCGGCTTGAGGAAAGGCAGCACTGTGTTGGCGAAATCCTGTCCGCCCGGCGTCTCGTACGGAGCGATCGGCACTTCACCCATGAAGACCTCGATCTCCGGCAGGATGCACTGCGGGATCGGCTCGCGAGCCACCGCGAACGCCGTCGCGTGGGGCGGATGACAATGCACGCACGCAACAACGTCAGGGCGAGCACGCATGATCGCCAGATGCAACAAGATCTCGCTGGTCCGCTTCCGAGTCCCCGCGATCTGCTTCCCGTCGAGATCGACCGCACAAATGTCTTCGGGCTTCATGAACCCCTTGCAGATCATCGTTGGCGAGCAGACCACCTCGTTCGGTCCGACTCGAACCGAGATGTTCCCATCATTCGCCGCCGCGAAACCTTTCGCGTATACGCGACGTCCGATTTCGCAAATCTCTTCCTTGATGCGGCGATCATGAATCCCGCTGTTCCAGTTATTGGCCATGTTGTCCCTTTGGAGTGCGGTGATTCATCACCGCTTTCGATTTGCGGCGAAGCCGCATTGTTTTGTTTTCAAATTTGAAATCTGAAATTCCAATTCACTCAATCACCATGCGATCCAAGATCGCGGCCGAATATGCATCAATCGGTTTCAAATTCGGAGCAAACGGCGCTGCCGCTTCCGCCCCTTCGCTCACGGCAATCAAGGTTCCGTTGTCGGCCCCCAGATCGTCGTAAATCACAAACGCTTCGTTGCGCCCAGCGTCCTTCGACTTCCCAGCGACAACGTTCTGAATTCCTTCTTGAGTGAGCGGCACGCCGATCAACCACTTCGCCCCGCGCAGGCTCGGATGACACACTGACAGCGTGCAACGTCCGATGATCTCCGCGATTCGCATAACAACTCACTCCTGCCCGGCCGATCGCCGTGAGCCGATGGCCGAAAGCCGAATTCCTTTTTCCCTGGCTTTTTGGAAAAAGGATGACGGTTATCGGCTTTCGGCCAACGGCCAGAAACACAAATCAGCTTCGACCGAATTCCTTCAACAGATTCCTTAACTCAAAAAAACTTCGCCCCGACGGTCTCACGACCATCAGGTTCAACTGCATGTACTGCTTCAAAGCCGGGATCAACTGCACGTCGCTGACCACGGCCGCGTTGACTCGTTCGCTGCGATTGGCTCGGCAGGCGATCAATTCGGCATGGTCGGCGAAGACCGCGAGGCCGCTGACCTCACCTCGATTGATTGCGCTCGCCGCGGCCGAGATG
The DNA here is from genome assembly GCA_005798445.1 of Planctomyces sp. Lineage (GTDB taxonomy): Bacteria > Planctomycetota > Planctomycetia > Planctomycetales > Planctomycetaceae > SXKJ01. The sequence goes on from SYJG01000476.1 coordinate 21,424, forward strand.
GCTTCATCAATTCCGCCGAGCAACTCATGCGACCACTGCTTGCCAAATGCCTGGCTTTCCGTGTGCTCGATCGCCTGCAAGACGCCAGGAGTCGCCGACACGATCAACGCCTTCCAGCGAGTCATCGGCTTGTTCGGATTCGGAGCCGCCTCGGCCGTGTTCCGATGCCAGACAATCTTGTGAGTCCGCAAGTAATCAAACGCGCTCGGCGTGATAACCGACTTCGGACAAATCGCAACCTTCGCCCACTTCTGCCCGTTCAACCGCGTGGCGAGCAGTTCAGCGGTGACGACCCTGTCGGTGACAGCAAAAGTCGAGGATTGAGGATTGAGGATTGAGGATTGCAAGGTGCGCTGTGCGCGGGTCTCGGTGCGCTGTGCGCGGGTCTCCTGACCCCGCACACCAATTGGACCGAAGGTCTCCCCGGTCGCCGGCAAAGCGATCGGGAGACCTGCGGTCGGCCGAGCGGCGGGGTCAGGAGACCCGCGCCGAGCGCTCGGTTCGGCGCGCACCGGTTGCGACGGTCGAATGCGAGTCATCACTTCGCCGACGATTTTCTCAACCAGTTTTTCATCCAACACCAACGGCATAATCTCGACTTCCCGCCACCCCGCTTGTCGGGGTGGTTCCCGCGCTTCTGCACTACCGTTATCGCCGTAGTGCAGAAGCGCGGGAACCACCGGGGCAAGCCCGGTGGCGTCTGTGTCATTTCTTGTCGTCCGCAATCCCAATCACTGCCCACCGCACGGGCGACTTGTCATCTCCCAACATCTGACTGACCGCTTTGCCGTCGCTGGTGATCATCACTCGCTGCCCAGCTCCCGCTCCCAAGTCGTCCACAACTAAGACCGGTTCCCCATCGGCTCCGCCCTTGGCATCCAGCGTCTGCACGACGAGCAGCTTCCAGCCGTTCATCGACGAATGCTTCACGGTCGAGGTCGCGTGGCCGATCACTTTGCCGAGTTGCATCTGTCTTCATAAGTCGGCTTCAGCCGACTCTCCATTTGCCACCAACTTTAGTTGGTGGAGAAGTCCCAAGTTGAATATGTTCGAGCCGGCTTCAGCCGGCTTGGTGGCATGTCTTCAGACTTTGGTGATTGATGGTTGAAACCTTTTCCAAGCCGGCTGAAGCCGGCTCACATTGTTTGGTTTCCCCACTCACCACCAGCTAAAGCTGGTGGCAAATGGGGAGTCGGCTGAAGCCGACTGATCGGCGTCGTTACTTTGAACCGCCTTTGTCGAACTTCGGCCAACGGTTGTATCCAACCGTTGGGTCATTCGACCGATGAAGTTTGATCATCTCGATTTCCTTCTTGGCGAGTTCCGCGTCGCTTGCCGTTTCGGATTGCCACAGGATTTGCTTGCGAATCGTGTAGTCCAGTTTTGTGGACTCCGGCAACGCTTCAAAGTCGGCGTTTACGACTTCGATGTCTGGAGTTCCCATGTATCGGAAGCTGACAACACGACATTTTCCAACATAGATTTTGCCGGTGGGATAAGTGATTTTGTAAACCTGCTTCATGGCAGCAACTCGAACCAGAACGGATGCCTTCGACAGAACTCAAACAATGCGAAGGTCATCAACCAGTGTGCATCGCCGCTGTCTCGTGAACGTCAGCGGGGTCGTCACTCCTTCGCCTGTCGGTCCCGCGATGCTGAATGACAAATACCCTTCGCCGCCCAGGCCGAGGCCCGCGCCGCAGGGGCCGTTCTTGATGAAGAGCGTAGTGTCGAGTTCCTTGCCCATGACCGTCATGTTGCGGACGTTGCGGCTGTGGATCAGGCTGGTGTGGCGGAAGCCGTGTTCAGCCTCCTTCGCCAAACGGATGCCTTCGGCCACGTCGCGGACTCGGACGAACGGGACGAAGGGCATCATCTGCTCTTCGGGAACGAACGGGTTGTCGACGTTGGTCTCGCCGAAGAGCAGCGTCGCGCTGGCGGGGACTTTCACGCCGATCTGCTCGGCCAGCACGCTGGCATCTTTGCCGATGAGGTCGCGGTTCAGGTGCCAGTGATCGCCCGGCTTCTCGGGCGGCGAAAACGCGACCTTCGTCATGCGGTCCACTTCGGCGGCGTTCAGGCGATGTGCTCCGGCGCGGCTCATCTCGGACAGCAGTTGGTCGAAGATCGTGTGGACGGCGAAGACTTCCTTCTCGCCGATGCAGAGCAAATTGTTGTCGTAGGCTCCCCCTTGGATGATCGACTTCGCGGCGATCGTGAGGTCCGCCGTTTCATCGACGACGACCGGCGGATTGCCCGGCCCCGCGACGATCGCTCGCTTGCTGGCTTGCAGAGCCGCCTTCGCGACACCCGGCCCGCCCGTCACGCACAGCAGCCGGATGCCTCGATGACCGAACAGCGCGGCGGCCGATTCGAGCGTCGGCTCGGACACAATCGTGAAGAGGTTTTCCAGCCCGGTCGCTTCGTAGATCGCGCGGTTGATCCGCCGAGTCCCCTCGCACGCGATGAACTTGCCGCTGGGATGCGGATTGAACACGACCGTGTTCCCCGCCGAGACCATGTTGATCACGTTACACGCCAGCGTCGGCAGCGAATGCGTCACCGGCGTGACCGCTCCGATGACCCCGAACGGAGCGTTCTCAATCACGGTCAAACCATGATCGCCCGAAAACGCCTCGGACCGCATGAACTCCATCCCCGGCACGCGCCGCAGGATTTGCAGCTTCTCGATCTTGTGATCGAGCCGCCCGATCTTCGTCTCCTTCATCTCCGCCGTGCCCAGCTCAACCGCCTGCGACCCACACACCTGCCGCACGCACTCAATCGCCTTCGCCCGTGTTTCGAGCGTCGCGTTCCGGAGCTTCTGATACCCATCATTCGCCGCCGCAACCGCGTCATCGACGTTGGCAAACACGCCGAAATCACCGTTGCGTTGCTTCGACGGCGCGGTGAACCCGTTGCGCTTTTGGAGTTGGGTGAGGACTTCTTGAACGACCGCGCGAATGGTGGCTTCTGTGGACATGGTGGTTGAGGGTTTATGGTTGAGGGTTGAGGGTTGAGGGTAAGGCAGGACGCACGGGCCATCGTCGGCTTCGATTCACCTTCTTGAACCGAGACTGTTTCGCAGGCCGCTAAGCATCCGAGCTATTCGCTCGGCTTCGCCGTAAAGTTTTTGAAAGTCATCGTCATTACAGAATTGTTGCCGCTTGGCGACCGTCGATTGCGACACCGTTTCCATCAGTGAGCCGTAGGCAATCTCAAGAAATCGACTGAAGTCGGGATTCGATCCCCGACCACTTCCTTCAGCGATATTCGATGAAACGGAAACGGATGCCCTCCGAAGTTGATTGGTCAGTCCAAATCGTTCATCGGCAGGAAACGCACGAGTCACGCGGTAAACGTCATCGGCGTATTCGATGGACTTCTGCCAAACGTCGAGTTGCTCAAATCCAAACATGATTGGCTCCATTGGTTGAGGGTTTATGGCTGGGAGTTGAGGGTTCGGACATGCTTGCCTTCTGCGGTTCACCCTCAACCCTCAACCATTAACCCTCAACTCTTTCCCGTGAACCTGCACCGTGTCGACGAGGCCGATGACCGTGCAGTCGATCGGCAGCGTTTTGGTTTCCGGCGTGAACCGAGCACTCGAACCTTGCACGCACAACACAACTTGCCCCTCGCCGCAGCCGAGCGGATCGACTGTGATAAACGTCCGCCCGGTCGGCTTGAGGCTGCTCGCATCTTTTTCATCGACCCGCAACGGCTCGACGATCAGCAGCTTCTGGCCGACCATCGACTCGACCTTCTGCGACGAAACCAAGCTGCCCGTGATGCGTCCGATGAACATGAGGAACACCTTGGAACGCTAATCGCCGCTGATCGACACTAATGAAACTTTTTGTTTTCCTCCGTGTTCTCTGTGCCTTTGTGTTGAAATGATTTTGAAACACAGAGGCACAGAGAACACAGAGTTCATTAGCGCGAATTAGTGCCGATTAGTGTTCCCCTTTTGTCTTGTTGACCGCTTCCACGCTCTGCCGAGCCACGACGATTTCTTCGTTCGTCGGCAGAACCCAAATCTGTGTCTTGCTGCTGTCTGTTGAAATCTTCGCTTCGCTGCCGCGTGCAATCGAACCGTTTTTGGCTTCGTCCAGTTTGATACCGGCCCAAGACATGTCGCGACACACTCCAGAGCGAATCAGCGAACTGTTCTCGCCGATACCGCCGCTGAAGACGATCGCGTCCGCTCCGCCCAGGATCGTCAGATAGCCTCCGAGGTATTGCCGAATCGACGCGATGAAGACATCGAGCGCGAGCTTTGCTCGCGCGTGACCTTTCGCTGCCGCGTCTTCCAAATCGCGTGCATCGCCGCTGAGCCCGCTGACTCCGAGCAGTCCCCCTTTGCTCGACAGTTCTTCGAGCAATACTTCCAATGACTTGCCGGTCTTACGCAACAGGATCGGCAACGCGAACGGGTCGAAGTCACCGACTCGATTGTTGTGCGGCAGCCCGGTCTGAGGACTCATGCCAAGGCTGTTCGCGAGACTCTTTCCGCCACGAGCCGCACACAACGAATTGCTGCCACCGAGGTGGCAAGTCACGACGCGCAGGTCATCGCGTTTCATCACTTGAGCGATCCGCGTGTTGAGATACCGATGGCTCGCACCGTGAAAGCCCCAGCGTTTGATTTCGTACTCTTCGGACCACTCGTAAGGGATCGCGTAGAGCCGATTCTCTGGCGGGATCGTGTCGTGAAACGCCGTCTCCAGTGCGGCCACGAGCGGAATCTCCGGGAACGCCGACCGCAACTGCCTCATCGCCTTCGCGTACATCGGATTGTGAGCCGGAGCGATGTCCGAAAAATCTTCCATCTTGGCGAGCAGTTCGTCCGTGACGATCCGTACGCCGCTGAGATTCCCCGCGAACACCGCCTTGAACCCGATCGCCGCGACCTCGGATACCGACTTCAAGCAGCCGTACTCCGGATGCGTCAGTTGATCGAGACACATCCTCACCGCCGCCGCATGATCGCCGACCGGCAGAGTCGTTTCCTCGCGCCGCCCGCCGATTTCGACAAAGCACGCGCTCGCCGGCTGCCCGATGCGATCAATGCCTCCACGAGCAAGCTGCGACTCGTCCGACATATCGAACAGCCGATACTTGAAGCTTGTCGAGCCAAGATTCGCGACCAAGACTTTCATAACGACATCCGTGGCACGAAATCCCAATTTCCAAAACCCAATGTCCAATGAAGTCCCAAGCACCAAATCCAAAGGTCCAAATGCCAGCCAAAGACCTTTTTCTGGTCATTGGGTTTTGGAGCTTGGACATTCCTTGGGCATTGGGTTCTGGACATTGGTCATTTAGACGAAGTGCTCCAACAAACTCTCGCCCGGCCGCGCAATCAAGTGAGCCGACACCAGCTCGCCCACCTTCGAGGCCGCTGCGGCTCCCGCATCGACGGCCGCTCGCACCGAGCCGACGTCGCCGCGGATGATCGTGGTGATATACGCACCGCCGATCTGGATTTGCTTCACCAAGCTGACGTTGGCCGCCTTCAGCATCGCATCCGATGCCTCGATCTGTGCGACCAAGCCCTTGGTTTCAATGAGTCCGATTGCTTCACCCTTCATTGCGCATCGCCTTCAACTGTGTTTGTGAGTCGAGTGTCTGAAATCCCAATTTCCAAATCTCAATGTCCAAAGAAATCCCAAGCTCAAAGTTCAAAATCCCAAAGGCTGCGACCAGCGACATCCACAGACTCACGATCCCAACTTTTGGACTTTGGGATTTGGACCTTGGACATTTATTGGTCATTGGGTCTTGGACATTGGGATTTCCCGCTTCGGGTCTAGCCTGCTGACTTCCCGCCCGCTTTCGGTCCCGGCAGAACTGCGGCGAGTTCTTCGTGCGGGCGAGGAATCACCTGCACGCTGACGACTTCGCCGATCTTGCTGGCGGCGGCCGCTCCGGCGTCGATCGCGGCCTTCACGGCGGCGACGTCACCCGTCACGAACGCCGTGACCAAGCCGCTGCCGACTTTGTCCCAGCCGATCATCTGCACGTTGGCCGCTTTCAACATCGCGTCCACCGCCTCGACCAGACAGACCAGACCTTTGGTCTCGATCATCCCCAACGCTTCTGAAACTTTCGCTGCCATGAACTTTCTCCTCGGTTAGAAATCAACTCGCACTCTGCGATTTGCTTATCTCTGTGCCCTCTGCGCCTCTGTGTTTCAACTGTCTTTGTCTTGAAACACAGAGGCACAGAGATCACAGAGGGTGACTCAATGCTTATGACACGCACACGGCTTCGCGCTGATCAACTCCACCTTCGTCGCCGCATCCAAGTTGACGGCATTCCCTTCATCCGTGTCGATGTGAACCTCGAGCTTCACTTTCGGATCGGCTCGCACGACGAGGTTTTCCAGGACCGTCGTGCATCCAGGCGACTCGATTCGCAGATGCATCGCGTCGCCGTTTTTCACGCCGTAGTGTTCGAGGTCCGCCGGTCCCATGTGGACATGCCGCATGGCTCGGATCACTCCGGCCTTGAGCTCCACGACTCCCTTCGGCCCCACGAGCACGCAACCTGGCGTGTCGTGATGATCGCCGCTGATCCGCACCGGCACGTCGATCCCCAGCGAGATCGCGTCCGTGAAGGCCAACTCCACCTGCGAAGGTCGGCACGGTCCGAGCACTCGCACATCGGGCAACATTCGCTTGCGAGGCCCGACGACCATGACAGTTTGCTTCGAGGCAAAGTAGCCGTCTTGATACAGCGACTTGTGAACTTCGAGCTTGGCCCCTTTGCCGAACAGCACCTCGACATGTTCATCCGAGAGATGCACATGCCGAGCGGAGATGTTGACGACCAGCGGATTCGGCTTGGGCTTCACCGCCGCACCGGGGAGATGCTTTAGCAGCACTTCGCGAACGATCGCTTCGACGTCAGCAGGGTTGTATCGTGTGGCTGTCGTCATGGACGAAATCCCAATTTCCAAAAACCAATGTCCAAGGAATTCCCAAAACTCAAATCCCAAAGTTCAAAACTTGCACTCGATCCGTTGGTGTGTCGCGGCCCTTTTGGATTTGGTCATTGGAGCTTGGACATTCTTTGGACATTGGGTTTTGGACCTTGGGAATTCACTCCTCCACCACCGTCAGTTTGATTCCCGCCTTCTCCACAACCTCTCGCCACTCGTCCGAAACACCGCCATCGACCACCAGCCGATGCACCGCCGACAGCGGAGCCAGATGAGCCAGTGCTCGATGTCCGAATTTGCTGCTGTCGGTGACGACGATGACCTCCTCGGCGGCGGCGATCATTTGGCGTTCGGTCTCGACCAACAGCGTGTTGCTGTTGAACAGACCGGCTTCGGTGATGCCTCCGACGCTCATCACCAACCGCCGAGCGTGAACGTTCTTCAGCATGGCCACCGCCAGATCGCCGAGAGCGACGCCGGTCTTGGGATAGACGTAGCCGCCAATGACGATCAGTTCGATGTTCGGCTGATTGACGAACAATCCGACAATCGGCATGGAGTTCGTAACGACTTGCAGCGGCTTGCCTACGAGTGCCCGCGCCACTTCCAGCGTCGTGGTCCCCCCATCCAGCAGGATCACCTCA
>SYJG01000477.1 GCA_005798445.1 Planctomyces sp.
GACATCCTGCCACCGCCGGAATACATCGTGGAGTCGTATCTGGTGCTCCACGAAATCCACACGCTGACCGACCGCGAGGAAATCCATGACCGTGTGAACTACTTCAAGGATCGCGAGGCCGAGTACGAGCAGCGTCAGAAGTTCTGGGACGAAGAGCTGCCGAAAACTGGCACCTCCCGATCGTTGCTGCTCGAACAATCCTCGAAGCCCGCGCGGGAGTTCTACCGCCTGGCTGCTCAATTCCTGGCCGTCGCCGACAAGCTAGAGGAACGGGAAGCCGTCTGGTCCGAGTTACTGCCGCAGTTGCAGAAGAAGTACGAGACTCATCGCGGCGTGATCAACAAGATCACAGAACTGGGAAACAAGATGGTCGAGGACGGCCAGAAGAACGCGAAGGACGCGGTGGCCACCTCGCACACCATCCTGGTGACTTTGGGCCTGGTCGTTCTGTTGGCGGTCTGCGTCTTCGGCTACTTTATCTCGCGGGGCATCGTGCAGCCGACCAACCTGCTGATTGCTCGGCTGCGAGAAATGGCGGACGGAGCGGCTGACCTGACCGCTCGCGTACAGATCGACTCGATGGATGAGATCGGCCAGCTTGGTCACTGCATCAACACGGTCATTCAACGAGTGCATGATCTTGTCGCCGAGATCAAAGGGGCCACGTTGCAGTTGCTGTCCACGACCACGCAGCTCGCCGCGACTTCCAAAGAGCAAGAGGCCACTCTCGCAAACTTCGGAGCCTCCTCCAGTCAGATCGCCGCCGCTGTCAAAGAAATCTCCGCCACCGGCCAGGAACTCTCCGGCACGATGAGCGACGTGATGGGGGGAGCCAGCCGAGCTTCCGAATTAGCCAGTGCCGGCCGCATGGGACTGACCGGCATGGAAAGCACGATGTATGACCTCACTGAAGCCACCAAGAACATCTCCAACAAGCTGGGAGCCATCCACGAGAAGGCCAACGACATCAACGTGGTCGTGACCACGATCACCAAAGTTGCCGATCAAACCAACCTGCTCTCGATCAACGCGGCCATCGAAGCTGAAAAGGCGGGCGAGTACGGCCGCGGCTTCCTGGTGGTCGCTCGCGAAATCCGCCGCCTGGCCGATCAGACCGCCGTCGCCACACTGGAGATCGACCAGATGGTGCGGCACATGCAATCGGCCGTCTCGTCCGGTGTCATGGAGATGGACAAGTTCAACGAAGACGTGCGCGGCGGCGTCCGCAAAGTCGCCGAGATCAACAACCAAATGGGCCAGATCATCGAAGGAGTCCAATCCGTCAGCGAACGCTTCGTCCCCGTCAACGAAGGAATGAAGAATCAATCGCTCGGTGCCCGACAGATCAACGACGCGATGGGGCAGCTCACCTCCGGAGCCGCGCATACCCAGTCGTCGATCCGCGAGTTCAATCAAGCCACCGAAAACCTGCGACTCTCGGTTGATCGCCTGAAGCACGCGGTCGTGCGGTTTGTGGTTTCGGGGTGAGGGGAGAGGACGGCAAATTGCAAATTGAAAGTTGCAAATTGAAGGCGGGGCAGGGAGGGGCGTTTTTCACTTTTGTGGTCAGAGAACTTTTGATGACTCCTGAAGAGCTTTCGGATCGGTTGTTGGATTTTGCGGCGCGGATTGGCAAGCTGGCGGATGCGCTCCCGGACACTCGCATGGGACGGCACATTGCTGGGCAGATTATTCGGTCAGGAACATCGGCCGCTCAAAATTATGAAGAGGGATGCGCTGCGGAGAGCCGCCGTGAATTCGCTCACAAACTGCAAATCTGTCTGAAGGAACTCCGCGAAACACGGCTATGGCTACGATTGATTCTCAGGGCCAGTCTGTTGTCTGAGAAGCGACTGACGAAGTTGCTCGAAGAAGCGGACTCGCTCTGCAAGATCATCGGAAAGACCGTCGTCACCGCCAAACGTCAGCCACCCAAGAAGTCCGACTAACCTGTCCCGCAATTTGCAATTTGCAATTTGCAACTTTCAATTTGCAATCCTGCGGTTCCACCATGCTCTGGCTCATCTTTCACGTTGGCGCAGAACGCTTCGCGGTTCGCAGCGATCGTGTGGACAAGGTTTTGCCCACCGTCGAATTGCATCGCACGGTCCAGTCGCCTAACGGTCTGGCCGGAGCCTTTTCGTATCACGGGGCGGTCACGCCGGTGATTGATCTCGCTCATTGGCTGCAAGGGACGAGCATGTCGCCGCGGTTGAGTAGCCGCATCATTCTGATTCCACTGGATGCGGAGCACTCCGGCCAGAAGTTCGGTTTGCTTGCCGAGCGAGTGGTCGAACTGCGGCCAATCGACCAGGAGATCATTAACGGAACGGGAGCGGCCACCTGGCCGGGAACACTCGCCTTGGGGCCAGTGATCGCCGACGAGCACGGCATGCTTCAGTTGCTGGACATCGACAGGCTCATCACCGAGGCTCGTCGGCATGAACTTCTGCCGATTTTGGTCGAGCAACCTGTCTGAAGGAGCGATGCCCTCGATGGACCTGACGAACATCACACAACTGCTGCTCCAGCAGATCGGCTTGGATCACGGCACGATCGGCGAGCATTCGATTGCGCTCGGCGTCCAAACGCGGATGCAGGCGCTGCGTCTGACTGATGTCGCGGCCTATGCGGCGTGTCTCATCGTCGATCGTGCAGAACTTCAAGCGCTGATCGAAGAGGTCATTGTTCCGGAGACATGGTTCTTCCGAGGGCTCGACCAACTCTGTTACATGGCCGAAGTCGGCAGTCGGTGGCGGCCGTCATTTCCAGGTCACTCGTTGCGAGTCCTCAGCATCCCGTGCAGTTCGGGCGAGGAGCCGTATTCGATCTACATGTTCCTGCGGCATCACGGACTCGAGCCGTCACAGATTCGTATCCTCGCGGTGGACATCAGCCAGCGGTCGATCGATCGGGCGACGCGCGGTGAATATGGCGCTATGTCGTTCCGCGAAACCGCGCCATTGTGCGACGTCTTGCGACATCGTTACTTCGAGAGTGACTTAAGGCACACGGTAATCCCCGAAGTCCGCAACGCGGTTCAGTTTCGACAGGACAACGTGATCTCCCCCACGTTTCTGGCGGATGCCGGAGTGTTCGACATGATCTCTTGCCGGAACCTGCTGATCTATTTCGATCAGCAGTCCCGAAAGCTCGCCCTGCAATCGTTGCAGCGGTTGCTCGCGCCGAACGGATATGTCTTTGGAGGCCATGCCGAACAACTGGCGATGCTCGATCCGCAACTCAAGAGCGTCGGTCCCGCCGGCGCGTTCGCATATCAGCGAACCGATGCCGCCATCACTGCCGCGCGGCCATCGCCACAGGTCGCACCAAGTCCGACTCCCAGCATTCGTCCCGCGCAACCCGCTTTCAAAAGCGCGTTCGCACCAGCCTCAGACGATTGGCGAGCGGAGGGCGTCAGCCCCCAGGTTGTCGGTGAAAAAACCGTCCGTACGCAAACCGGAGGGCTGACGCCCCCCGCTCGCCAGGAGGGTTCTTTTGACCTCCTCGCCTCGGCCGAGCAGGCGGCGAACTCTGGCCGGCTTAGCGATGCGCGGTCGTTGTGTGCGCGATACTTGGAGCAATACGGCCCGACTGCGTCCGCGATGTGTCTGATGGGGGTCATTCAGCAAGCCGCTGGCGAACTGACCGACGCGGAGAGAAGTTTTCAAAAGGCGGTGTACCTCGACCCCGCTCACAAGGATTCGTTGTGGCATCTCAAGTTGCTGGCCGAGAAACGTGGCGACCAGCGCGCGGTGGACAACTTCAATCGTCGCCTCGCCCGTACCACGTCGTAGCCGTAGGGTGGGTCGAGTCATCGAGACCCACCATCAACCGTGAGCAATCGGTGGGTCTCGATGACTCACCCACCCTACGATGACTTTTTGAGAAGCATCATGAATCGTCCCAGTCCCTTCGATGCGTTCATTCCGTCGCCGGAGGATCCGCCGCTCGCGCCCGACTTCACGATCGCGAATGGTTCGGATCTGCCGATCCTCGGCGAAGCCAACCTGACCGTGCTCGAACACGATTGCTGGAACAAGATTGGCGTGACCGGAGACCGTTCGTGCCCGGAACTGCTGAAGCACGTGCATTGCCGAAACTGTCCGGTGTTTACCTCGGCAGGCCAGCGGTTGTTTGAGCGCGATCTTCCCGCCGGGCATTTGGCCGAGTGGACGAAGCGGCTGGCGGAACCGGAGATCTTTGCCGAGCGTGGAATCGTTTCCGTGCTGATCTTTCGGGTCGGTGAAGAGTGGCTGGCGATCGACATCGAACTGCTGGTTGAGATCGGTGAGTTGCGTCCGATTCATTCGATACCGGGTCGCTCGAACGAAGTGCTGGTTGGCTTGGTGAGCATTCGCGGCGAGCTGGAGCTGTGCATCTCGGTCGGCGGGTTATTGGGGATCGCGATGCAATACCCACCAAACATCGCCAAGTCCACGCACGAGTCGGGACGTCACAGGTCCGTCGACCGAGACCGGATCACCGCGCGTTTGATGGTCGTCAGCCGAGCGGGCCGGCGCTGGGTGTTTCAAGTGGACGAGGTCGAAGGAGTCGCGCGCTTCACGCCGGCCGAGCTGACCAACGTTCTCTCCACCGTGTCGGGAGCCTCGGCCTCATTCGCGAAGGGAATCTTCTGGCGAGACGAGCGGCGGATCGGCTTTCTGAACGAAGTGCGGCTGTTTGAAACTTTCGAACGGAGCCTGACATGAGCGGCAGTAGCTTGACCAGCATAAGCGATTTCTCGCTGCACGATTTGTTTCGCGAGGAGGTCCGTACTCACGGCGGCGCGTTCGTGGAAGGACTCGCCGTCTTGAGCGGCGATCTCACGAACGTGCCGAAACTCGAACCGTTGATGCGCGCAACGCACTCGATCAAAGGGGCGGCTCGCATTGTGAAGGCAGAGCCGGTGGTGCTGATCGCCGACGCCTTGCAGGAAGTGCTGCTCGCGGCAATGAACGAAACGCTGACGCTTACTCCCGACGCTGTGCGAGTTCTCGAACGGGGGATGAGCACACTGACTCAGATCGCCGTGCTGCCCGAAAACCAATATGAACAGTGGCTGCCGGCCCAGAACGCCGACGTGCGAAACTTGCTCGCTGACTTGAAGAGGATCGGTCGTCCCTCAGAGCCGCGCCCGTTAGGAAGCGGTGAGACTCAATCGCTGCCTGATGGGCGCGGCTCGGTTTCGTCAGTTCCGCACCGCGTTTCGCGAACCGAGGATTTGACTGTGGACTACGTTCCGCTGGCTCAGCAAGCCTCTCCGAAAAGCATGGTGCCAACGACGCTCGTTGATGTCTTTCGTGAGGAAGTCCGAGGCCAAGCACAGTCTCTCAGCGAAGGTCTGGTCGCACTGGAACGCGAGCCGCCGAACATGCCGTTGATTGAGAGGCTGATGCGTGCCGCGCATACGATCAAAGCAGCGGCGCGAATCGTGAATTTCGACGCCGCCGTGCAGGTCGCTCATGCGCTGGAAGACAATTTGTTCGCAGCCCAGCAAGGCCGCCTAAAGCTCTCGCCGCACGAGATCGACTGCTTGCTTCGAACCGTCGATCTGCTGACCCGATTCGCCAGCATTTCCGAAATGGAGTTCGCCAAATGGCTGCCGTCGGACAACAAGGTCGTCGGCACGTTGATCGGCGAACTCTCTGAACTCGCAGTGAGGTCATTCGTTCCAACACCGCCGATCACTGCGGCGATTGCAGAACCACAACTCAGCCGGTCGCAACTCGTCGAGCCATCACTGCTGGAACTGTTCCGTGAAGAGGTCGCCAGCCAAACGCAGGCGTTGAACGATGGGCTGGTCACGCTGGAAGCGGAACCGCAGAACCTGCAACTCGTGGACTCCTTGATGCGTGCCGCGCACTCGATCAAAGGAGCGGCGCGAATCGTCAGCCTGGATGCGGCCGAGCGAGTCGCGCATGTGTTGGAAGATGTGCTGGTTGCCGCTCAGCAGCGAACAATCACACTGACTTCCGCCGAGATCGACTTACTGCTGCGCGGCGTCGATTTGCTGACCGAGATCGGAGCCAGCACCGAGGCGGACTCCAACAAATGGCTGCCGGCGAAGAACAGCAACGTCCGCGCGCTGATCGAACAACTGACCGCCGTCGCTCACGGAGCAGCGGCACCTCACTTTGTGAGCGGCCAGGCGCTAGCCGCCGGTCTTTCGCCGGAAAACGCCGCTCCCGTTTCACCGGTGGCTTGCGCCATTCCGCTCAAAGCAAACACCGGGGGGCTGACGAAGCCCCGCTCGCCAGAACCTCGTACGAGCGATCGCGCTTTCGCAGGGATGTTCAGCGAAAGCGGTGAGTATTCTCTCGGAGACGTGCCGCTTCGCCCGTCTGTGCAGCCCACGATGGTCCTCGAAGCGCGCGACGTGATTGCTCAACTTCCGCCGCAGCCACAGACCTCGGCCCCGTCGGCGGATGAACGTGTCGTGCGCGTGACTGCTCAGAACTTGTCGCGATTGATGAGCCTTGCCGGTGAGTCGCTCGTCGAGGCTCGCTGGTTGCAGCCGTTCGCCAAGTCGTTGCAGTTGCTGAAACAAAACCAGGATCGCCTGGCAGCCGTCTTCGCGGAGTTGCACTTGTCCGCCGATGCAAAACAGGGACGCACCGAACGACTGCTGTATGAAGCTCGGCATCGCATCGGCGAGTGCCGCGAACTGCTGTCGGATCGCATCGGCGTCTTTGAAGAACACGCGCGGCAATCGGATGAACTCAGCAGCCGGCTGTACTACGAAGTCATCGCCAGCCGGTTGCGGCCGTTCGCCGATGGCATTCAAGGCTTTCCTCGGATGGTTCGTGACCTCGCGCGGAAGCTCGGCAAGAAGGTTAAGTTTGAGATTCATGGCCACAACACCGACGTCGATCGGGACATCCTCGAAAAGCTCGAAGCACCGCTGAACCACTTGTTGAGGAACGCGCTCGATCACGGATTGGAGGCTCCAGAGCAACGTGCTCAGACCGGCAAGTCGGAACAAGGGACGCTGCGCCTGGAGGCTCGACACCGCGCGGGGATGTTGTCGATCACCATCAGCGACGACGGCCGAGGCATCTCGCTGGAGAAACTCCGCCGCAAGATCTTGGAGAAGGGACTCTCGACGAAGGAACTGCTGGCGAGCATGAACGCCACGGAACTGCTCGACTTCTTGTTTCTCCCCGGCTTCTCAACCGCCGAGCGTGTGACGGAAGTCTCCGGTCGAGGCGTGGGCTTGGACGTCGTGCAGAGCATGGTCGCGACAGTTGGCGGCTCGGTTCGCGTCACCTCCAGGCCGGGTGAAGGAGCGACGTTTTATTTGCAGTTGCCAATCACACTGTCCGTCATGCGCGCCGTGCTGGTCACGCTCGGCGGCGAGCCTTATGCCTTCCCGCACAACCGCATCGACCGACTGCTGCGACTGCCACGCCGTGAGATTCGCACGGTGGAGGGACGGCAGTATTGCTCGATCGACGGCCGCAATGTGGGGCTCGTGATGGCTCAAGAAGTTTTCGATCTCGCCCTGTCCGAACCGTCCGGAACGGACCTGTGCGTCGTCTTGATCAGCGGTCATCAGAGCGAGTTCGGCGTGGTGGTCGATCGCTTCCAAGGGGAACTCGATCTGGTGGTGCGTCCGCTCGACACGCGGCTGGGCAAAGTCGCCAACGTCAGCGCGGCCGCGCTGCTGGAAGACGGCAGCCCCGTGTTGATCGTCGATGTCGAAGACGTCCTGCGCTCCATCAACAACCTGCTGCAACGGGGCAGCCTGGGACGAGCACAGGTCGAGAAGCGATCGACGTCCCAAGCCCGAAAGCGAATCCTCGTGGTCGATGACTCGATCACCGTGCGCGAAGCAGAACGGCAACTGCTGACTAATCGCGGTTACGAGGTCCAAGTCGCCGTGGACGGCATGGATGGTTGGAACACAATCCGCGACGCCAACTTCGACCTCGTGGTCAGCGACATCGACATGCCCCGCATGAACGGTCTCGAGTTCGTCAAGAACATCAAGCAAGACCCGCGACTGAAAGGGACGCCGGTCGTCATCGTCAGCTACAAAGGCCGCGAAGAAGACCGCCTCCGAGGAATGGATGCCGGAGCCGACTATTACCTCAGCAAAGGGAGCTTCCACGACGACACCCTGCTCGACGCCGTGGTCGATCTCATCGGTGAGCCGGAGGACGCTACCCCCGGTTGAGTTGAGTTCTCAACCCGGGCTAGCGCCCTGCGGTTGATTGACTGAAACGCTTCTCTCGCTCTTTTCGCGCAATCTCCCGCACAGTCGCCAACACGCGACTGGCAATTCGGAATTAGCTGGCTATCGTTTTCGCACTTCGCCACCTGTTCGCCACCACATCTCCTGCCCATCATGCGAATCGCCATCGTTAATGATCTGCTGCTGGCCGCCGAAGCTTTGCGACGTGTCATCAGCAGCGTCCCCGGTTACCAAGTCTGCTGGGTCGCTCGCGATGGCGCGGAGGCGGTTCGTAAATGTCAGGCGGATCGCCCCGATCTCATCCTCATGGACATGCTGATGCCGGTCATGGATGGGGCCGAAGCAACTCGTCGCATCATGAGCGAATGCCCGACCACCGTGCTGGTCGTCAGCTCGACGCTGGGGGGCAACTTTGCCAAGGTCTTCGAAGCGATGGGGCACGGAGCCGTGGACGCGGTCAAAACTCCGGAACTCGGCAAAGATGGCAACGTGCAGGGTAGTGCACCGCTGCTCGCCAAGATCGCCGCAGTCGTGCAATTGAAAGATCGGACCGAACAGTCCGCTCGTATCAAATCCGGTCTGCTGCGCCACGATGCGACTTCTTCGAAAACCGATCATTCCAACTTGCCGATCATTGCCCTCGGAGCCTCCACCGGCGGACCGAACGCGCTGATCGAGGTGCTCAATCGCATTCCAAAAGACTTGCACGCGGCGATCGTCATCGCCCAGCACATCACCGCCGACTTCGCCCCCGGTCTGGCCTCCTGGATGGCCGATATGTGCCAGCGCCCGGTGCGGATCGCTAGCAACCACGACACGCCACACCCTGGCGAGGTGCTGATCGCCGGCACCAACGATCATCTGGCGATGATCTCCGGCGGCACGCTGCGCTACACCCCCGAGCCCGCCGACACACCCTATCGCCCGTCCGTCGATGTCCTCTTCAGCACGCTGGCCGCGCATTGGAAGACCTCCGGCGTCGCCGCATTGCTCACCGGTATGGGGCGCGATGGCGCGAAAGGTTTAATGACGCTCAAAGAGAAAGGCTGGCACACGATCGCTCAGGACGAGCAGACCAGCGTCGTCTACGGCATGCCCGCCGCCGCCGCCGAAAAAGGAGCCGCTCAACAAATCCTCCCGCTCCACGAAATCGGCGATGCCATCACGCGGAGCATCAAAAAACTCGTCACCCGCTAAGGCGAGCGGGGCGGCGTCAGCCCCCCACCCGGTGCGTACAACGATCAACCGGGGGCTGACGCCGCCCC
>SYJG01000041.1 GCA_005798445.1 Planctomyces sp.
GGCTGGGCGGCCCGGCTCATCTCACAGGAAGTCGCCGATCGAGTGGGCAAGTGCTGGGGTTTAGGCTCCGCCACCACGAAAGATCCTGGTCCCTGGGAAGGTGAGTTGCGCAATATGTGGAAGCCAACTCAGCAACCGGCTCTGTGGTTTCATGGCGGCAATTTGCATCAGTCGCGTCACTACTCGCTGTATTTGGCATTGCAGATCAAAGCGCGACAAGAAGGACTTTCCACTCCCGTCTACGGTCTCAGCGAGGTCCATCACACTGCCTAGAAGCGGATGCAGGACCTAGCACGAAGCGCGAGCGAGTGGTCATCACGTCGGAAGACAACCACTCGCTCGCGCGTCGTGCTGGTTTTGAGGCGGCCGCAACCGATTTGCTAAATGGGATTGTTTCTGGTTGAGCAATCAAAAGTTCCTGTTCGATGTGCCGCTCGAGTGACCTCACGATCGTGGGATGTCGTCGATATCGACCAAATACAGGTCCGAATCCCCCGCGCGTTCCGAAACGATCAGCAGTTGTTGTCCGTCGGGATGCCAGACAGGAAAGTCGTCGCGATCAGCATGGTTGGTGATGCGGCGGACGTTCGTTCCATCGGCGTTGATGATGTAGATCTCCAAATTGCCATCGCGTGCAGAACTGAAGGCGATCCGTTTGCCGTCGGGAGACCAGGCCGGGCGCATGTCGCGCAGCGGATGGTTGGTCAAAGGGCGCACATTGCCACCATCGGCGTTCATCAAATAGAGATGGAAACTGCCTTCGCGGCTGGAGCTGAACGCGATCTGCCGGCCGTCGGGCGAAATCGCGGGCCAGGCGTTGGTGCCAGCTGATTCGGTCAGGCGTTTCAAGTTCGCGCCTTTCATATCGACGGAGGCGATCTGTTGTCCGCCGGGGTCGGACAGCGTGAACACGACACATTGCTGGTCTGGCAAAATCTTTGGCCCGCGCACGGTGCCGCGCGCGTCCTTCGGAATGAAGCGTGATTCGGTTCCTTCTTTCAGATCCCGCACGACGAGAATCGATTGCGGACTGGTGTAAGTCAGCACAAAACAGAGATAACGGCCGTCGGCCGAGACATCAGCATCGAATTGATGCGCGGTGAGCGCGGAATCGACTCGCTCCTGTTTGCCATCGGACAAGCGCATTCGTATCAGTGACACGCGATTCGGCTCGTCATGCGCGGCGAAGATGACGGCCTCCCCTTTTTCGACAAAAAGAGGAGCCAGCTTCAGTACGCCGTCGCGAGTGAGTCGCCGTGGTTCGGCAGCCGGTAACGAGTGGGTGGCGATGATCAGCAATCCGCCACTCACGAGGACGATGACACCGTTGCAAAGTGATTTCGCTCTACCGTGCCGGATAGGCGATGAAGCGATTGCAAATTGCAAAATGCAAATTGCAAATTGCAAAATGGACGACGGGTGGAGCAAGATCCACTCGTTACGCAGCAATGAGTGGCCAACACAGATAGGCTGCCGTTGATCGTCAGGCCGGTCTTCGCCTTGCCCCCAATTTGCAATTTGCAATTTGCAATTGTCAATTTGCAACTCCTGCAACAGACCATTCATCACCGTAGGACTAGAAAAGTTCATCGATCACCCGCCCTCCTTCGAGTACCCGATATTCCGCACGCTGCTGCGTGCCCACTCCGGCCAGCTCTGCGATGGTCGTGCCCACCATCTCAGGCGTGATGGGATTCGTCAGCGGATATTCGCCGCGTGCGTCGCTTTCCCCGATCACTCGCCCCGGCCGGACGCCGCCGCCAGCCCACACCGAGAAATAACACGGATGCCAATGGTCGCGCGAGCCGATGCTGTTGATCCGCGGAGTGCGGCCGAATTCTCCCATGCAGACGACCAGCGTCGTCTCCAGAAGACCGCGATCGTGCAGATCCTCCAACAGTGTCGAGAGCGCCTGATCCAACAACGGGCCATGCCAATCGGCCAACAGTCCGAAGTTGTCCGCGTGAGTGTCCCAGCCATAGTCCGAGAACGGATAGAATACTTCGGCAAACTGGCTCCAATTCACTTGGACGAACGGCACGCCGGCTTCGACCAATCTTCGGCCGAGCAGACAACTTTGCCCGAACGAAGTCCGTCCATAACGGGTCCGCGTGTTTGTCGATTCACGCGACAGGTCGAACGCATTCAGAGTGTCCCCGCCGCGCAGCAACTGCAACGCCTTTTGGTGCAGGCCGTCCCATTGGTCGAGCTGCGCCTGATCGAGTCCTCGTCGCACACGATTGAGTTCGCCAAGCACGCGCTGCCGGTCATCGAGCCGCGCCGGCGTGAGGCCATCGAGCAGCTTCAATTCCGAAATCGAAACCTGTCCCTGTTTGGAGCAATCCACCATGAACGGGTCATAGCGCGATCCCCAGACTCCGCCGCCGTAGCCGAGACACGGTCCCACCCCATCTCCGACCGGCCCGCGAGACAACGACATGAACGCCGGCAAGCCGCTGGAGCCTCGGCTGCGAGCGATGATCGAACCCAAATGCGGCGGATACCCGGTCGGCTTGCCGTTGCCGTCTTCACCGCCGTCACTGGCCCGACCGCAGGTCCAAGCGATCGAGCCGGCTGGCCGATGTCCGCCGTTGTAATTGATGTTCGTGCGCACGACGGAAAATTGATCGCTGCTCGCCGCCAATCGTGGTAACAGTTCGGTGAATTGCATGCCCGCGGTGAGAGTCGCGATCGACGCAAACGGCCCGCGAAATTCCGCCGGCGCGTTGGGCTTCGGGTCGAACAAATCCAAATGGCTCGGCCCGCCGACCAGCCAGATCAACATCACCGACTTCGCCCTCGCGGCTTCGGCCGTTTTTCCTAACGACGCGCCGCCGAACATCCCGGCGGCAAAGGGCAAGCCAGCACCGAAGCGCAGAAAAGACCGCCGCGTCAGTCCTTGGCAATCACGGACACGATAGTTGCCGAACCCAAACATGAGAGTGCTCCGAGACGTCCATCCAAGCCTTTGCGTCAGCATCCTGTCATGCCGGAAGCCTCTTGTCGATTCATGCGAGGATCTCGTGGATGACATTCCCGCCAACATCGGTCAGTCGAAAGTCGCGGCCTTGGAAGCGGTAGGTGAGTCGCTTGTGATCCAGACCCAGCAGGTGCAGGAGCGTCGCCTGGATGTCGTGAACGTGAAAAGGAGGCGTGACGGGGAAGCAACCCAACTCGTCGGTCTCGCCGAGTGTCTGCCCGGCGCGGATGCCGCCGCCAGCCAGCCACATCGTGAACGCTGCGATCTGATGATCACGGCCGATGCCAGCCGTCGCCGATTTCTGTCCGACGGCGGTGCGGCCGAACTCGCCACACCAAACGACCAGTGTCTCATCCAGCAACCCGCGCTCTTTGAGGTCGGCGAGCAATGCCGCACAGGCTCGATCGGTCTGACCGCACATGGTGGTCAAACCTTGGCGGAGATTGCTGTGATGGTCCCAGTCGCCGTGGCACAGATGGACGAACCGCACGCCTCGTTCGACCAGCCTCCGAGCCAAAAGACAGTTCCGTGCGAACGACGGCTGCGCGGGATCAACTCCGTATCGAGCCAGCGTCCCAGCCGTCTCGTGCTGAAGGCCGATCGCTTCCGGTGCCGTCGTGCTCAGCCGCCCGGCCAAATCGTACGCGGCACTGCGGGCCGTCGTTTCGGGGTCGCGTGTGAACCGATGGCGGATCGAGTTGAGTTCGCGAATGGCGTCGATGACCTGCGACTGGTCCGAGTCCGACACGCTTGCCGGAGGAGACAAGTTCAAGATCGGATCAGCGCCGTCGCGGAGCGGCACGCCCTGGAAGGCGGACGACAAAAAGCCCGCAGCGTAAATCGAGCCTTTCGTTCGTGCCCGCATGCCCGACTGCAAGACGACGTAACCGGGCAGGTCGCGAGATTCGCTCCCCAGGCCGTAATTCACCCAAGCGCCCAGACTGGGTCGGCCGAATTGCCGAGTGCCGGTGTGCCAGAAGACTTCGGCTGGATGATGCGGAATCTCTTCGGCCTGTACCGTCTTGATGATGGCCAAGTCATCGACAACGCTGGCCGTGTGCGGGAGCAGTTCCGACACCTCGGCCCCCGAGTCACCGTAGCGTCGGAATTTCACATGCGACCCGAGCAGACTCGGACGCTGCTCCATGATCTGAGCGAACTTCATTCGCGAGAGATGCTCGTCGCCGATTGGCTGGCCATCGAGTTCGCGGAGCTTCGGCTTGTCGTCGAACAGGTCGAGCTGACTCGGCCCGCCGAGCATGAACAAGAAGATCACGCGCTTGGCCTTGGCGGCAAAGTGCGGCGCTCGCGGTGCCAGCGGTGACGTGTCGAGTTCGCCGCTCAGAAGCGGCGTGCCGGCGAGACCTGCCAAGCCGAACAGGCTTTGGCCGAGAAAGTGTCGGCGATCGTGAAAGTGGGCGTTGGTTGGCATTGAGCGTTCCATCATTCTCGTGTCACGAATTCATCGACGTTGAGCAGTACTCGGCAGACCTGCGTCCAAGCGGCTCGATCGACTGCTTCGATGTTCGACACGGCGAAGCGAGCGGCAGCCAGCACAGCCGCGAGCGGCGGTCGCTCTTCCGCTGCGGGCAGTCGGCCAAGACACAATTGAAAGGCTCGGTCGAGCCGCTCGTGATCGCCATCCGGCACTTCGCGCAGCACGCGCTGCGCGAGCGCCTCGGCACACTCGGCAAACGTGGGATCGTTCAGCAGCGTGAGCGCCTGCAACGGAGTGTTGGAAGACCGTCGCCGCGTGCAGGCGGTGAGTGAGTCGGGAACATCGAAGGTTTGCAGGAACGGATGCGGCGTGAGCCGCCAGTAGTGCGTGTAGATTCCCCGGCGATGGCGGTCGGACCCAGGACTCGTGATCCATTCGGCAGGAGTGGCCCGGTTGAGCATGACCCCTTCGTGCTGGAACGGAAAGACGCTCGGACCACCGATCTTCGGCGACCACAGGCCGCTGGCCACGAGCGCTGAATCACGGATCGCCTCCGCCTCCAGTCGCAGCCGCGATTGTCGGGCGAGCAACCGGTTCTCCGGATCGATCGCGTCGACATCCGCTGTGCGGTCCGACGACTGGTGATACGTGGCCGAGCCGACAATCAACCTATGCAGCGACTTCACTCGCCAGCCGGACGCGACAAACTCCGTGGCCAGCCAGTCGAGCAATTCCGGATGCGTCGGTCGCGCCCCCTGCACTCCGAAGTCGTTCTCCGTCTCAACGAGTCCTCGCCCGAAGAACTGTTGCCAAATGCGATTGACCGTAACCCGCGGCGTGAGCGGCTGCTGAGGCGAGACGAGCCACCGCGCCACACCGAGCCGCGTCCGTTCGTCAGCCACCAATGGGGGCAAGACAGCGGGCACATCCGGCGTCACCACTTCGCCCGGCTTCGAGAACTCGCCGCGAACAAACGTCGTCGTCGTGCGCGGCACCGCCGAGGTGACGAGCACCGCCGCACTTTCGAGCTGCGGAATCAGACGCTTCAGCGAGTCAATCGTTCGCGAACGCTCTTGAAAGCCGGGATCGCTGGCGGCCGTCCCGACAGCGAGTTTGGCCGCGAACCTCTCACGCTCGGCGATGAGCGCCGCAAGCTGTGCTCGCAGAGCATCGCGACGGGCGACTTGTTCGGGCGGGGACAGCTCCAAGACCGATTCGTCTGCCGTGTTGAAGAACGCAAACAACTTGTAGTATTCGTGCTGGCTGAGAGGATCGAACTTGTGCGAATGACATTGGGCACAGCCCAGCGTCAGTCCCAAGAACACGCTGCCGATCGTATTCATTCGCTCGACCACGGCATCGAGTCGAGACGGTTCGCTGCCGCCATCCTGCGGTCCGCACAGCAGAAACCCGGTCGCAATCCGGTCGGCGATCGAGGCACTTGGCAACAAATCGCCGGCCAGTTGCTTGATGGTGAACTGGTCGAACGGCAAGTCATCGTTGAACGCCGCGATTACCCAATCGCGATACTTCCAAATCGAGCGCGGCGCGTCGGTCTCGAAGCCCGTGCTGTCGGCGTAGCGGGCGGCATCGAGCCAATGTCGCCCCCATCGTTCGCCATAATGCGGCGACGCGAGCAGCCGCTCGACAACGCGCTCGTAAGCGTCGGTTCCGTCGTCCGCCAGAAACGCAGCCACATCGTCCGGTGTGGGAGGCAGGCCGATGAGATCGAGCGTCACGCGGCGGAGCAACGTTTCCTTGGCCGCTTCGGGAGCAGTCCGCACCGCTGTCTGTTTCAGTCGGACAAGGACGAAGCGATCGATCGAGTTGCGTGGCCAGGCGTCTTCTCGGATCTGCGGAACCTCCGGTCGCCGCGGTGTCTCGAAGGCCCAATGGCCGTTCCAGACGGCACCCTCATCCACCCATCGCCGCAGCAATTCAATCTGCTGCGGACTCAACTGCCGACTCGAGTTCGCGGGAGGCATCCGTACCTCGGTGTCTTGGCTGCTCACTCGCCGCACAAGTTCGCTCTGCTTGCTGTTCCCCGGTTGAATGACCGGATGTTCGGTGCTGAAGGCTCCCGCGCGCGTATCCAATCTCAATTTCGCCTGCCGAGCCTGATCGTCCGGCCCGTGACACGGAAAGCAATTCGCCGACAGAATCGGCAAAACGTCGCGACTGAAATCCACTCGCTCGCGCGACTGAGCATCTGCCGCCGTCGAACAGTGGCAAACGATTGCCAACACGGCAAGCTTGGTGATAGACGCGCGAACTGACGGGAAATTAGGCGTGATGATTCGCAGCATCGCAAGTGTCCTGCCCGAGTTCGCCGACCTACTTCGCGCGGCCTCGCATGAGGTGTTTTCGGCGAGCGGCAGGGCGTCAGCCCTCCGAGTGATTCCATCGGCTTTGACTCGGAGGGCTGATGCCCTGCCGCTCGCCGAATCTCTCATCACTCCCCGCGCGAGGTGTCATCGCCCCGAGACGACTTATATCCTTGAAGCCTGCCGCTGCGGAATGCAAAAGCGACCAGCGCCTGGGCCGCTTCGATCGCGAATCCCCTGTTGCTGATCATCGGGCACCACCCCGTAGCCAATCTCGACCACGCCGTCCGCTCGATGTCGTTATTGATGCCGGCCTTTCGATTTCTCTGAGAGGCTATCCGAAAAGTGGTTCTTTTTTTCGTAGCCCGACCCCTCGTTGGTCGGAGGATGTGATTTTCCTGAGGAATAGAAGCTCATTCAAAATCCTCCGACCCACAAGGGGTCGGGCTAGTGCGTTTGCAAGTGGATTGAATCAGTGAGGTGTAAGTCCTCGTCGAAGTTGGTTTGAACTTTGTATCCGAACGTAACTGCGTCGTCGTGAGACGGGGTGGAGAGCAACGGGAGGAGA
>SYJG01000478.1 GCA_005798445.1 Planctomyces sp.
CCAGTCCGTGAAGCGAATCTCAACCCCAGCGGCCATGAATGAGATGCTTAATCGTGGGGCAGGTTTTCAACCTGCCCGGCCGGCAACGAGAGTTAATCACTCGGAAGTCTGTCTTTATCAGATGTCGATGTCGTCCACCTGACCGGCATCGTCCATGATGATGCGATATCGTTCTGAGGCATCTTTGCCAAGAAGTTCCGAGAAGGTCTTGTCGGCCTCTAGTTGGCTTTCGATGTCCACTCGCAGCAGGATGCGAGTCTTGGGGTCCAGCGTCGTTTCCTTCAATTGCTGAGCGGTCATTTCACCCAAGCCTTTGAAGCGGCTGATCTCGAAGTTTCGGTTCTTCGGGAGCGTGGCGAGGATTTCTTCGCGATGCGCGTCGTCGCGGGCATAGTGCGACTCCTGGCCGACGGCGATCCGGTACAGCGGTGGCAGCGCGAGATACAGCTTCTCGCCGCGAATGAGCTGCGGCATGTGCCGAAAGAAGAACGCGAGCAGCAGCGTGCTGATGTGGTAGCCGTCACTGTCGGCGTCCATCAGCAGGATGACGCGGTGGTAGCGGAGCTTGTGCATGTCGAAGCCAGGGCCGATACCGGTGCCGAGCGTTTCGACAAGATCATGGATTTCTTGGTTGCCGAGAATCTTGCTGGTGGCGAGCGACTCGGTGTTGAGCACTTTGCCTTTGAGCGGCAGGACCGCTTGCGTCTTGCTGTCACGACCCATCGCGGCGGTGCCACCGGCGGAGAGTCCTTCGACGATGAACAGTTCGGAGTCCTCCGGTTTTCCGCTGCGGCAGTCGAGCAGTTTGCCGGGAAGATTCGTCTTGCGCCCGCCCGGAGTTTTACGACGTACTTCCGTCGCGGCCTCGCGGCTGGCCTGCCGGGCACGAGCGGCGAGCACAATGCGACCGACAACCGCATCGGCGATGGACGGGTTGTTGTTGAGCCACGTCTCGACGCCGGGGCGGACAAGTCCTTCGACCGCGCTGGTCATTTCCGGGTTGTTGAGCTTGTCCTTCGTCTGTCCTTGGAACATCGGCTCTGACAGGAAGACTGAGACGATCGCGACGAGTCCCTCGCGGATATCTTCGGACGTGAGCGTGATCCCTTTCAACTTGATGTCGTGCATCTCGATGTAGTTTTTGACCGCCTTGACGACTCCCGAACGAAAGCCGATTTCGTGCGTCCCTCCCGCGTGCGTGCGGATGCCGTTGACGTAGCTCATCACTCGCTCGTCGGTCGATTCAGTCCAAGCGAGCGCCAACTGCAACTTGTGGTTTCCGAGTTCCTTGTCGATCGTGAAGAGCTGCTCGTGGATCTGTTTGCGTTGGTCATCCTTCACCACCTTTTGTAGGTAGGCGACGATTCCTTCCGGGTGAAAGAATTCGTGCTGCTCTTTCTTGGCCTCGTCGTGAAAGACGATCCGCAATCCGCCGTGGACGAACGAGATGTCCTCCAGATGCTGCTTGATGATGTCGGCGTTGAAGTGAATGCTGCGAAAGATTTGATCGTCGGGGCGAAAGAAGATGGTCGTCCCGCGTCCACGAAACGGCCGAATCTTTTCGACCGGTCCCTGAGGTTTGCCGCGACGATAGGTCTGCTGGTACTCGTGGCCGTCGCGGTGAACGGTCGCGATCATCTCTTTCGACAGCGCGTTGACGACCGACGAGCCGACACCGTGCAAACCGCCCGACCGCGCGTAATTCTTGTTCGAGAACTTTCCGCCCGCGTGCAGAATTGTCAGCACGACTTCCAGCGTCGAGGTTTTCGTTTTCGAGTGCTTCTCAACCGGAATGCCGCGTCCGTTGTCCTGCACCGACATCGAGCAGCCGTCTTTGTGCAGCGTGACGTCGATCCGGTCGCACTCGCCGGCGAGATGCTCATCGACCGAGTTATCGACGATCTCCCAAATCAGATGATGCAACCCACGAGCATCGACACCGCCGATGTACATCGCCGGCCGCCGCCGCACGGCTTCCAAGCCTTCGAGAATCTCGATGTCGTCGCTGCTGTATTTTTTCTGCTCCGCCATGAACCGCCTCAATCCGTCGCTGAAGACTGCCAGACATCGTAGACGAGTCACTCCGTGACTCGAACATCCGGTCACGGAGTGACCGGTCTACGTTGCGGCGTGCGAAGAATTGCGAACCGGATCAGGGCCGGCAAGAGTGAGCCGAGGCGTTACTGCGTGCCCAGCAACAATTGCTGCGGGTAGCCTCGGCCGAGTTCGGTCAGGTCTTTGAGGAACAGGATGACCGGCGGCTTCTTGGATTGCGTGGTGTCGATGACCGCTTCCAACCGCATGAACGGGCCGGCCTC
Organism: Planctomyces sp.; assembly: GCA_005798445.1. Classification (GTDB taxonomy): domain Bacteria; phylum Planctomycetota; class Planctomycetia; order Planctomycetales; family Planctomycetaceae; genus SXKJ01. The sequence continues at coordinate 2,319 of SYJG01000478.1, forward strand.
ATCGAAATAGCCGATCGAGTTGACTCGGTAGATACCGCCGCGAGCCGTGACGTACTTGTCGAGTTGCTGCATCGTCGGCAGATCGACAAGGTTCTCAATGACTAGCCAGCCGGCGGTCGCTCGTGCTCCGGTCGTATCGACCAGCGGGCCGCCGTCCGCGCCTTGCCGCTTGGCGAGGATCGCCTGGGCGATGCTCTCCGTCATGCCAGGAATGGAGAGCAACGTTTCGTAGCGTGCCTCGTTGACGTTGATGCGACCGTCGGTGAATTGCTCGGTGTTGACGGCGAGTGTGTCGAACAGCGACGGCAGATAGCCGATCATGCTGCTGCCGTCTGCGGCCCACGGGCTTTGCAGCGTGGTCACTTGGCCGTTGACCGTCGCTTGGGCGGTCGCGCCGACCATTTCGTACAACGATTGAAGTTGCTTCCCGGAACCTTTGGAGAGGTCGATACCGCCGCGAGTGACCGTGCCGCTACCACCACCGCCGACTGCGCTGCCCAGTGCTTGCGCGGCTTGTTGCAGTTGCTGGTACTGCTGATTGAGATTTGCCGTTGAAGTGTTGCCACCACCGCTTGGATTCGAGCCTCCCGCTCCAGAATTCTGGCCGCCGGCGGACTGAGTGGCGGAGTTGATCGCCGACTGAGCTTGGGCGGTGACTCGGTACGCGACCACGAATTGAGCGACCGTCGCGTCGAACTCTTCCTCAAGCTGATCGTACAACTCGGCGAGGTTGTTGTTGTTGATGTTGATTCGCGTCGAGCCGTCCCAGCGAGTGTTCGTCTCGCGGCCGTGAACGCTGAGATATGCGGACCAGCCCAATTGCAATGCACCGTCGGCGTTGTCGGGGGGCCAAGTCGCGTCGCCGTCGTTCTCGTTCGGATCGAGCAGCCCGTTGCGATTGAAGTCTTCGCCGTACAGGTACTCCGGCGACACGCCGCGCACCAGCAGCAATTCGTCGAGCGATTCCAGCGGGCTGTTCTTCGACGAGTACGACGGCTGCAACCCGTTGTAGTAGTCCGACTCGCACCCGTTGGTGCGGCTAATGTCGTCGTCGTCGATGAAATCGAGAATCGCATCCGCCAGTTCGTAGGTCATGCCGGGAATCATCAACAGCCGGCTCGCTGGGTCAGTGGCAGAGACCGTGCCCGTCGATGTGCCATCCGAAGACGAGGTGGAAGTGCTGCCCGTGGTCGATCCCGAACTTGTCGATGTGCCGCTGGTTGAAGAAGTCGAGCCGGTTGAAGTCGTGCCACTCGTCGAGGTGCCAGTGCCTGTCGTCGATGTGGTGCTGGATTGCTGCTTCTTTTCAGCGGCCACCAGCGCGTTGAGATTCAACTTGGAGGACTCGTCGATCAACCCAAATCGAAGCGTCGTTCCGCTCGGATCGCTTTCATTGGGAGCGACCAGGCTGAAGCGAGCTCGGCCGCGTGGACTGTCCGCCTCTCTGAGCGTCACGCCGCCGAAGTGCTGCGGATCGTGCAAGACGTTCTCGAAGCTTCCGTCGTCCGTCGGCCGGCCGAGCACCGCCGCCGCCAATTCGATTCCGGAGTCCGCACAGGCACGGGCTTGAGCTTCGCGGCCGAACACGCCAGTCGCGTGGCTTTCGGAAACCATCAATTCGGAAAACGAATACGCTCCGAGGGCAAGCAGAGCGATCACGACCAGCACGACCAGCAATACGCTGCCGCGTCGGGGCGGCGAAGGTCGCTGGGTGATCGAAGGCATGGCAGGCTCCCGAAAGCGGTCGGACTCATCGCTCAGTCACGTTCCGCAGGAGCATACCGCCGCAACGGGGACAAACAAGACGGCCCGGCGATCGTCAACCGAGCGCCGGGCCGTGTCAGGGAGATTTTCCGTTGCGATCGTTTCGTTTCGACCGTCAGGACTACGCTTTGTCTTTCTCTTCTTCGCGACGCGGCGGGCGACCTTCTGGACGTGGTTCGGGCTTACGTTCTCCGTCGCGCGGCCGATCTGCCTCCGGTCGGCGTTCACCGTCGCGAGGACGATCCCCGTCTCGGCGACGCTCACCATCGCGCGGCTTGTCTCCATCGGGACGACGTTCGCCGTCACGCGGCGGTTGCCCTCGGCCTTCGGGCGGACGATCACCCTCTGGGCGTCGGCCATCTTCACGCGGCCGATCACCTTCGCGAGGCCGATCACCTTCGCGAGGACGATCGCCATCGCGAGGACGATCGCCATCGCGAGGACGATCGCCATCGCGAGGGCCTCGGCCGTCTGGTCCACCCTGCGGTGGCCCGAACAACTCCGGCGGATCGAGCTGGCCGTCTTTGTTGCGATCCAATTCGCCGAAGACTTCTTTCAGACGGTCGAGTTCATCGCGGCTGAGCCGTCCATCTTTGTTTCGATCGAGCAATTCAAAGAACCGAGGCATCGGGCCTCGACGGCCTTCGCCTTGTGGCGGACGGTCGCCGTCCGGGCGACGATCGCCTTGGGGAGGCCGTTCGCCGGGACGTCCCTCCGGCCGGCGATCACCGTCACGGCGTTCGCCTTCACGCGGACGATCACCTTCGGGACGGCGTTCGCCATCGCGTGGCGGCTGGCCTTCGCGTCGAGCTTCCGGGCGTTCCCCATCGGGCTTCGCATCGGGGCGACGCTCGCCATCCGGTTTGCGATCCCCATCGCGGCGCGGTTCGCCTTCGCGAGCTTGAGCCATCGCTCGCACATCATCCAGCGTCAGTACCTCTTTCTTCGCACGTTCAAACATCGGCCGCGCGCGGTCACGGAATTGCTCCGGAATTTCTTCGAGCGTGACTTTGCCGTCGCCGTTCGCGTCCATCCGCTTGAATTGCTCTTCGGGATTTGGTCGGCCACCTGGGCCACCGGCTCCCGGCGCACCACCCGGAGGACCAAACTCAGCCATCGCGCGGCCAAACTCTTCCGGAGACAATTCCTTCTTGCCGAGCTTCTCGAACACGCGACCGAAGCGTTCTTGCATCGGTTCCGGCAACTCGTCTTTTTGGAGTTTGCCATCGCCGTTCTTGTCGAGCCGTTTCAGGAACTCACCCGGACCACCGCTCAAACCTCCGCCGATCAACTGTCGTCCGCGTTCCAAATCTTCCAACGTCAGCGAGTCTTTCTTCTGACGTTCCATGAGTCCGAGCAGGAAGCGGGCCGGGCCGTCTTCGGGAATTTCATCCTTCGTGAGCTTGCCGTCTTTGTTCTTGTCGAGCCGCTCGAGCATTTGCTTGGGCTCAATCATCGGCCGTCCGCCACCGGGACCACCCGCGCCGCCGAATCCACCCCCTTGGACGGGAGCATCGCTGCGCTTCACGGCGGCATCGAATTCCGCCTTCGACAGCTCACCGTTGTCATCCTTGTCTCCCAACCGCACGAGCCGATCGAAGTACCGGCCTTGCTCTTCGGGAATCTCGTCCGGCACCAGCTTGCCGTCGCTGTTCTTGTCCAACTTTTTGAAAATCGCCTCCTGGTCATTCGCTTCCGGTTTCTTCGCATCGTCCTCGGCATACGTCGCGAGCACCGGCAATCCGAGCAGCCCGGCGGCCAGCAGCGCCCAAAAATTGATCCGCTTCATAATGTGGTTCCTGACGAGAAGTTGACTGGGTTCGGCCCGACGGCAGGGCGTGAGCATACGGCATTCAACCCACAATTCCAGGCGAGGTTTCGCGAGATTTTCTCAAACTAACCCGAAGCGTCAGCGAGGGCGAATGCTTCACTGACTCCATTTGGATGCCGTGCGAAACGCTCGCCCTCGTTGGCGCGTCGGGTTAGTTCGGCCAGTCAAACGCGATGTCCAACGCCGGGGCCGAGTGCGTCAACGCACCGATGCTGATGCGGTCCACGCCCGTCTCGGCGATTTTCCGGACATTGCCGAGCGTGATCCCGCCGGAAGCCTCTAACCGCGTGGCCGGAGCAAGTTCGTCCCGTAACCGGACCGCCTCGCGCAGCATCGGCGGCCCCATGTTGTCTAGCAGAACGATCTCCGGCACACCGGCCATCGCGTCGCGAAGTTGTTCGAGCGAATCCACTTCAACCTCGATCGCGACGCCGCTCGGTGACACGCTGCGAGCTTGTCTCACCGCGTCCGCAATTGACTGACTTCTGGCCTCTGACCCCTGGCCCCTGACCCACGCCGCCAAGTGGTTGTCCTTGATGAGCACTCCATCGTACAGCCCCATCCGATGATTGGTCCCGCCGCCGCAACGAACGGCGTACTTTTCGAGCGCTCGCCAGCCGGGCAAAGTTTTTCGCGTGTCGAGGATCACGGCCTTCGTTCCGGCCACCGCGTCGATGAACTTCCGAGTCTGTGTCGCGACTCCCGACAAGTGCATCAGAAAATTCAATGCGGTTCGCTCGCCGATGAGCAACGAACGGAGCGAACCGGACGCTCGCGCGACGACGGTTTGAGCTGCCACGAACGTCCCGTCGGGGACCAGAGATTGCCAGACAACCGTCGGATCGAGCCGGCCGAAAACCAACTCCGCGACCGGTCCACCGACGAAGACTCCCTCGCGTCGCACGACGACGTTGATCGTGGCCGTCTCTGCCGGATCAATCAGTGCGGCACAGGTGAGATCGCGATCCAACTCGCTAGGCACTGAGTCCGGCATCTCGTCCAACAGGGAATCAATCGTCGTGACCGAAAAGACATCCGCGAGTCGATCCGCGGGACTGCCACCGAGCACCACCGCATCGCCCAAATCTTCCGACAGCGCTGATTCAATCAGACGCAGCGCTGCGAGTTGCTCGGACGATCCGAAGGTGAGCGGTGTCTGGTTCAGGTCGGACATGGTGGCTCAGCTTCCTGGGATTTCTCGCCCCGATCGACGCACACGGCCACGGCCAGATCGCCGGTGACGTTCAGCGTCGTGCGGCACATGTCGAGCAGTCGATCGACTCCCAGGATAATGCCGATCCCCTGTTCTGGCACACCGACCGACTTCAGCACGAGTACCACCAGCGGCAGCGAACCGCCCGGCACGCCCGCCGTGCCAACTCCCGCCAGCACCGACATCAGCACGACTTGAACTTGCTGAGCGAACGTCAGTTCGACGCCGAACACCTGTGCGAGGAACAGCACGGTGATTCCCTCGTACAACGCCGTGCCGTTTTGATTCGCGGTCGAGCCGACCGTCAGCACGAAGTTGGCAACCTCACGTTTGACGCCGAGTTTTTCCTCGGCGACTCGCAGCGACGTCGGCAGCGTCGCATTCGACGAGGACGTCGCGAACGCGGTCAGCAGGACCTCGCTGATCCGGCTGAAGAATTGTCGAGGCGACAGCTTCGCAACCAACCACACGACCAACGAATACACGCCGAACATGTGCAGCGCGAGCGCGGCCAGCACCGCTCCGACGTACCAAATCAACGTCTGCAAGATGTCCCCGCCGAGCGTGGCCGTCAGCGAGAACATCAGCCCAGCCACACCGATCGGAGCCAGCTTCATCGCCCAGCCGATGACGACCATCGCGATGTCGTAAATCCCCTCCAGCACCGCTACGAGCGGAGCCGTCCGCTCTGGCGAGATTGAAATCGCCACACCGCAGACCAACGCGAAGAACATTACCGCGAGCATTCCGCCACCCGGCGAACTGCCGTCCAACGCACCGACCATCTCTTGCAACGGATTGCGCGGGATGATGTCCAGCAGCGAGTCACGAACCGTCTTCGCGTCCGCCGCCTTCTTGACCGCGTCTTGAGATTGGTCGGCGTACTTCGCCCGCAGTTCGATCCGCTTCTCCTCCGGCAGGCGAGCCCCCGGCTGCACGAGGTTCGCCATCCCCAGGCCGATTGCGACTGACGCGGACGACAGCACCAACGTCATCACCAGCGTCCGCACACCGAGTTTTCCGAGCCGCCGTACATCGCCAATCCCGGCGACTCCGAGCGTCAACGCCGAGAACACCAACGGCACGACGACCATGAAGATCAGTCGCAAGAAAATCTGGCCGAGCGATTCGGCGACATTCTTCGTCAGCCATTCCAGTGTCGGGTCCATCTTCCCCGCGACCGCCGGCCAGACTTGTCTCGCGATCAAGCCAAACGTTGCACCGATCAGCAGTCCGATCAGGATCTGCCAGTGCAGCGACAGTCGCGACTTCGATGCGGGATGGTTCATGAGCCAATCACCTCACGGGCGCGACTTGCGCTTGTCTTTGTCCCGTTGCCGTTTCTGCCCACTGACCGGGACGCCGTTGACGTCCTGCATCTCGCCCATTTCTTCAAGCTTGTCTTTCATGCGGCTCCAGAAGTTGTTGGCTGGTGGCTTGGGGCCGTCGTTCGGGCGTACGCCGAGCGTAGTTTCGGTGGCCGGTGGAGGGGTCGGAACCGCGCGATCCAAAATTTTGCGTTCGCCCATGCTCCACACGCTCGACGCGATGAAGTACACGCACAACCCGGCTGGGACGTGGTAGAACATGAAACCCATCATCAACGTCATCCAGAAGAACATCTTCGCCTGCATCCGAGTTTGCTCGTCGGTCGGCGGCGGCATGAACATCTTTTGCTGGAACAGGAACAGGCTGGTCGTGATGATCGGCAACAGATTGAACCAGTTACCGAGGAACGGCAGTTTCATCGGCAGCAGGAAGAGCGCATCCGGTGCGGCGAGGTTGTCGAACCACAAGAACGGGGCGCGGCGCAGATCCACCGACGTGCTCAACGCCTGATACAGGCCGATGAAGATCGGCAGTTGCATCAGCACCGGTAGGCAGCCGCTCAGCGGATTGAAGCCGGTCTCGGCGAACAACTTCATTTGCTCTTCGGCGAATTTTTGCTTGTCGTCGGCGTACTTCGCTTTCAACTCGGCGATTCGCGGTTGCACTTCTTTCATTCGCTTGGCGTTGATCGCCTGCTTGCGGCTGATGGGGAACATGCAACTGCGGACCAGCACCGTCAGCAACATGATGCAGATACCGAACGGCAGGCCGAATCCGTGAAACGTGTTGAGTACCCACAGCAGACCATTCGCGATGACGGCCACCAGCGACGCCGGAATAAACAGGAATCCGCTGAACTCGATGACCTTCTCCGCACCGAGCGGAGTCAGCAGCGCGACACGCTTGGGACCGAGGTAGAAGTCGTAGTCGTGAGTGATCTCGTCTTCGGCCGGCACAGTGTGCTCGACCGAACGGAGTTGCACGCTGACTTCGCTCCAAGCGGGCTGAGCGGCGTCCTTCTGGACGACCTGCGGCTTGGCGAAGTCGAGATAACTCGCATGCTTCTGAGCGGCATCCTGCGGCAGGACCAACGCGGTGAAATACTGTGTGTCCAATCCGATGTACTGGAACGTGCGGTTGCCGGCTTTCAGTTCTTGGATCTTGCCGTTGTCGAGTTCTTTGACGATGGCGGCTGAAGTCACCGCGTTTGTGGTGAGGCTGCCGTCCTGTTCGCGAATTCCGAACTTCACGTCGCGAAACTTGCTGGCGTTCTCTGCGTTTTCCAACGGCAAGCCGGCCGGGCCTTGCAGATCGTAGACGACGGTCAGTTCCTTCGAAGAGAGATTCTTGAAGCTCAACTGCACCGCGAGTTGATAGCCCGTCGGACCTTCATCGCGATTCGCGTCGGCCTTCTCCCAACGGCGGACTTCATATTTCTTGCGGAGTTCCCAGACGCCATCCGGGGTCTTGAAGCCAAACGTGACGCTCTTCGGAACTCCCTTCGCTTCGGCGGCGACTTCGACGTCTTCGGCGACGACTTCCCAGTTCAGCCGTGCGAGGTTGGCGTCGGCATCGAGCTTCCTCAATTTCTTGTCGATGTCGTCAATCGCGAGCTGCCCCGTCACCGGCGGAGCGGTCTTCAGCGGTTGCAGCTTGTTGGTCAAATCATTGCCGAGCAGGCTGAGTTGCGGCACAGCGGCACCGGGCTGGAATGCTTTGAGTGCCTTGTAACGCAGATCGTTCAGTTCGGCGGAGACGATCCCCGCGCCGACACTGCTGAGCGTGACCTTCAAACCGAATCCGGTCTTCGGATCGTCCGAGCCAATCGCGACGGTCTTCGTGGGATGATCGGGCAACTTGGCTTCAGCGACGGCGACGACTTCCGCATCCGGCTTGTCCTCCTTGTTCCCCTTGTCCGCTTTTTTCTCGTCCGCGCCCTTGTCCTCGGCGACAACATCATTCGGTTTTGGATCGAGATTTTTGTTCGGCTTGACCGGAGGGAACATCCCCGGAAACAACTTCGGCCCGACGCTCATCCAGCCGAACAGAATGAGGAACGAGAGAACGGTGAAAGTCAGCAGGCGGCGTTGTTGGTCCATGTCAGATTCTGATGTCTCTCAAAATAACCCGAAGTGTCAGCGAGGACGAACGCTTCGCAAAACCTTCAATTTCAAATCATTGTCGATTCGAGCGTCCGCCCTCGCTAACGCTTCGGGTTACTTGTAGGGGGCTTCAATTAAAAAACAAAAGGGTGCGTGGACGCACCCCTCATCGTATTCCCGATTCACCGATCGACCTAGCGACCGTCACGCAGACGGTCGCCGAGGAAGTTGTCGAGTTCCGGGATGTCGTAGATTTTCTTGACCGTCGTATCGACGTCGTACTTCACTCGGCGATAAGTCAGCTTGTCGCCGTCGAGCACCACATACGACGAATCGGGCACGCCGTTTCGTGGTTGTCCGACCGAGCCGACGTTGACGAGGTGTTTCTGATTCGTCAGCCGGTACTCGAAATTGACTTCTTCGGGGGACAAAAAATTCAAATCCTCGGTGAAGATGCCGGGGATGTGCGTGTGCCCCTGGAAGCACCACCGCTCGACCAAGCCGAAGATGCGTTCCATCTTGCGTTGATTGTAGATGTCTTCCGGGAAGACGTACTCGTTGAGGGGGTTGCGGGCCGAGCCATGCACGAACAGCAAACCCGGCTCGCGGCGGATGCGGGGCAGTTCACAGAGAAATTCCCAGCGGCGTTCGCTGTTCTCGCCGGTTTCAAGTTGCTGTCGAGTCCAGAAGATTGCCCGTTCGGCACCGGCATTGAAGCCCTCCGGATCGAACAACGCCCCCTGATCGTGATTGCCGAGGATGACGAGATCGCAGCTCATCACTCGGTCGATGCACTCGCGCGGGTTCGGGCCGTAGCCAACGATGTCACCCAGGCAATAAATCTCTTTGATGCCCTGCGACTGGATGTCCGCGAGGACCGCATCGAGGGCTTCGAGATTTCCGTGAATGTCGCTGATGATGGCTCGCAACGCAGACTCCACGACGAAAACAACCGCACAGGTGTCGAGACGGCCGGGCAGTTTAGTGGCGTTGGGAAGTAGGGGCAATCATCGCCTTTCGACCATGCGAACCACGCGGCTTCATGCAGAATTCGCCACCCCGCGCGAGCCGAACAACCGGTCAGGCAAGCTGTGCCGAGTACGTAAATTGGAGTGAGAAGATCCGCGTCATGCTCCCGAGTGACCGCGACTTTTCGGGTCAGACCACCGCCTGAGGACCGTCAAACCGACCAGCGTGGAGGCTCCGAAGATCGCAATGCCCAAGAGCGTCGAAGCGATCACTGCCGCAAAGAGCTTCGCCGTGTTGAACTGCTGACCTTGCAGGATCACGTAGCCTAGCCCGTGACGTTTGGCCAAGTTGCCTGCGAAGAATTCGCCCACGATCGCGCCGACGACCGCCATGCCGCTCGATGTCCGCGCCCCCGCAACCAAAAACGGCACCGAGTGTGGCAGTCGCAACTTCCACAACACCTGCCAACGCGACGCTCGATACAGCCGAAACAAGTCGAGCAGATCCGGATCGACCGCCAACATCCCAGCCGTCACGTTGGTGACGATGGGAAACAGGCTGATCATGAACGACACCAGCACGATGCTGTGAAAACCGGCTCCGAACCAGACGACGATGATCGGAGCCACCGCGACGATCGGAACCGTCTGCAAAAAAATCGCGTACGGGTAACAGCTACTTCGAATCATCCGCGACTGCGAGAACACACAAGCGGTCAGTGAGCCGATCAACAAACTGCTCACGAACCCGCACAGTGCGGCGGCTGCCGTCAGCCCGATCGCGGTGCGCAGTTCCGAGCGGATCTCGACAGCCGCCTGCAGCACTCCAAACGGCTTCGGGACCAAGAACGCTTTGATGCCGAATCCGACGACCGTGTAGTGCCACGTCAAAATCACAACGACGAACAACACCGCCGGAGGCAATGCGGCTTTGACGATACGCTTCATCGCGCGGCCTCCCGCAATTGACGGCTCACTTCGCCGGTCAGCTTCGCGAACTCCGGCGTCGAGCGGAGTTCCGCATCGCGCGGATGCACGAAGGGCACGGCGATGTCGGCGACGATCGTGCCAGGCGACTTGCTCATCACCAGCACCCGTTGGCTGAGGAATACCGCCTCGGCCACGTTGTGCGTCACGAAGATTCCGGTCCAACGCTGCTCGGTCCAAATGCGCAGCAGCTCTTCGTTGAGCTGTTGCCGCAGCAAATCGTCGAGCGCCGCAAACGGTTCGTCGAGCAGCAGCAGCTCCGGCTGAGTCACCAACGCTCGCGCTAGCGACACGCGCATCCGCATTCCGCCAGAGAGCATTCGTGGTCGCTTGACCGCATCGTCCGGCTTGAGGCCGATCAACTTGAGGCTGCTATCGACGGCCACTTTCTGCTCGGCGAACGCCGCGCCGCGCAGTTCCAGCGGCAGCCGGATGTTGTCGAACACACTCCGCCACGGCAGCAGGTTGGAGTCTTGAAAGACGAACGCGACGCGAGGATCGCCTGCCGCTGTCCCCTCTCCCTCGGGGAGAGGGTTAGGGTGAGGGACTCGATGATTTCGACCCTCACTTTGCAAATCCGTTTTTCGCGCTGCCGAATCTTTGTGTTGAGAGTCCAACGCCTGCCGTCCCTCACCCGGCCTTCGGCCACCCTCTCCCGAAGGGAGAGGGGACGCGGCGGCGCTCACTCGCAACTTGCCGCCGGTCGGCGAGACCAATCCGGCGATCATCCGC
>SYJG01000479.1 GCA_005798445.1 Planctomyces sp.
GGGCTGTCTTCAACCCCTCTTCAAACCTTCTGGCCATGCCTCAAAAATCCAACCTCACAAACGCCATCGACTCCACCAACTTCAACCGACTCTCGATCGCCAGATCTACAACGCTCCGTTTCACGGGCAACCAATACAACGGCTTTAGCGAGTTTCATCAACGTCGGACTCGCTGTCGAATACCAAAAGCTGGAGCCTCGCCTACTCAACGACATCATTATCTTCGGGCCAGAGCACGGAACCGCCTTCTAAGATAGTTCGCAATGTTCCATGGCGTCCTAGCACTCCCTCCAACACCTTGACGTAAAACAACGCATCGAACTCTGCGATTGGTGTCGGATCTTGACGAAGAGCCGCTAATTCAAGCCCGCGAAGGGCCACCGATACCAACTGTCTGGTAATGGCGTCACTGATACTCAGCATGTATTGAACTGCCTCGTCGTGGTTAATGATTCTCATTGGCATCAGTCAATCCTCCTCATCTTCGAGAAATCCAACCGCAACTGAGGAAAGATGCTTAGTGGCGGATTAAGGCGATCCGACTGCCACATCGAGCGGTCGAGCCGAATCGCGAAAACATTGCCGACATCTTCACCGAGGAATGCAATAGTTCCGTCGGGTAGCACTTCTTTCGATGCCTTCCAATCATGGCTAGCGGAGATTTGTTTGGCCATGCCTTCAAAGGCGTCGGCAAGTTCGTTCTGACTCAAGCCCTTCTCCTTAAGCTTTTTCATTATGTCGAGCATCTCATGGAACATTGCTCCGATCTTTCCTGTCTTCAACTTCGGAATTTCCAGGACTCGTTTGATACCGTCTTCGATTGCATCTGTCGCAGACTTCGGTTGTGTTTCTGATTTCCCGCTGGTTTGAGTTGACCCTGAGTCCGATCCACCGAGATTCTTTTTCGTCTCTCGTGCCGCACTTTCGCCGGCTTCGCCTTGCGTGACCGGCTTGGCGTGCGGCGTTGCCGGATTGTCCTCTGGGGACGTGTCCTTCAGGGTGGTTTTCATCTGCCGATGCAGGAGGATGAGTTGGACCACGTCGATTCCCAACGCCGTGAGCCGACGAGCGGTCGGTGGGATGCCCGCCGCGTCAGCCGCCGCGTTGACGCCATATCCGACTACGGCTCCGACAACCACTCCGGTCGTCACTTTCATAGCGGTGATCCAGATAATCACCTTCTTGCCGGCTTCTTTGCCAACGGTCTTCGCGACTCCCTGATAGACCGCACCAACGCCAGTGACCACCGAGAGTCCAGTCCCGACACGGTCGACCCAGGTCACCGTCGTATTCCAGAAATCGAGTGAATCGACCTTGCTGGAGATTCGATCGCCCGCTGGTACCGTCTCGGCTCGACCAACCTCAGACAGAGACCCCAAACCGACCTGTCCAAGCGTCGGAGCATTGCTCAGCCGATCGAAATATCGCCAATCCACGAGTTTGCGATTGTAAATCGCATACGCTTCTTTCATCGCAGCGTTGTAGGTCTTCACGGCGTCATCAAGATCGGCCGCTAAGTCTGCCGCATCGAATTTCTCACCATTGGCTTGTTCCCCGCGGCTTGCCAGTTGGCTCTGTAAGGTCTGAATCCGCGCAATCGAGGACGCTGCGACACCCAGTCGCCCGAGGAATCGTTGATCCCACGTCTCGCCGGCGCGCATCGGATTAGCGACAGGGCTGGGGCCGCCGGTCATCGTCGTCCACTGCGCAGTCAGTTGTTTGAGTTGCTGCCGCAGTGCCACGAAACGAATGATTGAACCATTGCCGGCGTTTCCTCGCTCCAAAACCCGGCCTCCCTCGTACCGATTGACACATTCGTCGAAATGGGACGAGCTGCCGATGAACGCGGCCACATAGTCGTCACGCAACGTGTTCATCTCTTTGACAATTTGGTCGATCTGGCTGCGCAGTCGTGCCTGCGCTTCCGCTGCGGGAGCGGGCTTGGGAGCAGCGACACCCTTCGTTGATCCTCCCAAGCTCGACGTCATTGCCACGGGGGGAGTCGAGACCGCTCCCGATGTCACCGTTCGTGTTGGCGCGTGGGCTTCGCCCATCGCGACTTGGAGGTTTCTCGCGGGCGTCGCGTTCTGTGAGCCAGTCGGGCCGGTCGTCTCCGCTGGTCGGGCTTCGAGTCTCTGCTGCGTGTTGCTTTGGCCTTGTCCATTGAGGTTGGAAGGGGTTGTCTGTGCCGAGTTGCCGACTCCGCTTGGTTCGGCGGCGGTGCCTCTGAGGTCGGGGGCGCGGGTGGGTTCGCCTTCCGCCGGAGGAGCGGCGGCTGGCGGTGGGGTGACGAACGTGCTGGCGGGGGGATCGGGTAGGGCGACGCCGGCCGCGCCTTCCAGCGCGTTGTTGAGCGTCGCCACCAGCGTGTTGCCGTTGATCGTCGCACCCTCGAAGCCCGCGTACACCGCGTCCATCGCCGCGTTCCACCAATGGCTGGGGACCCCCGTCGTGTTCGTGGTTTCCCATTCGGTTTGGCTTTGGCCACGGCCCAACGCGCTGGCGGGGGAGTTCAGCTCGTAGTCCTGCGACATCGCGTGGAGCGTCTCTCCCGGCACGTTCCACTGGTTGTCGAGGCCGTCGCCGTACTCGTCGTGCGAGTCGCCGAACAAGCCGGGCGGCGAAGTCAGGCTGTCCGCCGATTCCGGCTCGTAACCTTGCGCGAACCAGGGGGTGAAGGTCGGGCCGGTCGGCGAGGTCGGGAGACCTCCGCCGAGCGTGGATCCGCCGAGCATGGAGGACAGCGGGTTGATCAAGTCGCCCCACGGTTTCTCGGCACCGTCCTCGTACAGGCCGAAGCCGGGTGGTTCCGCGTAGCTCGGCGGCGTGGACGGCATCCCTGTGTTCGTCGGATCGGTGTACTCCACTTTCCGACGCGGACGAGATGGAAAACCTTCCGCGAACCCGGCCGAGTACTCGATCGACTCCGGCTCCTCGGCCGGTTCGCGTTCGTTGAACTTTGTCTGCGCCTCGCTGATGTCTTCTTCGGTTTGATCGTGAGCCTTGTCAATCTCCGCCACCGCGCGGTCGTGCCGCAGCGTCTCGCGCGCGTCCGAGACC
>SYJG01000042.1 GCA_005798445.1 Planctomyces sp.
GATCCGCATCCCGCCGGACTTCGAGCGGCGAGTGCTCAACATTCACCCGGCGCTGATTCCGGCGTTCTGCGGCCAGGGCTTTCACGGGCATCACGTTCACGAGGCGGTGTTGGCTCGCGGCGTGAAGCTCAGCGGCTGCACCGTCCACTTTGCCGACAACGAATACGACCACGGCCCAATCATCGTCCAACGCGCCGTCCCTGTGCTCGAAGGGGACACCCCCGACGCCCTCGCCGCTCGCGTCTTCGAGGCCGAGTGCGATGCCTATCCCGAAGCGATTCGGCTCTTCGCAGAAGGAAGACTGCAAATCGAGAATGGTCGATTGCGAATTGGATGACCGATACACATTGATTGTCGCTCGCGCGGTTGTAAGCTGCTCGAAAGGAGAACGTCATGAATGTTCTGGTCACTGAAAGACAGCAAGAGGTGCTCGCCGACCTGGAAGGCTTGCCGGACGAGTACTATCCGTTTCTGATTCAGATGATTCGCAGCTATCGCGAAAGCGTGCTTCTCCAACCGGCGGCCGACAGCTTCCGGCGGGGCTGGAAAGAGGCTCAGGGCGGCGACACGTTGCCGGTCGATCGCCTCTGGGAGGGGCTGGATGTCGAGTGATCCGGTTTCGCCTCTTCAGATCACGTTCACTCCCGAATTCAAACGCAATCTCCGACAACTGGCGAAGCGATATCACCACATCAAGTCGGACTTGCAGCCGATCCTCGACCAGTTGGCGAGCGGCAGCCAACCCGGCGATCAAGTGCCAAGTGCCTGGGGTGCGCTTCGAGGTCTTCAAGGTTCGCGCCCCAAACTCGGATGCTTCGCGAGGGAAAAGCGGCGGCTATCGGGTCATCTACTTCGTCAAGAGCGAGTCGGAATTGGTGCTCGTCACCGTTTACTCGAAGACCGAGCAAGGCGACATCGTCCCGGAAGACATCCGCCAGATCATCCTCGGCTTTGAAGCGACGATCGCGCCCGACGCGGTGCCCGATCAGAAATTGACAAACGCTGCCGAAACAGACGCTGAAGATCAGGCCCAAGGTGAACCATGAGCACGGCCAAAGCAAACCGTGACTCGTAGGATGGCCGCCCTCGGCCGTCCGCGTTAGGGGATGGATACATGCAAACCACAAGACGGCCGAGGGCGGCCATCCTACAAGTGACAATTCAATCATCGTCCAACGCGCCGTCCCGGTGCTCGAAGGGGACACTCCCGACACCCTCGCCGCTCGCGTCTTCGAGGCCGAGTGCGATGCCTATCCCGAAGCGATCCGACTGTTCGCGGACGGACGATTGGAAATCGAAAATGGGCGTTTGAGGATTCGATGACCAGCTTCTTTGATCTATTTCGGCGCAGAAACACGATGGTTACGCGCAGATCATTTATTCCCAGCCTGAAACGCGCCAAAGACGTGAATTCACACTATGAGTTCATTGACTCGTGCGCGCGAGTTGGCGACCTCGACACGCTCCGACATTTGTTTGCTCGGATTCTTGAGGAATGCCCATTCGGACCGACGCATTGGGCTCCGCGTGCGGTGACCGAAAGAATCATTGAAGCCGTTGCGCTCAATGATGGCTACGACAACGCAATTGCCACAGTCGAGTTGGCCAAACTGGCAAACCAACGAGTTGAGTCGCGTCATATTCGGCCGGCGGCAGTGATATCGAAAATCGTTGCTGCGCAGTCCGGAGCGGTGATCGACAAACTGCTGAGTACGGTCAGCGATCTCGAAGCAAAGGCGATCTTGCTGCACGAAGCAGTCATGCGGAAGAAAGTGCTGACAAATTCCGAAGCGGCAACGAGGAGTGCCGCGCTTCTCGCCTCCCATCGTCATCCATTGGCATTTCTTCCATTAACGCTTTTTGACTTCGAAGATGAATTGTCATTGCCAAGCTATCAACTTGGCTCAGCCGGCTGGGGAATGCCCTTCGGGCCGCACGGTAGCGAACAAACAAGGGAAGTCGCTTCCGCTGAAGCCGAGTTTGCGTTCACCGAAAAAACGACAACCGAGCGTGCGACTCGAATCGCTTCAGCCATCAAGAACTGGGCAGAAGAATCAAACGGTAAGTTCGAGGCACGCACGTTTCACGTCGATGCCCCCGAATCGCTGATTCTTGAACCTGCAATTCGAAACTTAGGACTCGAATGCGTAGGGCCTTCCGACGCATTGGCATTTCCCGAAAAACAATCACTCAAAGAGGTGTTCGCGGTCTTGTTCGCTGCGGCGTCCACTGGCGGCGCATACAACAGTGGTGAGTTCGCTGGATACGGAAGGCTTTCGGCTTGGCGCTCGCTTGGCGGGTTGGTTGGTTGCGGCGAGACCGCAGCCATAAATGATGTGGCCCGCGTGGCAGGTGACTGTGAATGGTTGCTCTTCAGTACAAGCAACGATTGGTACTACCAGGTCGCGTGGGATATCGGAATCGCTTGCTGGAATCCGTCGCTGCGTGACTTAACGATCCTTGCTGCGACAGACACGGATTGAGATGACGCCAAGCTGGGCGCTTCTGTGCTTCCGCTGGCTCTCGTCCAGACCACCTCTTTCATGCGGCTGATTAAAATTGACAGAACTTGATTGATTTTGGTCGATCGTGATGCAATCCTGTCTGCGTAACTAAAAGCCTCAGGACGAGGGCGTGGGTCATGCTGGTTGATGAACGGCGAACGAAACTCCTGAAAAAGATCGAGGAAAAAGGGTTTGTCTCGGTTCAGGAGCTGGTCGAGTCGCTCCAAACTAGCGAATCGACGGTGCGGCGGGATTTGGAATATCTTGACGAAACGTCAAAACAAGTCAGGAGAACCCGGGGCGGGGCGGCGTATGTCGGCGAGTCGATCACGGCGTTCGACGAGCGGCGGTTTCAGGCGTTAGGGCAAAAGGAACGGATCGCACGGGTTGTCGCGGACCTGATTGAACCGTATGAGGTGATCCTGCTGGATGGGGGGACCACGACGCTGGAAGTGGCGCGGGCACTCGTAGGCAAGCCGCTGCAAGTCGTTACGAACTCCATGCCGATTGTCGGATTGTTCGTCAATCAGCCGAACATCGAACTGATCGTCA
>SYJG01000480.1 GCA_005798445.1 Planctomyces sp.
CTCACCAAACCCTTGGGGGAAAGGGGGAGGTTTCTCTCGGATTCAACTCCATCACAAACAACCGGCATGAGTGACTCGTGCCATTCTCTTGCCGACGGCCTTCACCTGCTGTTTGATCCGCCGTGAATAATCCCGGTTAGGCCCAAGAGAGTGCTTGACGACACGAAGAACGGATCGTTTTTGCGGCCGATGTCTTTCAGCAGCGGGGCGGTCAGAGTCACGTTGAGGTCGAGCTTGATGATCGTCTTGTTCTTGGCGAGGTCTTCGATGGTGAAGGTCAGCGTCACGAACTGCGTGCCATCGGCGTTCGTCTTCAGGGCCGAGACGATCTTCGGATCGTTGAGCTTGATTGACTGCTGGAACTTTTGGGAGCCGATGCTGTCGTCCAACAACTGTGCGTTGATCAGGAATGCGGAGCCGTTGTCGAGGTCGGCCTTGTTGATGGTCGTCGGCATCTTGGCGTCGAGTTGCAAGTTCGGCGGCGTGCTGTCGCCGAAGACCAGGAATGTGCGCGGTTGGCCGAGCACCGTGCGGGTCAGCAGATTCCAGCCGTTCGTGAGCGCTGTTGGCGAGGACTCGGCGATGTAGGCACTCGGAGAATTGGCGGTCGCCGCGTAGCCGTAGGTCAGCTTGTATGGGCCGTTGGTGACGTAGTTGTAGTACCTCGGACTGAAGAGGAAGAGTTCCGGTTGGTACTGGCTCTTCGGGCCGACGATGCCGTTGATCAGCGGATCGGAGACGGCGTTCGCGGGAGCCACGACACCACCGATGGCCAAGCCGTATTGAGCGAAGAGCTGTGCGTTCGTCTTGTTGAGCAAATCCGCCGGGACATACGCGGCGGCCTTGGGGCCGAACAGGCTCTTGTTGGCTTGCGCGGTGCTGGGGAACGGCGTGAAGCCCGCTGCTTGCTCGTAAAAATAGACTTGCTGGCCGTTGTGAGAGACCAGTCCGATCTGCACGACATCCGGGTTGAACAGCTTCGTCAGGTCACTGAAGAGCGGCTGGAAGTTGGCCTCCATGTAGATGTCAAACTGCTTCACGGGAGTCAGGACGCCGTTCACCAATTGCTGGAGGTTGTTGATGAACACCACGGGATCGGCGGGGCTGGCATCGTTGATGTGGACCTCGCGCGTCTTGTTGCTGGAGGTGACGATGTTGATGTTCTTCACGTTGTTGAACGTGCCGCCGACGATCGTGTTGATGCCGTTCAGCGGCGCGTTGATGCCGTTCGCGAAGCCCTGCACGTTGACGTGGTCGTAGACGATGTTTTGCGTGACCGAATTGCGTTCGATCCCGACATAGGTGGGCTTCGCGAGATTGCCGATCAGCGTCACGTTCTTGAACGTCGTGTTGTTCGTGTAGGGAATCTCGATGGCGTTGCCGGACGCGTGCGAGACCGTGAAGTCTTCGATCACGCTGCGGCTGGAGTGGGTCGCCTTGAGCAGTGTGAACCAGGACTCATAGCCGCTGATCACGCCGAAGCTGGAATTCCCTTTGAACTCCAGCAGCGGGATGTCGGCGACTTCGTACATCTGGTCGTGATCGGCCCAGGCGTAATGCGGGGCGAGGTTCTCGCCGGAGATTTGCGTGATGCCGAGTCCCTTCTGGTCGAGGCCACGCGGGAAGAACACGAAGCCCGCGTGCCTCTGGCCGGTCGCGATGTTGTTGGTCAGCGAGACGTTGCCCCCTTGCAGCCAGAAGCCGTCTCCTTGATGGCCGAAGTCCTGGACTCCCTGCCGAGCCATGATGTTGGCTCCCGAACCCTGCGAGTGCATCGCGAGATTGTGATCGAAGCTGCCGATCTCATCGCCTGCTTCGGTGACGAAAGCCGCTCCGACGGCGTTGAAGACGACGTTGTCTGTCACGTTGACGTAGCTGCTGTGATTGACGATCCCCCAGCCCGGACTATCGACCACCGCGCTGCCGCTGATGGTGGCCGGTGCGTCTTCATAGTCCGTGCCGGTGCGGTGGAAGTGAACCGCGTAACGGCCTCGCTGGTTCAAGCCGGTCTTCGCGATCTGCATCTTCGGCAGGTTGGTCGCGGGATCGATCACCGTGTTGCCGTTCTCATCGACAACCGGGACGAGCACGCGATGTCCGAGCGCGGGATTCGTCGGGTTGATGTCCTTCAGCAGTACGTCGGTCGTCATCTGGCCGGGATTGTCGGGATCGGGCGAGTTCACAACGTCGTCAATGACCGTTCGCTTGTCGGTGCGGCCGAGTCCATAAAAGCCCGCCGCATCGACATGCACATGATCGCTGTGCATGAACATGATGTGCCCGCGCTTCGCGATCACGCCGGGAGTCTCCGACTCAAACGTCGCGCTGCGATTCATGTTGGCGACGTAGCTGGTGTTCTTGAAGTGCGTGTACATGAGCGGCGTCGCAGCGCTCAGCGTGATGACGTTGCCGTTGATCCCGGCGATCTGGACTTCGTCATCCTGATTGACGTTGGCCGCGTTCGTCGCCGTCGTGCCGGAAATGACCAGGCGATCGCCAACCTGCCACTCGCTCGGCACCGGCACACCGAGATCAAACGTCGAACTCCCCGCGAGATTCAACTTCTGCCCGGAAACGAAGCTCGTTTTGTGAGCACCGTGAATCGTGACGTGCCCGTGAGCGATCATCCCATGCGTGAACTGCAACGGATCCCAGGCGAGTTGCTGAGCATTGAACGCCGCCGTCGCCGCCGAATCGAGACCGATCGTCCGATCCGCGAAGACGACTCGCGCCCGATGATCCGCGTCGATCGGCTCGTCTTCAGTCCCCATCTCGAACACGCCGTTGTTCGTCACCAAGATCGTATCGACCAGCAACTTCGTGTCGGCGTGCGGATCGAACTCCAACTCCCCGTCGACGCGAACCGACCGCAAAGCGACTCGTGGGTCCGACGCGCTGACCGACGCATCACTGTCGATCGTGACCACCGTCCCCATCGAAATCAGCACGTTGTCATTGTCATCCGGCACACCGTCCGACCAGATCGCGGGATTGTCCCACTCGCCAGTGGCGATCGAATAATTGTTGACCGCCACATCCGGAGCCAACCCGCCCGTCACAATGTTCGTCACCGGATCACGGCTTCCAAACACCGCGAGATGCTCAGCCGTCATCGCCGCATTCGTGTGCCCCGCCGAGAGAACCTGCCGCACCTCAAGCTGTTCCACCTTCGGCTCATACCAATTCCGCCGCCGAGCTTTCCGTGGCTGACTCAACAGATTCCGAGCGTGTGTGGACATGCGAGAAAACATCAACATGGCGATGGCTCCTGAAACGGCTCGTGCAGAGAAGTGAATTGGCGAAGTGCTCAACCAGAGAAACGGAAGCCGTCGCTGCGAGGGAACATGCATTGAAGAGGTTGCGGCTCCCCGCCATGTCACCCGAACATGTAACCCCGCCATGTAGCCCGAAGCGTCAGCGAGGGTGCGAGTCAGCATGGGCCGAGCGAGCTATTCAAACTCGTTCCAATCGAGCCTCAAATCAGCACGCAACTCGGACCGACTGTCCGGGATCAGTCGATACTTCAGCTTCGCGGGCGAGGAACGATCGACGAAAACGGACTCAACTGGCCCATCGTCGTAGCGTTCGATGACTTGCTGAGTGAGCAACCAGAGCAGCGCTTGCGAGTAGTTCTTCAGCGAGCCATCCTGATTCTTCAGCCGGCGCGGGCGAGTGATGTCATCTTGATGAATCCACCAGAAGCTCGGCTTGTCGGACGGAGTCTGTGGCGGCTGGTACAGCCAGCCGCCGTAACCATCACCAACTTCCGTGAAGAGCAGGACGGTCGTTTTCAGAAGTGCCTGTGTCTCGGCCGGCAGCTTGTCGAGTTCCGCACGCGGCGTTTCCCAGTCGAGCAACATTTGGTCGAAAGCATTCTTCAGGGACTTCGCCGGCAACATCGCCGAATCATCGACAAGAAATGCTCCGCAGTCTTCCAGAAGTCGTATATGCTCGGCCGGCAGCGCGAATCCGAGCCGCTTCTCGGCAGCGACGATGTCGGCCTGTGGCGACCTTTCGCCGGTCAATTCAAGGACTCGCGAAACCCCGTCGATCAACTTTGTGTGTTTCGCCTCGAAGGCTTGCTGAGCCACGACAAACCGCTTCAGCCGTTCGGCGATCAACAGCGAATTGTCTCGCAGCGGCTTCGTCAGCGGCGCGATGTCAACAACCTGCCACTCGTGCGAACCGCGAGCGACCTGTGGCCCCTTTTTGTAATGTGTGAAGCGCAACTCGCCTGACACGCTGGCCGCTGTCGCTCCATCCGGCCACGCGAACTTGGCGACGACAATGTCCGTGCCCGAGCCTTTCAGAGAGACCTTACCGACCTCCCGCGAACCCGCCTTCAAGATCAACTCGCCTCGATAATCGGTTCGATCATTGATCACAACCGCGACCGGCTCAGCAGACATCACAATGCCCCCCAGGAGCAAACTCAGGCAGACAACGTGACGAACGAAAGTCATGGCGTTCCTTTCGCATGTCACCCGAAGCGTCAGCGAGGGAGGATGGATGTAACCCGAAGCGTCAGCGAGGGAACCCCGAAAAACGACGTCGTCCGAGGACCTTGACCCGTCTTCCATCCTCCCTCGCTGACGCTTCGGGTTACATGGGACGGGGCAGCTCATTCATGGCTTCACTGGTTTCAGGAGATACAGCGCCCGCCCAGAATCGGACTTCGCCGAGAACTCTGTGGGGCGGTCATCGGCGATCCCGAAGCAGATTTTGAGGCGGTCTCCATCCCACGAGTAGATTCCCTTCTTGACCTCGCCCTTGCTTTCGCCATCGGCATGGATCATGTCGAAGCTGGCTGGCTTCGTGGTCGTGTCCAACTTGTAGGTGTAGTTCGTGAAGCCATGTTCGCCAGGCGCGAAGATGAGACGATCGTCCTTGAAGACCAGCTTCAAGATGTCCGTGATCTCCGCAGGGGCCTGTTCACCGTCAGCCACCAGTTCAACGATGCTCCAAGTCCCTTGGAGTTTCTCGCGATCCTTCTTGGCGACGACGTCCGCCTCGGTCTGAATCAACGTGCCCTGGGCACTGATCTGCCAAAGCACTACCGCCAGCATGCTGCCGACGACAAGGACCACGATCGCAGACCGGCTGTACCAACCCCAAAGATACCTCATGGAACTTCTCCTGAAATCCGCCGAACGACACAGCTCAGCAGCCGGGGCCGCCGAGGGGCCAATCAAGTCCCAGAAACGTAGATGCGGCCCAGGGCTGCAGCGACCGGTTCGTTACTTCCTCAGCGTGACTCGCGCCACCACCCCGGCCAGGATCACGGTGTCGTCCTTTACGACCACTAGGTAGGCTGGATCGACCGGCTTCTCGTCCACGCTCACCAGGACCACGCTGCCCGGCTTGACCAGCTTGGCGACTTCGTCAGCCGTGAGCTTTTTCCCCTTCGGATCGGTGGCGTCGACCTCCTTGAACGCCGGCTTGTACTCCACCGTGGTGAAGAACTCGCCCTCGGTTTGGCCGACCTGCTTGATGACGAGGCCGTCCTTTTTGACTTCGGTTACGATGAAGAAGTGCGGCGCTTGCCCCTTCGGCAGGGCGACCTTCTCCTGTACCGAGGCGGGCAAGAGCGTCGCCAAGGCAAACATAAAACCTGCAAGGGAACAACGAACCATGCGAAATCTCCTTTGTGGCCGAACGCGGAATGAAGCGAACTGCTGCGATGTCACCCGAAGAGTCAGCGAGGAAGCGAGTCATGTAACCCGAAGCGTCAGCGAGAGAGTCCCGAAAAGACATGTCCTCCGAGGACAATGACCTCGTCATCCTGACTCCCTCGCTGACGCTTCGGGTGACATGAGTCGGCTGACGCTTCGGGTCATATCACAGCCGAGACAAATCTCGGATAGCTCATTTCGGATCAGAGAACTCACGCGGCCCTTAACTGGGAAACGATAACCGCACCGCCGAGCGAACACATTTTTTTGAGATTCCCCCGGCCGCTTCGGATTGCCGCCGCCATCGAGTGACTGCTGCTGTGGCGAACGTGAATCAGCGATAGAGTCTCATGTAACCCGAAGCGTCAGCGAGGGAGTCCCCGGTAAAGTGGCGGACTCCGAGAACGATGACCGCGACATCCTGACTCCCTCGCTGACGCTTCGGGTGACATTGCTGGTGGCTGATTCACGTTAACGCGCGGCTCGACGGGAATTTGAGAGGCCTGATGACTCCGTTTCTCGAACTGTTTGAAAGAGTGCGAAGCGGCGATCCGCAGGCGGCGGAACAGATCGTCTTGGCCTACGAGCCGGAGATTCGGCGGACGATTCGGGTGCGGATGACTGACTCGCAGTTGCGGCGGATTGTCGATTCGTGCGACTTGTGTCAGTCGGTGATGGCCGCGTTTTTCGTGAGAGCGGCCGCCGGGCAGTTTGATGTCGAGTCGCCGCGCGATCTGCTCAACCTGTTGGTGACGATGGCTCGCAATCGCGTGACCGATTGGGTGCGGCATGATCGAGCGAGTCGCCGCGATGGGCGGCGTGACGTGTCGTTGGAAGCGAACGATCTGTCGGCTCGCGAGTTCATTGAACGGAACCCCGGCCCGCCGTCGATCGCCGCGAACCGAGATTTATTAGAACGTGTCCGCACTCGACTATCGCACGACGAGCAACGCCTGATGGAATGGCGTGCCGAAGGCCGCCAATGGACGGAGATCGGAGCCGAACTCAAAGAACATCCCGCCGCCGTCCGCATGAGATTCACACGAGCACTCGACCGGATCACGTCAGAGATGGGGTTGGAGGGATGAACTTGATGTAACCCGAAGCGTCAGCGAGGGAACTCTGAAATGAGACGTCGTCCGAGGACCATGACATCGTATTCCTGACTCCCTCGCTGACGCTTCGGGTTACATGTGAGAGGCTGCCGAAATGTCTAACGTTACGCCGAGCGCTGAATTTCAATCCGCGAGTCTTTCGCCGTGTTCCCTGGAGTGCGGCGTCGAACCGCCGCACTCCAGGGATCTGGCCAGCGAATTGCGTGCTCGGTGGCAGCGTGGGGAACGTGCGGGGATCGAGTCGCTCGGCGAAGCGTTTGATGCGATTCGCGACGACGAAGAGCAACTGCTCGACGTGCTGTATCACGAGGTCTTGATTCGCGAAGAGTTCGGCGACGAGCCGGATGTCGAACAATTCGTCGCGCGGTTTCCACACATCGCAGAGCGGTTGCGGCGGCAGTTTGAAGTTCATGCGGCGGTCGATCAGGACTGGCGCGGGGACGGATTCGAGCCGGACGACCCGGAACTGCTCGATCAGCCGCAGTGGCCGACGATCGGGGCTGACGGACGGACGAACCGGTTGATTCGGTTGACCGCCGACATCTCCGCTCCGCCGGGATACGAGTTGCTCGAAGAGCTTGGACGCGGCGGGACCGCGATCGTGTTCAAAGCGCGGCAGCAAAGTCTCAATCGGCTGGTCGCTCTGAAGATGATCCTCGGCGGCCACTTCGCGAGCGAGCAGGCGCTCGCGAGGTTTCGCCAGGAGGCTCAAGCGGTCGCACAGTTGCAGCATCCAGGAATCGTGCAAATCCACGAAGTCGGCGAGCATCACGGCCTACCGTTCCTGTCGCTGGAATTCGTCCCCGGCGGGACGCTGCAACAACTGCTCAACGGCCGCCCGCTCTCCGATGACGTCGCTGCCCGACTCGTCGAGTCACTCGCGCGGACGATGCACGTCGCTCACGAACGCGGCGTCATCCATCGCGATCTCAAACCCGCGAACGTGCTGCTGACAAGTAACCCGAAGCGTGAGCGAGCGCTCCAAGAACCGACCAACTCTGGCGAGCGGGGTGGCGTTAGCCCCCCGGTGATCGCGCCGTTGGACCGGGGGGCTGACGCCGCCCCGCTCGCCGGAGCCGAGATTCACGCGGGAGGGCTTGGCCCTGAGTCGCATGATTTCGAGACGTCGTCATTCGGGGCGTCCTCCCTCGCTGACGCTTCGGGTTATCTGGGACCATCCCTTGCTGACGCTTCGGGTTACTTGGCGCAGCAGACGCTGCCGCTTGATGAATCGTTGCTCTCCACTCCGAAATCGCCACTTCCCACTCCGAAGATCAGCGACTTTGGATTGGCGAGACTGCTCAATGGTGGCAGCGAACTGACGACGACCG
Organism: Planctomyces sp.; assembly: GCA_005798445.1. Taxonomy (GTDB): domain Bacteria; phylum Planctomycetota; class Planctomycetia; order Planctomycetales; family Planctomycetaceae; genus SXKJ01. The sequence goes on from SYJG01000480.1 coordinate 8,119, forward strand.
GGCAAGTCATCGGTACGCCGAGCTACATGGCTCCGGAGCAAGCGGGGGAATCAAAACTCTCGGCTGGTCCCGCGCCGGACATCTATTCGCTCGGTGCGATTTTGTACGAGACGTTGACGGGGCGGCCTCCGTTTCAGGCCGCGACGATCTTGCAAACGCTCGAACAAGTCCGCGATCAGGAGCCGGTTCCGCCGAGGCAGTTGCAACCGCGATTGCCGGTTGAACTCGAAACGATTTGTTTGAAGTGTCTCGAAAAGTCGCCGAGCCGACGGTACGCGACGGCGCTGGAATTGGCGGATGATCTCACGCGGTTCTTGAATCACGAGCCGATTGCCGCGCGGCGGTCGAACGTGATCGAGCGGAGCCGCAAGTGGATTCATCGACGCCCGGCAGTCGCGGCGTTGTTGTCGGCGCTCGTCGTGCTGACAGTCGTCGGCTGGACGATGATCCTGCGGGAAGCTCAGCGAGCCAACACCAACGAAGCGTCCGTGCGACGCGAACGTGACGAGGCCCAGAAGGCTCGCGCGACGGCGGAGTCCGAGCGACAGAACGCTCGCGAAGCTCAAGCCCGCGCGGAGGCGAATTTCCTGAAGGCGACCGAAGTCGTGTCGCGGTTCAGCGAGCTGGGGATGCAGTTGCAAAACGAAGCTCGGCAGCAGGAGACGAGCAGCCGCTTGTTCGACGCGGCGCTGCAGTTCTACGAGAACGTGCTGGTCGAGCGCGGCGACGATCCGGCCGTCCGTTTTCAAGCGGCGTCGGCCTTTCTGCGAGCGGCCGAGATTCGCGAAGTCCTCGGCAAGCAAGACGTATCGATCGCGTTGATCGACCGCGCGATCGAACTGCTAGACGGACTGGTTGCCGAGAACACGGCGATCTCACACCGCCGCACACTGTCGAACGCGCTGCGGGTACGAGCCTCGAACGCACGGCATCGAGCCGAGCTGAAGAAAGCCGGGCCGGCCTACGACCGGGCGATCGAGCTGATGAACTCCGTGGTCCGCGACAACCCGAATGATCTGAACGATCAAATTCAGCGAGGCATGATTCATGTGGCCTATGGCGTAATGCTCAAAGGTGCCGACCGCCACGACGAGTCGTTGCGGCATCACCAACTTGCTGAAGAGATTTTCCGAGCGGCGGTCGCTCGCTGGCCGAACGAAGATGTCTGCCAGCTTGAACTGGCGAACGCGCTCAATTCGCACGCCAACACGCTGTGGTACGTTCAGCGACACGACGAGGCGACCCCGCTGTACCGCGAGTCCTTCGAGCTGTCTCGCACGCTGCATCAACATTCGCCAAGTCACGTCAACACGCGAGTCCTTTATGCTCGGCACCTCACCAGTCTGACCCGCATCGACCAGAGGGCCGGAGACCTCGACCTCGCCGCCGAACGACTCGACGAGGCCGCACGCGTGCTGAACGACGTCGTGACGAACTATCCCGACAACATCAATTATCTCAGCGAGCTGTTGTGGAAGTGGACCGAGCGAGTCAGCCTTGAACAGCGCCGTGGCAACACCGCGATGTTCGACCGAGCCTGCCGCATGGAACTCAGCCTGCTCGGCAACCTGATGCGCCGTGTCCCGCTGACGTCCCGCTACGACGAACGCTTCGCGCTCGCCTCCTACCGCTTCGCCGATTGGCTCTGGGTGCAAGACCAGAAGTCCGAATCCCGCGACCACTACGAAGTCGCCCTGCAAGTCCTCAAGCAAGTCGCCACCCGCCTGCCCGACGAGGCGACCACTCAACACCAACTCGCTTGGTCCCACGTCGTCTGCCCGTTCCCCGACCTCCGCGATGTGCCGCTCGCCGAAACCGCAGCAGCCCACGCGGTCGAACTCGCCCCCGACAACGTTCAATCCTGGCTCGCCCTCGGTGCGGTCCAACTCCGGTCCAATCAGCCAGCCGCCGCCGTAACCTCACTCCAAAAAGCCCTCACCCTTAACCCCGATTACGACCGCGAACGCGCCGCCCTGATTCACGCTCAGTTGTCACTCGCTCAGTTCCACCAATCGCACCCGGCCGAAGCTCGCGCGAGCCTTGCTCATGCCGCATTGCAGGTCGCCAATCCATTGCCTCAATTGGCCCGACTGCTGAACGAATCAGAACGGGAAGTGACCAGCCCCGACAAGACTCCGCCGCGTTAGGACGACGTTGAGTTAGGGCAGTTCGACTGCACGCAAGTTGCGGAAGTCGAGATTCGTCGTCGGGTCGTGACCTTGCAGACTGAAGTGGCCTCCTTCGAGTCGCAGTCCTTCGCGAGCGTTACCGCTGGCGTGCGGCTTGCGTTCGTCAGTCCAGACGGTGATCGGAATGCCGTTGACCCAGGTGACGAAGGTCGGGCCGCTGGCGACGAGCGTCAACGTCGTCCATTCGCGATCGTTCGAGACCACGAACCGAGCGGCTTGGCGACGGAAAATCGCACCCGTGCCGAAGTCGGCGGGCTGAGTGCGGTCGCCGTTCTTGATGCCGTTTTGGATTTGGAATTCGTAGCCGGGATAGGCTCCCTCTTTGCCTGGCAGTCCTCGGAAGAAGATACCGCTGTTGAGCGCGTCGCCGTTCGTTTTCACTTGAGCTTGCAGGACGAAGTTGGCGAACGTCGCTTCGGATTCCCAATAGCCTTGGCCGTTGGTGACGTGGATCGCGCCGTCGATGACTTCAAACTTGCTCTTCGATCCGGGGACTTCGCGCCAGCCGGTGAGGTTTTTGCCGTTGAACAGCTCCTTCGTGCCGAGCGGCTTCACGAACACGTTCCGAAACTTGACCAGCCCGGAATTCATTTGCAGCCCGATCAATCCGGAAGTCAGCGGCTTGTCTGTCTTGTCGGTGAAGTTGAGCACCTCTTCGCCGTCGAGTTTCACGACGACGTGCGGTCCTTCGGCTCGGACGTGAAACGTCTTCCAAGCCTCTTCGCCGGAGACTTCTTTTGTCGGCTTCTGCCGCTTCACGAAGCTGCCGGTGTTGAAGCCTTGCGGGTGTGTGTCGCAGATGTTGAGTTCGTAGCAATCGACTCCCGGATCCGTCGGCACGGCCGGCGTCCGCAGGAACACACCGCTGTTGCCCCCCTTGGCCATCCAGAAGTCGCATCGGAATTCGTAGTCCGCAAACGGCACCGAGGTCAGCAGCAGCCCCGGCTTCGTCCCTTTGTCCGCCGTGATGACACCGTCAGCCACCGACCAATTCACATCACTGTTCGGCTTCCAACCAAAGAGAGTCTCGCCATCGAAGAGTTGTACCCAACCGTCAGCAGTTTCATCAGCGGACAGCGCTGGTTTGGGTAGCTGCTTCGACGCAGAGGTTGTCGCTGGTTTCGTGGCGGTTACGGCCGCAACTGCATCCGTTGACTCACCAACCTTCGACTTCGTGTCCGAAGCCGGTTCCTTGACCACAAGCTGACGCGACTCGTTCGGAGCCTCACCGCCTCCGCAACCAACGATGAGTCCCGCGCATGCCAACATTTCGAACCCAAACCAATACCGCATTTGCATCACTTCCCCGACTTTCGTTTTTGGTGTCCGTTGGGTTTCTTGGCGTACTTCGCGTCAATTCGTTTCCAGAATTCCTCCTGCGGGATGCCCCCGGTCTTTTGCACTCTTTGGCTGGCCGCATCGAGCAAACGAAACAGCTCGGCATTGTTGGCCATGCCCCAGCGTTCAGCGTCGGCTTCTGACGAAACGGGGACCAGAATCGCTTTCATTCGGCCATGCTGAGTCACGACGACAGGTTCGGTCTTCGCCAAGTAGCTTGCCAGTTCCGCGCGGAGCTTTGTCGCGGTTGTGGTTTTCATAGCTGAATCTCCTGCTCGCCAATTCTCAGGCGATTGTTTTGTTTGATTCCGATGGCCAAGACCACCGCCCGGCGTCCTGGTTCGACACGATACAAAACTCGAAACCGATTGTCGGGACCAAATCGAATTTCCCAAGTGGCTCCAAATGCCGCTGGCTCGCGCAGTTTCTTGCGATTTCGTGTCTCGACTTCGGCCTGAAGCCGCAACTGTTCGGCAATGACGCGGCGAATCAAGTTGTGATACTTGAGGTCGATTGCGGTCAAATGGGATTCAATCTCCGTGTCGAAGACGATCTCATACGGCTCGACCGGCATTGCTGATGAATTCCTTCGGAGATGGTCTGAACCGCTTCAGCCGCAGGCTATTGGTCACGACCAGCACGCTGCTGGCGGACATCGCGGCGGCGGCGAAGCCGGGGGGCAGGATGATCGCGCCGAACTCCGAAAGCAACCCGGTTGCCAGCGGGATTGAGACGACGTTGTACGCGAATGCGAAGAACAAGTTTTGGCGGATGATCCGCAGCGTTTGCCGAGCCAGTTCGATCGCATGCGGCACGGCTCGCGGATCGCTGCCGACGAGCGTCACGTCCGCCGCTTCGATGGCGACGTCGGCACCGGCTCCGATCGCGAAGCCGACATCGGCCACGGCCAGCGCCGGAGCGTCGTTGACTCCGTCGCCGATCATGCCGACTCGGCGGCCGGTCGCTTGCAACGAGCGGACGACGTCGGCCTTCTCGGTCGGTAGACGTTCCGCTTCGATCAACGTGATGCCCAGCTTGTGGGCGACGTTTTGTGCGACCGCCAACCGGTCACCGCTCACGAGACCGGTATCAAGCCCAAGCTGCCGCAAAACCAGCGTCGCTTCCGCTGCAGTACTTCGAATGCGATCTTCGGCGGCCAAGAGGCCCAACACTTGACCGCCTCGCGCGACAAAGATCGGAGTGCGGCCATGCACTTCGTAGGATGGGCACTCCTGCCCGTCCGTGTGTTCTGTGTGCGTACTGGATGACGCTGGCAATTCCGGTCGGGCAGGAGTGCCCAACCTACGGATCCAGCGTTGGCTTCCGAGCAAGACCGTTTCGCCGTCCACCACGGCCTCCAATCCGAGGCCCGGCTCGGAACGCACTCCAGACGGAACCGCATCGAAGGAAGTCGACTCTTTGCGAGCCAATTCGACGACCGCTCGCGCGAGCGGATGAATTGAGCCAGAGGCGATCGTTGCCGCGACTCTCAGCAGTTCAGCGCGAGTGATCCCATCCGACGGAAGCACTTCGACAATTTCCGGTCTGCC
>SYJG01000481.1 GCA_005798445.1 Planctomyces sp.
ATCCCCAAACTCAAATGCAAAATTCCAAGCAGTCTGTAAACTCATCGCGGCCTCCGTGCGTGTTCTGAAATGGCTTTTAATCCAACCACTTAGATGCGCGAGGAGGCCGCTTTTGTCTCTAGCCGTGAATAATTCGAGCTAGCGCCTTGCAGCTCACAGGTCACCGAAATCAACTCGAATGGCGGAGAGCCTGATTTCCGTTTCACTTTCCGCTCACTTGGCCTTGGCGACCCTTTGGCCAAGTGCGATTCGTTGGTACTCCGAGAGCGAGACCTTTTGCAGCTTGGGATCGCGAAGCAACGACTCCCACTTATGAATGCTCTGCCGATCTCGTGAATCGAGTGTCCAGTCCAGCGAATGCTCGGCTCTGAGGCTCAGCGGACGCTCCAGTTTTGCACGCAAAGTGACTCGCGTCGGCATCAGTTTGTGCCGCCTCAACTGCTCGTTGAGTTCCAACCGGACTTGCGGCAAGAGTGGTTGCGGGTGCAGCACATAGTTCAACTGGCACGCCCAATCGGCATAGGTCAGGTAGGCATCGACCGCTTCGGGACGATCGCTGACTTGGCCATCCACTTCATAAGAGATGTACTTGCTCATCAACCGCAGCCGGCCTTTTTTTGGATCGAATTGTGTCTCAAACTTCGGACGCAGTTGGAACCGAAACGCCTCCAAAGCCTCGCGCGAGACACCAGGGTCACGTTCGAGTTCGCCCAGACGCTGAACCAATCGATCCTCCGCAGTCTTCAGGAGGTGCCGCAATTCGTCGAAATCGACACTGGAACTACACCCTTTGTCGGGATTCACAATCCAAATGCGTTTGTGCGCCTTCTCCAAAATCGTGACTTCTCCCGCGACGGGGATCGCATCGTAGACCTTCCCGGCATGAAACACCGTTTGACTGCGAAGAAACGGCACGCTGTCTTCTTTGGCATTCAGGTCGAACACTTTCGTGTAAACGCTGTAATCCTGAGCGACAACGTTCATCGAAGAGCAACAGACAGCGACGGCCGCAAATGCCAAGACGCGCAACATGGAAATCTCCATGCAGTCGAACTGCGAAGGAAAAGGAAAGAGTGACGAAGGGGGAGAATCTGGTGGGAAATGAGATGGCCGAGAGGCCAATGCCGGAAGGGCTTCCGACAGGAGGGGAATTGCGGACGGACCATAGCTTCGTTCGGCAAAACAGATCAACAGGAAGTCCTGCCGACGCGCCAATTCGGCTGCTTGCGAGGGTCTAAAGCGGCGGATAACCTCTCGTCCCTTTCGGCCGAATCAACGGACGGAACGATTCCTTTGAGCGGGGTAGCAGCTCTCCGATGTCCGATCCGAATCAACGCATTGTCATCACCGGCATCGGCCTGACCGCCCCCAACGGCAACAACTTGGCCGAATACCGGGCCAATTTGCTGGCCGGGAAGTCTGGCGTCAGCAAGTATGAAATCCGCTACATCGGCGAGACGTTGGCCGGAGTCTGCAACTTCGACCCGCTGAAGTACCAGAAGCGGAAGGACGTCCGCCGTGGAACACGAGCCGGCTCCATCGCGATCTACTGCGCGAACGAGGCGGTTCAGCACAGTGGTTTGTCGTGGCCTGACGTTCGCAAGGATCGAACAGGGGTCTTCATCGGCATCACCGAGCACGGCAACGTCGAGACCGAGAACGAAATCTTCGAGATCTCCAAGTTCAACTACGACACCAGCGTTTGGACACACCACCACAACCCACGCACCGTCGCGAACAGTCCGGCTGGCGAAGTGACGCTCAGCTTGGGGATCACCGGGCCGCATCTGTGCATCGGAGCCGCTTGTGCCGCCGGCAATGCCGGCCTGATTCAAGGCTTGCAGATGCTGCGACTCGGCGAAGTCGATTTGGCGATCGCCGGCGGAGTCTCCGAGAGCATTCACACGTTCGGCATCTTCGCCGGTTTCAAGAGCCAGGGCGCGCTCGCCACGAATTCCGAACCGGAGAAAGCCTCGCGGCCTTTCGATCTGGACCGCAACGGCATCGTCGTCGCCGAGGGAGGCGGGCTCGTCACGCTGGAACGGTTGCCGGACGCGCTCAAACGGGGTGCGAAGATTTACGGCGAAATCGTGGGTCACGCAATGAACTCGGACGCGACCGACTTCGTGTTGCCCGACCCCACACGACAGGCGGAGTGCATGTCGCTCGCGCTGAGCCGGGCCGGCATCGGGCCGGAAGCGATCGACATCCTCAGCAGCCACGCGACCGCGACCGAGCAGGGTGACATTGAGGAATCTCAAGCCATTCACAAGGTCTTCGGCGACTGTGCCAACCTCGCGATCAACAACACGAAGAGTTTCATCGGCCACGCGATGGGAGCAGCGGGTGCGCTCGAACTTTTGGGGAATCTCCCCGCGTTTGACGACCTTATGGCCCACGCTACAATCAACCTCGACCGGCCAGACTCTCGCTGTGCATTGCCTCAAATCGTGGCCAATACGCCCCGGAAAATGGACCGCGTCGAGTACATCCTCAACAATTCCTTTGGCATGTTGGGGATCAATTCCGCAACCATCGTGAAAAGGTATTCGGGAGAGTAAGAGGAATGAGCGCCGATCAGATTCGACAAGTCATCATGAAGATCCTCTGCCGGATCGCTCCGGATAATGACCTCACAGCACTGAAGGACGAAGTGCCATTTCGCGAGCAGATGGAACTGGACAGCATGGACTTCCTCGACATCGTCATGGAACTCCGCAAGCTGTACCGCGTGCAAATCCCCGAAGAGGATTACGGTTTTCTGAGCACGATGGCCAGCACGGTCCAATACCTGATCCCAAAGCTGCAAACCGCAACGGCGTAATGCGGTGCATTCGGCTCACATGTGTCTGCCCGCCCACGATTAGGCTCTGAGAGCGCAATTCGCCTCGCGGTCGTTTGGCAATCACGCAGGCAGCCACGACGCTGGCCAAACCAACCTACTCACCGATCCAGGCACGTCGCGTGGTCGTGGCAACGAGCGTGAGCGATGACCAGGCCGGCGGTGTTGTGAAGTTCCAGTTCGCCGACGATGATCGCGTCGATCGTCTGGCCCTACTTCAATCCAAAACGCTGAGGTTGTCGTCGCGAGGCGCGACCGCCCCCGGTGCCAAAGCGAATGTTTCTTGACAGACTTCAGGGGCAACCGCACGTTGTCACTCGACCTGAACGAAACCAGAACGCCGTCGTCCCCTGCACTCCCGCGTGCGGGATACTCAACCGTCAGGAGGCAGGGGACTCAACACGAGGGCTCCGATCATGACTTTGCATCGCGGTTTGTGGTTCCGTAGTTTCGTGACTGTGACGCTCACTGCATTCCTCATCGACGCCAGCTTAGCACAGGACAAAAGCCCTGCTCTCAAAGGAATGGAGCAGGCTTGGTCCTTGAAAGGAGCATGGACCGGCGTTGTCAGTGATGAGAAGAAAGGATTGATCTACTCGGTCGGCTTGGGCGGGAAGTGTGTCGAAGTCGATCTGGCAGGAAAGAAGCAGCGTGAGATGAACCTCCCTCAAAATAGCGGTGCGATCGTGCGCCTCGCCAACTTGTCCCGCGACGGGGGCAAGGTGCTCTTGGCCTTCACCGCTTGGAGCGGAGAGCTGCGTGCATACGACTTAGACGGCAAGCAACTTTGGAGTTACGCGAGTGGTATCGATGACGTCTGGGCCAGTGACTTAGATGACGACGGTTCGGACGAGGTGATCGTCGGTTACAACGGGGGAGTCGGTCTGCATGTCTTGGATAGCAAGGGGCAGCTTCTTTGGAAAACAACGGGCATCGGCAACGTCTGGCATGTCTGCGCCGGGAATGTGTGGGGCGAGGGCGCGCCGCAAGTCGTGACGACTTCCGCCGCGGGACAAGTTCATGTCTTTTCAAGCGACGGTAAGAACCGTAAGGACATTGACGCCGGAATCTACGCCAATATGGTTCGGGTCGCGAAGCTGTCAGAGAAGGACAAAGCAGCAATGATCTTCGTTGCCGGCTCTGCGCTCGATGGAAAACCGAATCCAACCACCGAAATGCTGACTGCCCTGACCGTCTACGGTGCCAAGAACTGGACGCTGGCATTACCTGCCGGTACTCCGCCGCACGTTGACTCTGCCCAAGTCGCTCCCGGAAAACCGTGGTTAGCCCTCGGAATGCGGGGTGGAAAAGTTCATGTCGTTGATATTGAAAAAGGTGAGATGATCGCCAGCGTGAGTGAACAGGGCATGACTCCAGAAGTCGGCTGGGCCACGAGCAAAGACAGCGGAGCGCCACTGCTTCTTGTTGCGACCGGACTTCCTCTCGCGACCGGCGGCAGCAAGTTGAACGCCTTCCGCCTGGCCAAGCCCAAATGATGAGAAGCTCGTTACCGCCAAGCGAAACCACGCAGTGGATCGTGAAGGCACAGTGACACAGAGTTATGAAATCAGGAACGAATGGAACTGCCGGGGACTGTCGTTGAAGTCCTGGCGAGCAGCCAACCAAAAGTTTCCGATCGACGAACTCCAACATCGTCCGCCGAGCATCCTCCGACATCATCGGCCACGCCGCCACGAACGTTGCCAAGTCGGTATCATCATCGGCTATGATCGCACCCGCGTCATCCCGCGCACCGGAATGCGCGCCGCTTTCACCATGGAACGCGGCTTTTCCCGTGGTTTCATGGGGAAATCAAATCCCTCCGGGCGTGCTTCGCGGACGAGGACTTTGCAATGTCTCGGTTGGTCGGTGTTGTTTGGGTGTCGTGGGCCGTTGTTTGGTTGAGCGTCTCGGCAGACGTCGCCAATGCCGATGGTCTGTCGTTCGCGGACGTGCCAGATGTGGCCGAGATCGAATTTGTGCCGGCGAAAAACGAAGACACTGTACCGGAGCATTTTCGGCTGAAGCCGCATCGCTTTGAGGCGAGCTCGGAATTCCTGCGCGAGAGCGGATCGCTGAGAACGATTTCCGTGACGTTTCCTTCGCCGATGGAAACCTCCGTTCCCGAGAACAACACGGTGTACGGCGAATACTTTCAGCCGGCAGGTGCGGGTCCGTTTCCCGGCGTCGTCGTACTGCACATTTTGGGTGGCGAGTTCCCGTTGTCGCAGACGGTCGCGAGTTCGCTGGCTCGTGCGAAGGTCGCAGCGTTGTTCATCAAGATGCCGTACTACGGCGAGCGGCGCAGCAAGGAATCTCCGCGTCGCATGATCTCGCGCAACCCGCGCGAGACGGCCGAGGGGATGACGCAGGCGGTGCTCGACATTCGCCGTGCGGGGGCGTGGCTGGCGGCTCGTCCGGAGGTGGACCAGCAACGGCTCGGCGTCACTGGCATCAGCTTGGGAGGGATCATGTCCGCGCTGTCGGCGGCGGGTGAGCCGCGCTTCCGCAAGGTTGCGATCTATCTTGGTGGCGGGAAGCTTGGCGAGAACTTGTGGAGCATGGAACATCGAGACGCGGAGACATTTCGCACGGAATGGCTCAAAGCCGGTGAATCGCGCGAGTCATTTCTCAAAGCGTTGGAGCCAGTCGATCCAGCGACGCACGGCCGATTGCTGAAAGACCGCGATGTGCTGATGGTCAACGCGAAGACCGACGAGATCATCCCGCACGCTGCGACGATGGCCTTGTGGGACTCGATCGGTACGAAGCCGGAGTTGGTTTGGCTCGACGCCGGGCACATCACCGCCGCCGCGTATCTGCCCGGCGAGATGGTTCGGCTGCAAAAGTTCTTCACCGCCTGGAAGTAGGTCAGCCTTTCCAGGCTGACCCGATGCGCGTTCGACGCTGTTTGCCAGTTCGGGTCAGGCTAGAATGCCTGACCTACTTCAACGGTCGTCGCGCGGTGACTTGGAAGTTCGACACCTTCAGCTTGGTTGTGCCATCTTGTTGGAGCACCGTGTCGCCTCGCTCGACGGCGAAAACTTCCCACCGATCGCTCCCCCATTCGTTGAGCTTTTGCGAGAGCAATGTCGGTTCGACGGTCTCCGTGCGATACTCCCAGCGTCCAGATTTCGTCTCGACGTCCGAGTGAGCGGGCCGTCCGAAGAACGTCACCGCGAACACGAAGGCGACTAACAAACCCGCGAATGACCAGATGCGATTCATGACAAAGCTCCTGAAAAGTTAGCGGCAGGGCGCTAGCCGCCGGTTTTGCATGGATGCCGACACCGGCGGCTAGCGCCCTGCCGCTCAGTCGAGTTTCAAACACGCAACTGCTCTGACTGTTGATTGCCTAGATCGCGATACCGTTGCCGAATCGGCTCGACGACGTCGGCGATGAACGCATCGACTTGCTCCGGCGCTCGGCCGACGAATCGCCGGGCATCCAGGGCGTTGCCGAGATCGACCGCTGCGAATGCCGAGTCGGTCTTCAGCCGTTCGAGTAAATCGTTCGGGCGACCAAATTCTTTGACTTGTTGGGAGGCCGCCTGGCTGTGAACTCGAAGCTGTTCGTGAAGTACCTGGCGATCACCGCCGGCTTGGACTCCCGCCATCAGGATTTCTTCGGTCGCCATGAACGGCAACTCCTCGGCGAGATGCTTTTCGATGACTTTCGGGTACACGACCAAACCATCGACGATATTGCGGTACAAGATCAAGACCGCGTCGATCGCCAGGAACGCTTGCGGCAGAACCAGCCGCCGATTCGCGCTGTCGTCGAGCGTCCGTTCCAGCCACTGCGTCGCAACCGTCTGAGCGAGATTTGCGGGCAAGTTCATCGCGAATCGGGCCAGCGAGCACATCCGCTCGGATCGCATGGGATTCCGCTTGTAGGCCATCGCGGACGAGCCGATCTGCTGTTTCTCAAACGGCTCTTCGAGTTCCTTTCGGCTTTGCAGGATTCGCAAATCCGTCCCCGCTTTATGAGCCGACTGCGCGATGCCGCCCAGCACGTCGAGCACTTGTGAATCGACCTTGCGCGAGTACGTCTGTCCGGTGACAGCATAAGCCGAATCAAATCCCATCTTCTGCGAGACGCGACGGTCCAGTTCCTCGATCTTGGCATGATCGCCATTGAACAGCGTCATGAACGACGCTTGAGTGCCGGTCGTCCCCTTCACGCCTCGGCACTTCAACGCGGCGAGCCGATATTCGATTTCGGCCAAATCGAGCACGAGGTCATAGCACCACAACGTCGCTCGCTTGCCGACCGTCGTCGGCTGAGCTGGCTGCAAGTGTGTGAAGCCGAGGCACGGCAGTTCGCGATTCTTCGCCGCGAACTTCGCCAGCTCGTCGATGACCGTGACCAGCCGCCTCTGCAACAGTTGCAGGCCTTCGCGGATTAGGATTAGATCGGTGTTGTCCGTGACGTAGCAACTTGTCGCTCCGAGATGAATGATGCCGCGTGCCGACGGACAGCGGTCGCCGTAAGTGTGAACGTGAGCCATCACGTCGTGTCGCAATTCCTTCTCGTACGTCGCAGCGAGCGCGAAGTCGATGTCGTCGGTCGCAGATTTGAGATCTGAAATCTGAGAATCTGAGATTTCGATTCCGAGTTCCCGTTCCGCCTCGGCCAGTGCGACCCACAGCCGCCGCCACGTCGAGTGTTTGCGTTGCTCGGACCACAACTCGGCCATTGGCCGCGAGGCGTAACGCTTGATGAGCGGGTTTTCGTAAACGTCGTGACTCATAATTTGGAGTGCGGCGATTCATCGCCGCTTTTCCTTTGCGACGAAGCCGCTTTCTTTCGGGTTCGGTGAAGAGTTCCATTCGGGTGTAACGGCCTCGCGTTCAAGATAACGAACGCTGCCACAATCCGTCGAACTCGCGTCACTTGCAAACGGGGCGGGGCCGGGTAATGTCATCGCCCCCCGCTGAAGGAGCCTCACCATGAATTGCTTGCCACGATGTTTTCGTGCTTTTTGCTGGACTGTGCCCACCCTGCTCGTGAGCGTCGCGATCTCGGCCGATCCACCGGCAAAACCGCCGCTTGGCCTGCCGTCGGTCCCCGTGCCGAGCGACAACGCGATGACCCCTGAGAAGATCACGCTCGGCAAGCAGCTTTACTTCGACGGCCGCCTATCGGCCGACAACAAAGTGAGCTGCGCGAGCTGTCACGATCCGGCCAAAGGTTTCTCCAACGGCGACCGCTTCGCCACCGGAGTTGAAGGCAAAAAGGGAGGCCGCTCGGCCCCGACGGTCATCAACACGGCGTATGGCTCGCTGCAATTCTGGGATGGCCGAGCGAAGACGCTGGAGGATCAGGCGCTCGGCCCAATTCAGAATCCGATCGAGATGAACCTGACACTCGAGGCGGTCATCAAGAAGCTGAACGGTATCGAGGGCTACAAGACGCAGTTCAAGAAGGTCTTCGGCACCGACGGCGCGACGGCCGACGGCATTGCGAAGGCGATCGCCGCTTACGAGCGGACGGTCATCTCCGGCAACGCGCCGTATGACAAATTCAAAGCGGGTGACACGAAGGCGTTGTCCGAGTCGGCTCAACGGGGCATGAAGCTGTTCTTCGGGAAGGCTCATTGTTCGGCCTGTCACGCGGGGCCGAACTTCTCGGACAACTCGTTCCACAACGTCGGCGTCGGCATGGACAAGAAGGACTTCGACAAAGGCCGAGCCGACATCAGCAAGCTCTCCGGCGACACCGGCGCGTTCAAAACGCCGACGCTGCGTGAGATCGCCAAGTCCGGCCCGTACTTCCACGACGGCAGCGCGAAGACTCTGGAAGAGGTCGTCGATCACTATGCCAAAGGAGGCATCCCCAACGAGTGGCTCGACGAAGAAATTTTCAACATCAAGATCGCCCCGGCGGAGAAGGCCGACTTGGTGAAGTTCATGACCGAAGGTTTTTCTAGCCCCGACTACCCGGACCACAAGGCTCCGGAATTGCCGAAGTAGCGACACGAGCCGCCAGCTTTCCAAGGAATCAAGCCATGAAAGTGGTCATTCACCTCTCATCGTCCGAAGAGCTCAAAGCGATCCCGATTTTGTTGCGTCACTCGTCCGGTTCCATTTTGAGGGATCGAACGTATGTCATCAGCGACGCTGCGGCCAAGGCACTACGAACCGCTGGGGTTCGCTTCTCGGAATTGAGTCGTGAATCGAATATCCCGGCACTCGAGGGAGCGGCGTCCTGTGAAAGAATATGACCTTTATTTGCCGCTGACCGACAATGACGGCCATCCGTTCGCCGCCCGAATGTTCCGGTCAGTCCAAAATGAATTGCTGTCTCAATTCGGAGGCGTGACGTTTTTTCCCCAACCCAACGAGGGGCTATGGCAAATGGCTGGCGTGACCTATCACGACGAGATCGTGATCTACCGCGTCATCACTCCGCACACGGCCAAAGCCCGCAGATTCTTCCGCTCCTACAAAGAGAAACTCATGAATGATTTCGGCCAATTGGAGGTGCTGATTGTCGAACGCGACGTGGAGACATTTTGAGTCATCGGAGAGACCTGCTAGGCTCGACGAATGAAATCTTCAACATCAAGATCGTCCCGACGGAGAAGGCCGACTTGGTGAAGTGTATGACCGAAGGACTTAGCAGCCTCGACTACCCGGACCACAAGGCACAGGAGTTGCCAAAGTAGTCACAGCGCGGCCGGCGAATCCGATGTGGAACTCCTAAGAAACGTGATCTCCAATTCGAGTGCGTGATATGTCTCAATACACAAACACAATCGTCGATCTCTGGAATCGCATCATTGAGCGTTGGCGACACTCCAACATTGCGACACTCCGCAGCAACTCGTTTGAAACGATCGCGGCTTTTGAAATGAAACATGGCGTCGTCCTTCCGGCTGACGTGCGCGATTACTTTGCGACTGTGGATGGCACTGGTGATGACATGGATGGCGAGCTGTTCCGGTTTTGGCCGCTCACCGAAGTCAAACCCGTTTACGAAGTCTTGGAAGACACCGAACGCTTCTCTTATCCGGATCGTTTTGCGTATCCCAATTGTTTCGTGTTCGCAGATTACTGCATCAGTTGTTGGGATTACGCAGTCAAGTTAACCAGTGATCCAACGCAACCGGCACCAGTCTTTCGCGTCACTGGCAGTGATCCGCCAGGTGAGCAAATGGCTTCGTCGTTTCGCGAGTTCATGGAACGATACGCGGCTGATCCAAACAACGTCATCTGAATTTTAGCAGACACGAATTGGCATAACCCGGTAAGCAACAAACACTGGCTAGCAACGATCCCAACCGCAAGCGCCCCGTTTGCGGCTCCAACCGAAAGGAAATTTTCATGCTTCGATCAATGGCGTTTTTGTTGTGTGGTTCGATCGCTCTGACGGCGGTGGCTCAAGATGCGAAGCCGACGACGGTGTTGAGCGGCCTCGATAACCCGTGCGGCGTGGCGGTGCAGGGGGCGACGGGGCATGTCTTCATCGCCGATCACAAGGGCGTGCATCGGCTCGATCCGAAGAGCGGCAAGGCTCTCGTCGAAATCGGCGGGTTCCCGACCGACATCTATGGCAAAGGGCCGAAGTACAACATCGGACCTCTCGGCTTGGCGTTCTGGGATGACGAGCATTTGATTGTCGGCGACGGCAGCCGACCGGACGGCGATGAACTGGTCCGCATCTACAAGATCGGCAAAGAGGCGTCTCACAAGGATCTCGTTCCGATCCATGAGAGCGCCGCCGTCGCGACGCTCGGCCCGATCAAGGCCAGCGAGGAATCCGCCAAGGGGGAAGGCAACTTCTACGGCGTGGCCTCCAACGGCAAGTCGATCTTCATCACCTGCAACGGCGACGACACCAAAGGTTGGATCGCTAAAAGCACCGCCGCCAACGGCAAGCCGGGTGCGTTGAAGCTGTCGATCGCCACCAAGGTCGCCACTGAAGTCGATGCTCCGGTACCGGTCATCTTCTCTTTGGACGGCAAGGATCTCGTGGTCGGCCAAATGGGCGAGGTCTCGACTCCGCCCGGCGACAGCCTGCTGTCGATCTACGATCCGGAAACCGGCAAGCTCAAGAAGAACTACAAGACCGGACTGAACGACATCGCCGGTCTGGCCTACAGCCCGAAGACCAAGAAGCTGTACGCGACCGATTACTCGTGGAGCGACCCGAAAGCGGGCGGCCTGTTCCGCCTGGACATTGACGGCGACTCGATCAAGGCGGTGAAGATCGCCAGCCTCGACAAGCCGACCGCGTGCGCGTTCGACAAGAACGGCGTGCTGTACGTCGCCGTGTTCGGCACCGTTGCCGAGGGGAGCGACAAGCCGGCGGGATCGCTCGTGAAGTTTGACTCCGGTCTGTAGCGCTTCCGGCCGAGGTCATTGCGGCCTCTGGCGATCGCTGATCGTCAGAGGCTTTTTCCTGCGCAAGATGTTTTGGCGAGCGGCAGGGCGTCAGCCCTCCGAGTCAATCCAGATTGAATCACTCGGAGG
>SYJG01000482.1 GCA_005798445.1 Planctomyces sp.
ACCGAATTTCCAGAGACCTCAAACCACCCGGTCCCCGTTTCTGACCAGGAATCGAGACCAACGACGGCAACAATCCCGTTGCCAAAATCCAACACGAACTGGACCAAAAAACCCCGCAGCAAAAAACCGCTGCCGGGAAAATGATCCGAATCCACTTTCAGAAAAAACTCACAGCCTCGAAGCGCCGATCCCGTTGTTGGAGGGGCATGTGTCCGACGCGCCGCACCGGTGCTCGTTGGCGGTGGTTGAGACGATCTTTCGACGGATGGTTGCGAAGAAGCCGGAGGAACGGCAACGTTCGATGACGGAAGTGGTTGCCGATCTCCAAAGCTGTTTGAACGGGCGGTCTCCGCTTCGGTGGCGGTACAAGCTCGTTCGGAAGAGTCGGACTTCAATGCGTTCTTGAATCGCATTTCCGGTTCGAGCCATTCGGGGACATCGGTTGCACCGACCGCCGCACCTGTGAACGAGGCGACGGTGGTGTTGCCACAAGCGGGGGCTTCCGACACGGCCACGGTGGCGTATCAAAAAGACGAGTTCGACACGGACCCAACCGCGCACGAGAGCCTGACGCAAGCGGCACTGAAGCGGCGGAAAAAGGCCAAGAAGAAACCGAAACAGACACCCTAGATCGCAGCCGGTGTGGTTGGCGTTCTGCTGCTCCTCGGACTGGTGTGGTCACTGATCCCGCCACAGAAGCCGGACGACTCCTCTCAGGCTGACACATCCAACACGGCGTCAACCAGCGATGACGGCAAGAGCGGCTCGACGGCGAAGGTCAAGAAAACATCGAAGGCGACGGATGCGTCCTCGGCGAGCACGCCCTCCTCGGCCACGGGGATCGCACAGGATCTTCTCTCGTCGATTGACCTCGCCCGGGATGTATCGCGCGACAACAAGAGCAACGACTGGCGGCGAGAAAACGGAACGCTGCGAACGGTCGGAGGCCGGCTGTATTTGGCCGTCGAAAACATCCCAGACGAATACGACCTGCGGCTGCGGGTAGAACGTAAGTCTGCCGGCAATGCGTTGGTGATCGGCCTGGTCAGCGGTCAGCGGTCAGCGGTCAGCGGCGCGTGGCGTTCGTCATGGATGGCTACGCTTCACGCGGTGGCATGTGGGGGCTGGAACTTATCAATGGTAAAGGGCCTCCCGACAACAGAGCCTATGCGATGCAGCGAAACATGAAGATCGATCAACCCGTGGATTTGCTGGTCCAGGTTCGCAAGTCGGGAATTCGAGTCGAACGGGACGGCCAATCGTTTCTCGACTGGAACGGTAGCCCCAGTCAGCTTTCATTAGGGCCGACGTGGGATGACAAGGGATCGCCGCGCCTGTTTCTCGGAGCACAAGCCACGTTCGTCATTCATCGCCTGGAGTTCCTTCCTCTGACAAACGTCGATTCCCAATCGCAGTGGATCGACCTCTTCAATGGCAAAGACTTGACCGGATGGAAAGAGATGGGGGTCAAATACTGGTCTGTGACCAATGGCGTGATCGTCGGCAAGACTGCCTCAAACAGCGGCTGGCTGATGTCGGAGCGAGTCTATGGCGATTACGAATTGGAGTTCGACTACAAGCTTAGCCCCAGCAGCAACAGCGGCCTCTTTCTGCGAGCCTGGCCGGAGGGAAATATCAACGGCAATCAGTTCCGAGAGATTCAATTGCTGGACGACGAAGCCCCGGCGTTCTCAACGCTGCAGCGTGATCGTCGCACTGGCAGCATCTTTGGGATGGTGGCTCCGCACACCACGCCGAAGGCTCCGGCCAATCAGTGGCATCGCGTGCGAGTCCTCCTGCAAGGTCAGCAAGTCGAGGTCTCGATCAACGGCATCGACGTCTTGAAGCACACACTTAACGATCTCCCTCCGCTGGGACGCATCGGCTTACAGCTCTTTCCGACCCAGGTCGAATTCCGCAACCTCCGAGTCCGACCTCTCGATTCCGCCACGGGTAGCCGATAGTCGTTCCGTGTGCTTCGGTCCGCCTGCTTTGCATGGCAGACTTCGTCATTATCATCCTCGGCCACATGGTTGCAGAACCTAGGCTCTGTCCCGCAAATCGAAGTAGGTCAGCCTTTCCAGGCTGACCCGATGGTGAATCGACGTCGAATCGCTCATTCAGGTCAGGCTAGAAAGACCTGACCTACGATTTGCGGGACAGAACCTAGCACGAAGCGCGAGTGGTCGAATCGCCGTAAAAGCAACCACTCGCTTGCGCGCCGTGCTGGTTTTGAAACTGCCTCTGTGCGGGAGTTCTTCATGCCGTTGACGGTCGAGCAATTCACGGAACGTGTCACCTCATCGGGAGTTTTCTCGAATTAGCAACTGGGCGAGTTGCTCGCCGGATTGCCGGCGGATGCGCCGGCTCGGACGGATGGCGAGGCGTTGGCTCGTGAGCTGGTCAAGCAGAAGAAGCTGACCAAGTTTCAGGCCGAGCAAATCTACGCCGGCAAAGGCAAAGCGCTGACGTTGGGGAACTACGCCATCCTCGACAAGCTTGGTCAGGGCGGAATGGGGATGGTGCTGAAGGCTCGGCACCGGCGCATGGACCGGCTGGTTGCGTTGAAGGTGATGTCTCCGGCGGCGCTGAAGTCGCCCGATGCCGTGAAGCGGTTTTATCGCGAAGTGCAGGCGGCGGCGAAGCTCGAACATCCCAACATCGTCACGGCCTACGATGCGGACGAAGCCAACGGCACGCATTTCTGGTCATGCAATTCATCGACGGCAACGATCTGTCAGAGCTGGTGAAGAAGCACGGGCCGCTGCCGGCCGAGCAAGCGATCCGGTGCATCGTTCAAGCGGCGCGCGGGTTGGAGTTCGCCCACGAGCAGGGAGTCATTCATCGCGACATCAAGCCGGCGAACTTGCTGATCGACGCCAAGGGGACAGTCAAGATCCTCGACATGGGGCTGGCTCGGATCGACGGGGCGATCGGCGGCAGTTCCGAGGGAGCGGGGCTGACGAACACCGGGGCCATCATGGGGACGGTTGATTACATGTCCCCGGAACAGGCGATGGACACCAAGCACGCCGATGCGCGGAGCGACATCTACAGCCTGGGGATCTCGCTGTACTACTTGCTGACCGGCAACGTTGCCTACGGCGGCGACACGATGATGAAGAAGCTGATGGCGCATCGCGAGTCGCCGATCCCGTCGCTGATCGATGAATTTCGTAGGGTGGGTCGAGTCATCGAGGCCCACCAAGAATCGCCAACGACCAATGATGGTGGGTCTCGCGGACTCGACCCACCCTACAAGGCAATCGACACCGTCTTCCGCCGCATGGTCGCGAAGAAGCCGGAGGATCGGCCGCAGACGATGACGCAGGTGATCGTCGAGTTGGAGCGCTGCCTGCCCGGATCACCAACGATCACCTCCATGTCGTCCGCGAACAGCTCCGCCAGTGGAGTCGGCACGGCGAGCGGGAATGAGCTGCAAGATTTCTTGAGGCAGATCAGCGGTGGCGAGAGCACGACGACTAATACGAATCCGTCGGTCACGAAAGGGACCACCGCGTCTCCGTCGCCACGAGATGCCGAGACCATCACGACGGCAACGGTTGGGGCGACGTCTGATCCTCAGTCCGAGATGACGATGGTTCTCCAACAGTCTGGCGAGCCGACGGGCGTTAGCCCTCGGACTGTCCGGGGGCTGACGCCCTCCGGCTCGCCAGGCGGTCGGAGGAGGAATGTGTTGCTCCCCAGTTTGATCACGGTGGCGGTGGTCGTGTTGCTGGTGATCGTGTTCGCCCTGCGTGGCAAATCGGGCACGCTGCATTTGGAGATCACGGACGACCTCACGGAAGTGACCATTGGCGAGACCGGCCGCGTCGTGAAGGGAGTGGCCGACGAAGAGGTCCGGCTGGCGCTCGGCGAGCATGTGCTGCATATCCAGCGAGAAGACCTCGCGTTCGACACCAATCCGTTCGAGGTAATCAAGGGAGAGAACGTCTCGATCAAAGTCGAACGTGTCGGCCGCCGCGTCCGAGCCATGCAGGGTTCCACACTGCTCGGCCACAAGGAGAGTCCGAAGTCGAAAGATAAAGCGACGGTCAGTTCGGCATCGCCGGATTTCGCTTTGGAGTTCGCCTTCGGACCACCCATGACAAGAGTCGAAATTCCGCTGGCCGCTCTCGATCCCAACCAACCCTGGACCATCGAAGGCTACCTGCGTCCGGTGGATCAACCGGACCACAATCACGCGTTGGCGGTCCTCTTCGAAGGAGATGCTTGGCATTTCAATCTGAACCACTGGTCGTTGAGGCTGTTGGAACATTCGCCGAAAGCACAAGCCAAGTCGGAGAATGTGATCGCCTTTGAAGAAATACCGCGTGGGAAGCGAGTCCATGTGGCGGGGGTCTATGACGGGAAGCTGGCGCGGTTGCTGATCGACGGAAAACTGATCGGCAGTGCTCCGCCAAAGTTCTTGCCCAAGGCGAACCTTGGAAAGTTGCTCTTCGGCGCGCGCTTCGATGGGACGATGGATGAATGGCGGATCTCGAAAGTTGCTCGCTACGAGAAGAACTTCACACCACCTCAACGCTACGAGCCTGATGCCGACACGCTCGCTCTGTACCACTTCGACGAAGGCTCGGGCGATGTGCTGAAGGATTCGTCGGGCAACAACCATCACGGCCAGATCACCGGTGCGAAGTGGGTGCGGGCGGATGGCGGTCCTGCGACCAGTGGCGATCCCGACCGGCGCGCGGCCGAGTGGGTGCTCAGCGTCGGCAGAAAGCTTCGTGTGCGCGAGGTGAATCAGAACAAAATCAGCGATCTGTTCAACGTCGCCGACAAGCTGCCGTCCGGCCGCTTCAAAGTGCAGTGGATCAATCTGAGTGGAGCACGCCAACTGGTTACAAGCGAGGGCCTGGAAAACCTGCGCGGCCTGACGGAAATCACCAGCCTCGGTCTCGGACATTGTTCGGTCTCGGATCGAGATCTGAAACTGGTCGGCACATTCAAGACGCTGAAATCGCTCAGCCTGAGCGTCACTGGGGTCACGGATGCGGGGCTGCCGGACTTGCGCGAGCTGACCGAATTGGAGACCCTCTACCTCGATTACACGCGCGTCACCGGCCGTGGACTCGAGCCGTTAAGAAACCTGCGAAAGTTGCGCGAGTTACACGTTCCGACGATCGACGCACCCGAAGCGGTGGTGGACATCGCCAAGGTCTCATGGCCGGAGTTGCAGGTTCTGACATTACCAGGAACCGCTCTCACCGAGACCGGAGCGACGGGACTCGCCAGCCTGCCGACGCTCTCTCGCCTCGATCTGCGACTGTTCGGTGTCACCGACGACCAATTGCGACGAATCTCGCTGCTCCAGAAGCTGACCAAATTGGTGTTGAACGGTAGTCCGATGATCGGCGACGCGGGGCTGGAGCATTTGCGTACGCTGACCAACCTCACATACCTGGACGTGCGGAACACGAAAGTCATCGACGCCGGGCTGGAGCATCTGCGGACGCTGACCAACCTCACGCAGTTGGGAGTGCATAATACGAAAGTCACCGCCGCCAGCGTGGCCAAGCTGCAGCAAGCGCTGCCCAAATGCAAGATCGGATGGGACAGCGCAAAGGCGGTGACGGGCGGCATTCCCGCGACTGGTCCCGTGGCGAGCGGGACGCCGTTCGTGACGCTTCGCAACGGGGCCACAGCCGCTCGACATGCGACGCTGGAAGAGGCTCTCGAAGCCAGCCAGCCCAAAGACGTGATCGAAGTCCACGGCAACGGCCCGTTTCGCGTGGGAGGCCCGACTTCAAAAAACATTAATGCGGACGACATCACGCTGAAGGCAGCGGCTGGATTCCGGCCGCTGCTCGTGTCGGACCCCAGCGCGGCGGAAAGCTCTAAGGCTCTGCTTGTGTTCTACTGCAATGCCGTGAGGTTTGAAGGGATCGACTTTGTCTCGACCGGACCAGCATTTGTTACGTTCAATGGCGGGAAAGTCGGGGCGGATGTTTCGTTCCTGCGGTGTCGATATGCGAACACATCGTTGCAGCCGGGACAGGCGATCGATTTCAACGGCACGAAGGCTCACAAGGTGAGCTTTCGCGATTGCTTGGTGCTGTCTGCCAGACGTGAAGGAACCATCCGGTTCGTCACCGCCCCCTCCCATGTCGAGTTGATCAACACCTTCGTGATTGGAAAGGGCAACGCACTGGCTTTCTCAGACAGTGCCGAGCTGGTCCAGCTCCGCGGTTGCACCCTCGTCGCGGGTGAAGTGATCGGATTGGACAAACCGAAGACCACGCTCCAAACAGTTCCCCGAGTGAACTTGGAAATCGCCCGCGGCCTTGTCTTCGGCAGATCGCGCCTTGATGAGCACGTCCGTTGGCAGGGGCAAGAAAATGTGTATGGCCTGGATGCGGCCGGCACTTCGGGAATCAGGTTGCCTGGAAACGTCACTCGGTCTTTTGAAGAGTGGGTCAAATCCCCGTCCAAGCCGGAAACCGGATCGAAGCTGGTGGCGACGAAGGCCAAACACGTCACCGAGTTCCTGGACCCGGACCCGGCGGTGATGTTCCGCAAGCTGCAGACGTACCTCGCAGAACTCCGCACCCTGCACCCCGACGTCGGTGCCGACCCCGCAGTGGCTGTGGGAGCACCCGCGCCATCGAACCCATCCGACGTTTCTGCGCTGCAACTCGATCCGAACGGGCGCATCGACATCCCGCTCACGCTGCCCGTCAACTCGGCCATCACCTACGAATTCGAGGTGACGAGAAAACCGCCCGATCCGGCCAGCCTCTACCACCAACTGGCGACGTTGATTCGCGGGAGTGATCTGAAACAGTTTTAGGACAAATTCACGTTGTCCTTTAATTCCTCGCCGAGATTCTCGATTAGCGCCCTCCCCGGCCGAGAGCGATTCCTCCTGGCCGCGACCGTGACCGGGACGAAACTGCGACTGTTCATCAACGGCCGCCAAGTGACCGAAGGCTCGCCGCCGGCACCTGTCTCGATCAGCGATCTGAATTCCGTTTATCTCGGATTGTCACCCGGAGCGTCCCCGAATTTTCGAGCCTACGACGCGCCGCTGCATCGCTTCCGCCTTTCTCGCGGTGAACGCTACTCGGCTGACTACGATCCGGCGAGGGAATGGCTGCCGGATGAGCAAACGCTCGTGCTTTACGACTTCCGCCGTGGAGGAACCGCCGACCAGGTGCTCGATCTCTCCGCCAACAAAAAGCACGGCAAGCTCGTCAATGCGAAGTGGGTCAGCGCGATTGGTTCGGCGAATTCGCCAAAGATGGCCCCCGAATCGTCAGAAGTCAGACGCGTCCATGATCTCCTCAAACTCGTCGATGTGTCGCGCGATGCTGGCGTCGGCAACTGGAAGCGGATCGCGGATGGCGTCGCCTGCGAAAATCCCAACGGGGCGAATGTGCTGCAACTGCCGTATGAGCCTCCCGAAGAGTACGACTTTGAGATCGAGTTCACGACGACCGGCAGCGGCTTGAACGTCAATCAGTACGTCGCCGCGAGCGGGCAGATGTTTGCCTGGAAGCTCAACTCGCACAACGTCAGCCCGCCGCTGTATGGCTTCGAGTTGCTCGACGGCAAGTTCGCGAAAGACAACAAAGAAGCGGCCACGCAGATTCCGACTCCGATCAAAGATGGTCAGCGGTACCGGTCCACCATTGAGGTCCGTCGCGGCTCGCTGCGCACGCTGCTGGATGGCAAAGAGCTGGTGAAATGGACTGGCGACTTCAAGCGGCTCAGCCTCGAACCCGTCACACCAATGAAGCATCCCGGCCGCATTGGCATCGGCTCGTGGCGTCGGCCAGTGACCTTCCATTCGGCGACGGTGCGCGAGATTTCCGGAACGGGCAAGCTATTGGCTGTGGCCCCCGCTTCGGTTTCTCCGAACAACGACTTGCTCAGCAAGATCGACGTCGCACGAGATGGCGTCGGCAATTCGTGGAAAATTGAAAAGGGTGCGTTGCACACGATTGCGGGACCGAATGAAGGGGACCGCAGGTTGTATCTGCCGATCAATGACGCAAGTCCTCCGGACGAATACGACATCCGCCTGAAAGTCCAGCGGGTCTCGGCACGAGACAATGCGCTGATGCTCGGACTGGTCAGCGGCAGACACCGAGTCGGTTTAGTGTTGGACGGCTTCAAGTCGCGCGGCGGCTTGTGGGGCTTGGAGCAGATCGACGGCAAAGGCCCGCAAGAAAACGGAACCGCTATTCCCAACGAACCGCTGAAGGTCGATGTCCCCGCTGAGGTGCTCGTCCAAGTTCGCAAGACCGGCATTCGAGTGGAGCGAGACGGCAAGCAACTGATTCACTGGGTCGGTTCGGCCGACAAGCTTTCGTTGAATGTGAAGTGGGATGACAAAGGTCCGCCGCGATTTTTCCTGGGTGCCCAAGGCGACTTCTTGATTCATCGGTTGACGTTCGAGCCTGTTCAATCCTCGGAAACCAATTGGCTCGATTTGTTCAACGGCAAAGACCTCGCCGGTTGGAAGGTGATGGGTTTCAACGGCTGGACCGTCGAGAATGGCACACTGCTCGGCAAGACGACCGCGACGGGGGGGAACGGCTGGTTGATGTCCGATCGTGAGTTCACCGATTATGAGTTGGAGTTGGAATACAAGCTCGGCCCCGGCAGCAACAGCGGCATCTTTCTGCGAGCGTGGCCGGAAGGCGATGTTTCCGGCAAGGGCTTCCGTGAGATTCAATTGCTCGACGACGAAAGCCCCAGCTTCGCATGGCAACCGGCGAAGAACCGCACCGGCAGTCTGTTTGGTCTGGTCGCGCCGGACGTCGCTCCGAAGGTTCCCACCAACCAGTGGCATCGCGTGCGAGTCCGCCTGCAAGGTCAGCAACTGCAATTGACGATCAATGATGTCTCCGTATGAAGCACACGCTCACCGATCTGCGACCGTCGGGCCGAATAGGATTGCAGCTCTATCCAATACAGGTTGAATTCCGCAACATTCGAGTCCGCACGCTCGGCCCCAATCCTTGATGAGCCGGAACGCGCTAGCGTCCGGTTCGGACACACGAGAACCACGACAATCCGGACGCTAGCGCGTTCCAGTTCATCATCGCCCCATCGAAGGTTTCAAATAGTGCCGCGATCGCTCGACGAGATTGTGCGTGATGTCAGTGACAGCGGACTGCTGGCGGAACCCGACCTGCGCGCGTGGCTCGACACACTTCCTGCGGACAATCGCCCTCAAGACGGCGAGCAATTCGCTCGCGAGTTAGTCAGGCAGAAGAAGCTGACCAAGTTTCAGGCCGAGCAAGTTTTTGCTGGCAAGGGGAAGTCGCTGACGCTGGTGAATTACGTCATCCTCGACAAGCCGGGGCACCCTACCTCTTTCCGGATCGCCTCTCACTACGGCTTGCGGATGCGAATCCAATGGTCGGTGAATCGCAGCGGCGATTGCACCTCGATCTTGGGCATGTGGCAGGGGAGGCAGTTGCTGTCACGTGGTTGCTGCGAACATTGCCTCCCTGCGGAGTCGTGGCAAGCAGCACACCGAGCCGTGTAGTACGCCGCCTGAGATTGCGCCGGCTGGTGCGGGTCATGACAAGTCAGACAATCCATTCGTGAACGCGCACCGGCAGGGAGTTGACTCGCGAGTATGGTCGTTTGCTCGCGGAAGCACGCACTCTGCACCAGTCCCACGGAGGCGAAGCGGATCAGTATTTGGTTGTCCGGATGAAGTTCTTCACGAGTGAAGTGGTCCGCACGGCGATGACACGCTCCGCAACGATTCACGGACTCCAGTGCCGTCAGCGAATGCCAGCTCGCGGGGAACCGACCGTTCGATCCCCGTTCCATGCCGTGCGCATGTTGCTCGCTACCAGGATGGCAGCGCTCGCACGACACCCCAGGCACGATCTGTTTTCCTAGGAGGTGGTGGGCATCACCGGTCTGTTCTGAATGGGTGGTGTGACATCCAAAACAATCGCGAGTCGCCGCCGGATCGTGAATCTTGCCGAGCGACTCCAGAGCTGCGCGGCGGTCCTTGCCCGGAAATCCGGTGGCCATCAACGGTGACTCCGTCGTCTGGCCGAGACCCAGCGTCCCATCCCATCCGTGCTGCGGGTACCACGACAGACGATGTTCCAGAGACTCTGCGGCTCCCTCCGAATTGAGCCACACGCTGACCGGAGTCCGCGCATGTTTTCCTGATCCGAACAGCCACTGAGAGGGAACACTGGCCGCAGTCCGGCTGGACGACGAAACGAATTGGCCACTGTCGGATGCCAACCAGAGTTGGACTCCCAACAGGTCCACCGGAGGGGACGACGTCGCGGGACCGAGCAGCTCACGCGTCAGTTTTTGATCGAGCGGTTTCAAAGCATTGTGATGTCCCGTTGCGGTGAACGACGCCGTCTGCTCGGCGTGACAAGCGGCGCAGCGATCAATTTCCGGCGGCACAACGGTCAACTCGACGGCATTGGTGCGAGCTTCTGTCACCGGATCAAACGCGAGGTCTCGCTGACAAGCCGCCGCCGCGAGTTGCAGTGCTCGTGATGTGCTGACTCGCAGAGCCGCTTCCAAGACACGCTGTCCGGCCAGAGGAAGCTGCATTGCTCGAAACACCTGAGCTTGTCGCAGCTCTTGCTCGACGTTTGGCGAGACTCCGAAGAAGCCCCACACATCCCACAGTCGATCCGATCCCGCCGGCCCCAACAACCCGGGCGACCAAACACCGTTCTCGACCAGGTCGCGCTGTCGCAGGACATCCAGAATCTGTGGCGAGACCTCCGCCATCCCCGACTGTCCGAACGGCAACACGGGTGAGTCCAACGTCAACGGCTTCCATAAGGTTGGCTCCAACGCACGCAGCAATGAACTGCGTTGAGCAGACACCATCAGCAGAACCGTCCCGCGCTCTCGCAACGGAAGCCACCAGCCTCCCGCCGATTGGTCCTCTCGCTGATAAGCCGCCAGACGTCCCTGTTCGAGATCGCGCCGCCGCGACGCGAATTCCCGCAACCGACCTCCCAGCAACGCGCGATGCGGCGTGTCGAACACTTTTCGCTGCTGGTTCGTCACCCACAGACAGATCCCGGCACTCGATTCGTCATCCGCCCAAACGGTTCCCTCGCCGGAGAAGTTTGAGATCGCTCGACTCAACAGCCGCTCGTCGAGCCGCGAATCCAACCCCCAACCCGGTCGACGTCCCTCCCACGGCCACCAAGCGACGAGCACCAACGTGACCAATACCAGCACGACGCGCCAGCGAGTGACTCTCCTCAGCGAGCGGAGCGGCGTCAGCCCCTCGGGACATTGGTCGCTCAACCTGGGGGCTGGCGCCACCTCGCTCGCCAGTGCAATTTGTTGTGCACACCGGATCAGAAGCTGCGACAACCAAATCCCGGCAAAGCCCACATGTGCTCGGCAGGTCCACCCCAGGCCAATCGCTATCGCCACGACGATCGCGAAAGCGGGAGTCAAAGTTCGGCGCAATAAGCCACACAGTGCCAGACACGTCAGCACCACGAACGCGACGTGCGAAACTTCCCAGGGCCCGGCGAGCAACGGTCGCCACTCTGTTTCGAGCAATGTCGCGCCATCGCTGGCGAGACGCGGAACCGCCAGACGCAGTGAGTCCCATAATGCGAAGACTCCACGTGGGTTCAACGAACAAACCACGACTGCCAACAGAATCTCCAACAACGATCGCTTCCGCAAAAGACTAACGCTCGTCTCATCCGAAAGTGGCTCGCCAAAACACCGAGCCACGGACCATGTCGCCAAACCTACGACGATCAGACAACCCAACTGCGACCAAATTCCCAGCACCAACAAGCTGGGCCACAGCTTCGAGTCGCGTTCCCGCAGGCACCAGCAAAGCGCCACGATTCCGAGGGCGTCCCAGAACGGAGCACCCACATCCCAACTCGCGAGACTGGCCAACATCCCCAGTCCCACCAAGACACTGGTCTCGGCCGTGCGAGCATCGCCCGCCAGCTTCCAACCGATCATCGCCGTGAAGATTCCGCCGATAAATTTCAGCAGCATCAGGCCGTGTGCATCCCCCAGAGAATACGCGACCAGAAACGGCACACCGCCGAGCCAATCGGCATCGGCCCCTCGTTCGTTGACGAGCAGCGTGTGAGACGGCCAGAGGCTTCCGTCGAGCACCACCGATCCGCGACTTAAGGCAAACCAAAGGTTCGGCGACGACAATGGCCGCAAGAGCACGCCAACAACGATCACCGCTAGCCAAATCACAGAGAATGAACGAGAACTCCGCACTGAAATTCTTTCCGTCAAAAGTTGACCTGCCTCGGAAACGAGGCTGTAATCCACAACGTAGCCATCATCGCTCCGCGTGATGAGCCGAATGGTTCACGCGGTCACAGTTACAAAAACAAACTGCCGAGTAACGCTCGGCTCGTCACGCAAAACGATGACGGCGACGTTGAACACACTGGGAGGAACCGCGGTGATCATGTTTCGAATTGTGCGCTGTCGAAGTTTTGGTTGCGTCATGTTACTGATGCTGGCTCTGGCAGGCTGTGGGTCCAAACGGCCCGCTGCCTCCGTGAGCGGTGACGTGAAGTATGGCAGTGAGTCGATCGCGACCGGTTCCATCCGGTTTGATCCCGTGGATGCCAACGATGCCAAGTCCTTTGGCACGCAGATCAAAGAGGGCAAGTATGAAATCCCCTTGGAGTCGGGACTGGTCGCCGGAGAGTATCTCGTCGCCATTTACGCCACGCGAGAAACCGGCAAGCTGATGGCTCCACCCGAAACGCTCCACAACACCCCCAGCACGCCCACCAAAGAAGTTGTGCAGTACATCCCGGAAGCCTACAACGCGAACACAAAGTTGAAAGCGACGCTCAAGGCGGGAGCGAACGCTGGCCAAAACTTTGAACTGCAAGTCGGAGAAAAACCGATGTCGTCAACCCCCTCGACACCAGGACCGTCGAACTAATTCTGCTGCTCACTGTCGTAGCCGCGTTTGTCAGACCACGGGGTATCCCAAGCCCGCTACAACAAACTGACGTTTTCCTACTCTTCTCTTCTGTATTCTGAGGTGTTCCATGAACGTGCTTTGCGCAAGACGACGAACTGGTTTTACCTTGATCGAGCTACTCGTGGTGATCGCCATCATCGCGGTCTTGATCGCCCTGCTGCTGCCGGCGGTGCAGCAAGCTCGTGAAGCCGCCCGCCGGAGCCAGTGTAAGAACAACCTCAAGCAGATCGGCTTGGGATTGCACAACTATTTGGAGCAGGGACAACGCTTCCCACCCGGTTCGTTGCGGGACTATATCAACTTCCCAGCCGGGACCGGCTCGTGGAACACGAGCATGTTGAGTTGGCAGGCGCGCATCTTGCCGTTCATGGATAAGAGCTCGATCAGTAACAAGATCGACTGGAAGATCTATCCGGGAACCGGTGGAGCGAACGCCAATCTGCTCTCAGTCAACGTTCCTCTTTACCGCTGTCCGAGTGACTCTCTTGCTCCGGCGCTTGCTGGCAACGCTCCCACAAACTACGTCACCTGTCTGGGCAATTCGGATGACGGACTATCGACTCAGAACGTCATGTATATCAATTCCTCCGTGCGAATAGCGGCGGTCAGAGACGGCACCGCCAACACGATGGTGGTCTCGGAGTGCAAGGTGAATTCTCCGTGGGTCTATCGTTATGAAGCCAATGTGGGTGGCTATACGAATTGCCAAGCAGGAACCGCAGCCCCAGTGACTAACAATTGGAGCACTAGTGGCGGATCGGGCGGGACTCCGGGGCGCGGCTACTCGTGGTTCTTGGCCATCTCGAATCAGTCCTGGACTTACACGACGGCTTTCCGCCCCAATGACCGTGCTCAGTCCAACCACGAATGCGAGCAGTGGTCGTATCCCGGCTACTTTGCCGCGCGCAGCCATCACACCGGGGGCGTACATACCTTGATGGTTGATGGAGCCACACGCTTCATCAATTCCAACATCAACCTCACGACCTGGCGCGGTCTGGGAACCAAAAACGGCAAAGAAACCCTCGGCGAGTTCTAAATGCCTGTCGCCCTGGAGCAATTCGTTCGACACCTGACCGAGAGCGGCTTGCTGACCGCCGACGAAGTCGCGCAGATTCGGGGCCAGCTTCCTCCAGACAAGCAGGACGCAGGAAACGCCGACGAGTTCGCTCGCGAGTTGGTCCGGCAGAAGAAGCTAACCAAGTTTCAGGCCGAACAAATCTACGCAGGCAAAGGCTCGTCGCTGATCCTCGGCAACTACGTCATCCTCGACAAGCTGGGTCAGGGCGGGATGAGGATGGTGCTCAAAGCGGAGCACAAGCGGATGAAGCGGCTGGTGGCCATCAAGGTGATGTCGCCGGCAGCGGTCAAAACGCCCGACTCGCTCAAGCGGTTTCATCGCGAGGTCGAAGCGGCGGCCAAGTTGCGGCATCCCAACATCGTGGCAGCCGACGACGCGGACGAGGCCAAGGGGACGCACTTCCTGGTCATGGAGTACGTCGAAGGGAGCGATCTGTCAGCGCTGGTGAAGAAGAACGGACCATTGCCGGTCGAGCACGCCGTGCGTTGCATCATCCAAGCGGCTCGCGGCCTGGAGTACGCGCACGAGCAAGGGATCGTTCATCGCGACATCAAGCCGGCGAACTTGCTGATCGACGCCAAGGGGACGGTCAAGATTCTTGACATGGGCTTGGCTCGGATCGACGACTCGGTGGGAGGCTCGTCTGAGGGAGCAGGACTGAGCTCGACCGGCACCATCATGGGGACGGTCGATTACATGTCTCCCGAACAGGCGATGGATACCAAGCACGCCGACGCTCGGAGCGACATCTATTCGCTGGGTTGCTCGTTGTACTACTTGCTAGCGGGCAAGGTCGTGTACGACGGCGACACGATCATGAAGAAGCTGATGGCGCATCGCGAGTCGCCGATTCCCGCGTTCGCGGACGAGTCCCGTAGGGTGGGTCGAGTCATCGAGACCCACCACGAATCCTCATCGACCGCTGGTGGGTCTACGAAGCGCTCAACGCCGTCTTTCGCCGCATGGTCGCGAAGCGGCCGGAGGATCGGCCGCAGTCGATGACGCAGGTGATCGCTGAGTTGGAGCGTTGTCTCTCCGGTGGTTCGTCAACGGTGGCGTTCGAGCGGAGTGCGGACACCTCGACGAGCGGGCTGAGTGCGGGGAGCGGCAACGAGCTGCAACAGTTCTTGCAGCAGATCAGCAGTGGAGAGGGTTCAACCGCGACGAGCGCGGCTCCGGCTGGCTCGAAGGGGACGGTCGTTTCACCTTCGTCGGGTGAGGCCGAGACGATGATCTCGTCGGCGGGAGAAGGCGGGACTGATCCGCGTACCGAGCAGACAGTGACCCTCAATCAGTCAGGCGAGCCGAAGGGCGTTAGCCCTCGGACCGTCCGGGGGCTGACGCCCTCCGGCTCGCCAAGCGGTCAGAGAATGAAGTTGTTGCTTCTCAGTTCGATCGCAGTGGCAGTGGTGGTGTTGCTGGGGATCGTGTTCGTCGTGCGCGGCAAATCGGGCACGCTGCATCTGGAGATCACGGACGACCTCACGGAAGTGACCATTGGCGAGACCGGCCGCGTCGTGAAGGGAGTGGCCGACGAAGAGGTCCGGCTGGCGCTGGGCGAACATGTGCTGCACATCCAGCGAGAAGACCTCGCGTTCGACACCAATCCGTTCGAGGTGACCAAGGGAGAGAACGTCCCGATCAAAGTCGAACGAGTCGGCCGCCGCGTGCGAGCGATGCAGGGCAAGACGCTGCTTAGACACAAAGAATCTTCAAATTCGACGCCTCAAACATCGAATCAGTCGTCGCCGAAAACTTCCGTGACGATTCAACGACGGGTTGGGAAATACGAAGTCGTCGCCCCGGGTTACCAAGCGAAAGTCAACTCGGATGGCCTGCTGGAAAAGCTGGTGGTCGCTGAGACCACGCTCATTGAGACCACCAACTTCGGCGGTGGCGATAACTTCGGTAGAATTGGATTAGGAGGACTCGTCACTGCGAAGCAGACGGACGCGACGCTCGTCTTTCAGCAAGCACGCGATTATCGGCTGAAGTATGAATTCGATGCCGGCGGATTCACCGTGCGTGCGCAGGTCACCGAGGCTGCCGCCCAACGCGATGCAATCGACAACAAATCCTATTTCATATTTTACGAGGTGTTCTTCCCCAACGCGGCGAGCATGGTTCGACGGCTCGATGGGCCGGGCGACTTTTCGTTGCCGACAAGCATGGCGGAATCAACATCTCGCTTTGTCGTCGCCTTTAAGAACGGCATCGAGCTTGAGATCAGCTCTCCTCCAACGGAAGCGTATTTCAATTCCTCTCGTTGGTCTCACGGACATTTGGCGTTCGACACCGACAACATCTTCCGGTTCGACATCCGAAAGCCTTCTACTATTCCCAATCCCGCGCCGGTTTGGCGGCCGACGGCTCAGCAGTAGGCGTTCTTGGATGCGGTGGCGAAGCTGTCGGCCGAGGAGCAGGTGGAGGAGGTCAAGAAGAAGCTGATCGAGGTCAATCCGGGCTTCGCCCCTGCAAAATCCACGACGAAGATCGACGCCGGCAAAGTCGTCAGCGCGACCTTTGATCTAGGGGAAGTCGGTACGGAAGTTTGGCCTCTACGAGCATGGCCGAATCTCGAATCTTGCCAATTAGGTGGGAGACAGCTTAAAGACTTGTCGCCCTTGGCAGGCTTAAAGTGGAAGGAACTGAAACTGAACTCCACTGTCGTTGTGGACCTCACACCAATATCTGGAACGCCGCTGGCGTCGTTGGCGATCGCTTTCAATTCCAAATTGAGCGACCTCTCCCCTTTGGCGGGCATGCCATTGACGAACCTAAATCTGGCGAGTTGCAGTGAAGTCTTCGACTTGAAGCCGTTGGCGGGGATGCCATTGGTTTCATTGGACTGCCGCAACACGAAAGTCTTCGACCTTTCACCATTGGCCAAATTGCCCCTGACGAATCTCGAATGTTTCGGGAGTCGTGTGTCGGACCTCTCGCCACTCAAGGGAATGTCGCTGACAAGCCTGGGTCTCGGTGGAACGGACGTTCGAGACCTTTCGCCACTGGCGGGCATGCCGCTCACGAAGCTGGAAATCGGAAAGACCCGCGTCGCAGACCTCAAACTACTGGTCAACATGCCGCTGCAATCGTTGACATATAACGGCAACGGGGTCTCCGATCTGACGCCTCTGACGGGAATGCCGCTCACGAATTTGAACTTCAGTGACACCGCGGTGACGGACCTGGCACCCATTGCCGGCGCACCGTTGAAGGCTCTTTATTTCAGCCGCACAAGTGTTTCGAGTCTGGCTCCATTGTCAGGACTCTCGCTCAGCTCGATGGATCTTGATGTGCCGCTGTTCCATGAACCGGACGAAAAGGTAGTCCGGT
>SYJG01000483.1 GCA_005798445.1 Planctomyces sp.
AAGCAAATCTCGACCACGCTCGACGAGTACGTCTACACGCCCGACGACCAACTCATCGAAGGCGAAGTCGAGACGGGGAAGATCTACGAAGAGAAGGACTTCAACAAGATCATCGAGATCAAGGAACGGGAGAAGAAACGGGTTGAGATTTTCATGGACCTGATCGACCAGCGCCAAAAGACGCTCGTCTTCTGTGCCTCACAACTTCACGCCCTGGCGGTGCGAGACCTCATCAACCAGATGAAGACGAGCAAAGAACCGAACTACTGCGTGCGCGTCACCGCCAACGACGGGGCGCTGGGCGAGCAGCACTTGCGGGACTTCCAAGACAACGAGAAGAGCATCCCCACGATCCTGACGACCTCACAAAAGCTCTCGACCGGAGTCGATGCTCGCAACGTGCGGAACATCGTCTTGATGCGGCCGATCAATTCCATCATCGAGTTCAAGCAAATCGTCGGACGCGGAACCCGCCTCTACGATGGCAAAGACTACTTCACAATCTACGACTTCGTGAAAGCTCATCACCACTTCGCGGACCCGGAATGGGACGGCGAACCTCAAGACGACGAGCCTTGTGAGAAATGCGGAGCAACTCCGTGCGTCTGCGTGAAATCACCGCCGAAGCCGTGTGCGACGTGTGGCAAGAGGCCGTGCGAATGCGGCCCAAAGGTCTGCTCCAAGTGCGGTCAGGCTCCGTGCGAGTGTGACAAGCCAACCAAGAAGCGAATCAAGGTCAAGCTGGCCGATGGCAAGGAACGAACCATCCAACACATGATGGCAACGACGTTCTGGCATCCGGACGGGACGCCGATGTCGGCTCAGCAATTCATGGAAATCCTGTACGGCAAGTTTCCGGACTTCTTCCAAGATGAAGCCGAACTCCGGTCAATCTGGAGTGCGCCCGAGACACGGGCCAAGCTGCTGGAAGGACTGGCGGAAAAAGGCTTCGGCATCGACCAGATGACCGAAATGCAAAAGATCATCGACGCCGAGAAAAGCGATCTGTTCGACGTGCTGGGGCATGTGGCGTTCGCATTGACTCCCCTCACCCGCGAAGAACGGGCGGCACGGGCGAAGCTCGAAATCAGCACGCACTTCGACAGCAAACAACAAGCGTTCCTCGACTTCGTGCTGGCTCAGTACGTCAAGGAAGGCGTGGGCGAACTCGACCAAGGCAAGCTGAGTCCGCTGCTGAAGCTGAAGTACAACAACGCCATCTCCGACGCCATCGCCGATCTTGGGCAACCGGAACGGATCAAGGACACGTTCTCGGACTTCCAGAAGTACCTCTACCAAGGGGCCGTCTGATTCGCTCCGGCAGAGACAGGTTTCAACGGAAATCGGCCGGCAGTTCAGAATCGTGCGGCAGTCTCTCTGCCCGCGTTGCTTGAGCCGCCAGGGCCGGCGGCGTAGCTTGATGCCATCGGGATTCCTTCGCTGGTTGCAACGGCGACGGATGAAATGGACCGGGCGTTGAGCGTGGCTCTGCCTTGTCACGCTCCGCCCGGACCTACCCGAACAAAGGCAGTCGGGACATGGAACCAATCGAACGAGAGATCGTTGACGTTGTGTTGAATTGGTCGTTGACCTGGACGGACTGGCCAACGGCTGACTCAACGTCGCTCCGAGAGGAGGCCGTTCGGCTGTTGATCCGAGCCGGCATGTTGGAACGGCGAATCACTTACTCGGTGGTCTTCGCTCCGCCACAAAAATGGTGGACTCGGATGCGCGGAGTTCGTTCGGCAGAGGGTTTTGAGTTCGTTGTCGATGTCTCTGGTCACGATTGGAGCAAACGCTTTGAGACGGTGCTCGGAAAGCTATTTCCCCCGCATTGGTTCAACGATGACCGGTTGGTCGGGCGAGCCGATTTGCACCAGACCCGTTCACAAGTCCGACTGACCGACCAAGGTGAATTGGCGAGACACGAAATCACGTCTGGTTTCACTGGCAGAGTTCTCGATTACGTTTTGGGACGCGGTTTCTATGAGTGGTATCCCAAGACAACTTCGCACGTCGATATCGTGTCGCGCTCGGATCCTGCACCAATCACGTTGAGTGCGACCGCGAACGCAATGGCAGTTGCTTCGGCGAACGCGAATGCCAGCGTGGGCAACATCACGACCGTCATCAACAACGGGTTCGATCTTTCGAGCATCGTGCGGGCACTCGGCGAAATCGCTGCGGCCTTGGATAACGGAAGTCCGACACAACTCGAAGTCAAGAGGGGTGAGCCACCGAAAGGGAGTTGGGTAACGGCGGCGGAACTTCAGACCCTAACCGGCGTCAATCGTGGTGTCATCCACCGTGCGGCCGACGAGGGGAAAATCGAAACCAACGGCAAAGACGGACGCGACAAGCTCTTCTCGTTCGACAGTTTCCACGCTTGGCACAAGAACCGGGCAAACCGCGAAAAGTGAGCATCGCGCAACCAACGCTTGGTTGGTTGCGCTTTGGTTGCGCCGAAATTTGTACGAAGTTTTTTGAGCCAGCCCGGTGCGGCGGACGCAATGTCGCGGAGTGATATCCGGGACATGGACTCGTTGTATTTTCGTTCGCCATGAGCGGACATCGCTGAACTCCACACGTCAGGCGGGCAACGTGCTCGCCAGCAAGTGACGCCAAGTGTGGAGTCTTGAAGATGACTGACATCAACGCTGTCGCCGAGCGAATCGGCGTGCCGGATTCGTCGCGGGCTGTCGCGACGACTGCCCCGACTCACATTGATGCCGACGCCTGCGCCAGTCGGCTCGGCATCTCGAAACGCCATTGGTTGCGGCTGGTGGATCGTGGAGCCGCGCCAAGCGCGACAAGATTTGGCCGGCTGGTGAGATGGTCAATCGCTTCTCTTGAGGCTTGGGAACGCAACGGCTGCAAGCCGGTTCGCGTCGCCGGGAAGGCGGTGCGACCATGACGCCGAGAGAAGGGCGAGAGCGAGGTGAGCGTCGGCGCGATGCTGGCATCCAGCGGGCCGAGCACAAGAAACAGAGTCGCGACCCGGCTGGGCAACTGCGGGCCGAAGCGCGATGGCTCGAAACGCTACTGGCGAAGGGACGCGCGTCGGGTGACGACGCCGTGAACGACCTGGCTGCGAAACATGACGACGGCGGGCATTGGCTCGGCGGCATCATCCTTCGGTTATTGAAACAACGGCTGATCGTGGAAGTCGGCTCGATTCGATCGTGCCGGCCGGCTCGACATCGTGGCCGACAGGCGTTGTGGGGCATCGCCGAAGGAAAACGCGAAGCTCTCGAATCTCGACTTCGCGACGTGCTGCTGATGCTCAACACGATCATGGTCGCCAACGAACACAAGAGCCAAGGCACGCTCTTCAACGATGGGGAGGGGGTGTGATGAAAGCAACTCCCGCGTTTCAATTCTACCCGGCCGATTTCCTCATCGGCATCGCGGACATGACCCACGAAGAGGCCGGCATCTACATCCGGCTGCTGTGTCTCCAATGGGCGAAAGGCCGGCTCGATACTTCCAAAACCAAACTGCTGGTTGGCACGGAGATTCCTCCCGCTGTGATGGAGAAGTTTCTGGTTGCAGACGGACGAATGTGGAACGTCAGGTTGGAAGACGAGCGTGAGAAACAGGCGAAGTACCGCGAAGAGCAATCCAAGAAAGGGAAAGCCGGCGCGGACGCCCGTTGGAATGGCAACGGCCATGCTCCGGCCAATGGCCACACGATGGCAGGGAACAACTCACGGCCATCGCCTGGCCAATCGCAAAACGACGGCTCTTCGTCTGTGTCTTCGTCTTCGTCTCTGTCTCTGTCTGCGGCTTCCGATTTGTGTCTTCAAGAATCTCTAACCGAACCGGGCCGGAGAACGACGACCGGGCCGAAAGGCAAAGTTGGAAAGAAGCCATGCGACTCGTTGCCCGACTGGCCGGAGCTGCAAGAGTTCGTTGGCCGCTCGATTGATCCATTCCCGCATTCCGAGATTCCTGAATGCTTCCACGGCCTGAAAGCATTCGAGCCGTTGAAGGCAGAGCACCTTCAGGACTCAGTCGCGCTACGGGAATGGCACCGCTGGCAATTGACGCTGTCCTCGCCGGTCTTGGGCGCGACCGAAGCTCACGCCCGCTTGATGTTGGCAACCGCTCTACACGTTCTGCGGATTCCGAAAGACCGAATCAAGAAAACCCGCGTGGCGATGTTCGTGGACATCATCTCAAAACAACGATGGGGAGACGTTCGCGAACGCTTGGCATTGGTCAAGCCGTAGTGTTGCTCTGCTGTCAGCCGAGCCGGCTTTGAAATCTTTGTGCGAAGTTAGTGTGTGGCTCACTGGAAGATTCTTGATGTCGTCCTGCTGGAATGACGATTCACAGTGTTGACAAACTTGTCAACGATTGGAAAATGCGATCATGCGTCACGTCGTCTTGGACTCGGAAGCCGTGCGACAGTTGGACCGGCTGCCAAAGTCGATTCGGGCGCGGGTTCATGCGGTGTTGACGCGGTTGCAAGGTTGGCCGGACGTGAGTGGAGCCAAGCCG
>SYJG01000484.1 GCA_005798445.1 Planctomyces sp.
GGCCACCCAACGCGACCTCCACGTCGCAAGAAAATACAACACCAACCAAATCACCAAGCCCCTGAGCAAAAAATCCGCCAGGGAAATCGAACACCAAGCGCTTACGGTGAAAAACTCACAACCTCGAAGCGTCAGCGAGGGTGGGCGCACCAAGAAACGTCGATCGAAGCTCTGTGAAGCGTTCGCCCTCGCTGACGCTACGGGTTACTGGGCATGACACGCTGCTACCTCGACAACGCGGCGACGAGCTGGCCGAAGCCGGAAGGCGTGCTGACGGCGATGGATCGCTACCACTTCGAACTCGGCGTTGCCGCGGGGCGGGGCGCGACGCGAGCCGCTTCAGAAGTTGACACGACGATCGCTCGGTGTCGGCAACGAGCGGCGCAGCACTTCAACGCAGAATCGTCGGATCGGATGGTTTTCACGTTCAATGGCACGGATAGCCTGAACGTCGCGATTCACGGTTGTCTCCGGCCCGGCGATCACGTCATCGCTTCAAGTTTGGAACACAACTCAGTGCTGCGTCCGTTGAGCGAACTGCGGCGACGGTTCGGCATCGAGACGACGTTGGTCGAGCCGGAATCCAACGGCCGCGTCGAACCGGCGAAAATTCGTGACTCTCTGCGACCCAAAACGAAGTTGATCGCACTGCTGCACGCCTCGAACGTCACTGGCATCGTTCAACCGATTGACGACGTCGGAGCGATCGCGCGAGACGCTGGAGCGTTCATGCTGGTCGATGCCGCGCAAACGGCAGGACATCTGCCGATCGACGTACGGAACAGTCCCATCGACCTGCTGGCCTGTCCGGGACACAAAGGCTTGCTTGGCCCGCTCGGCACGGGCTTGTTGTATCTTCGATCCGGCATCGAGCAGCACGTCGCCAGCTTTCGGCAGGGAGGGACCGGCTCGCTCAGCGAGGATGACCGGCAACCTGATCGTCTGCCCGATAAATACGAGTCTGGTAATCACAATGCTCCCGGACTGTTCGGCTTGGAAGCGGCGATGGAATGGTTGGAGCAACAAGACATCGCCGAACTGCATGCTCACGAATTGAAGCTGCGCCGCTACTTGATGGACGGGATTTCAAGCTCGAAGTCGGTGAGGCTCTTCGCAGCCGATCTACCGGACGAACTCGTCGTCGGTGTGCTCAGCTTCGTCGTGGATGGCTTTGATCCGCAGGAGATGGCGGCGATCCTAGATCAGGACTTTCAGATTCAAGTGCGTGCTGGTTTGCACTGTGCTCCCGGAGCCCATCGCAGTCTCGGCACTCTGGAAGCAGGCGGTACGATTCGCATCAGCTTTGGACCGACGACGACTGTAGAAGATGTGGATCGGTTGATGGATGCGTTGCGTCAATTTTGAAAAGTGCGGCTGGCGGAAAATGAAGGGCAGAAAATGAAGACGGCCAGTCAACGTTGCATTTCATTTTTCGTCCCTCATTTTCCGCCACTCCTGCGTTCGATGAGCGTCGTCGCATTCATCCTGCTCAATGTCCTGAGCGTTCGCGCGGCCGATGAGCAACGGGACTTTGAATCCAAGGTGCGGCCAATTCTCGTTGCGAGATGTCAGGCCTGTCATGGCGCGAAGAAACAAGAATCGAACTTGCGGCTCGACACGAAAGCCGGCTTCAAGAAAGGTGGCGACAACGGTGCCGTCATCGACTCGAAGCAGCTCGATCAAAGCGAGTTGCTGCTGGCGATTCGCCGCGAGGGGGGCCGCAAGATGCCTCCCGACAAACCTCTGGCGGCCGAAGAGGTCGATGTTTTGGCCGAGTGGATTCGTCGCGGAGCCTTCTGGCCGGACGATGCCGCCGCACCAGTAGCCGATGCGGCGGCGAAGCATTGGGCGTTTCAACCGATGGTCTTGCCCCCCGTGCCTCGGCTGCCGAACGACGACTGGTCAAGCACATCACTCGACCGGTTTGTGCTGGCGAAAATGCGCGAGGCCGGATTATCGCCGTCGCACTCCGCCGACAAGCGGACGCTGCTGCGCCGTGTGTCGTTCGATTTGATTGGCCTCCCACCGACGCCGGATGAGCTGAAAGAATTCCTGGCGGATGGTTCCCCCAATGCGTTCGAGAAAGTCGTGGATCGGTTGCTGTCATCGCCGCACTACGGCGAGCGTTGGGGGCGGCATTGGTTGGACGTGGCTCGCTACGCCGACACGAAGGGCTACGTCTTCTTCGAGGAAAAGAAATTCGCGTGGGCCTGGACGTACCGCGATTACGTCATCCGCTCGTTCAACGATGATCTGCCGTTTGATCGCTTTGTGATCGAACAACTCGCGGCGGATCAGCTTGAGCTTGGTGGTGACAAGCGACCTCTCACGGCGATGGGATTCCTGACGCTCGGTGGGCGGTTCATGAACAACTTGCATGACGTCTTGGATGACCGAATCGACGTTGTCTCGCGCGGATTGTTGGGGCTGACGGCAACGTGTGCTCGGTGTCACGACCACAAGTTCGATCCGATCCCACAGGCCGATTACTACTCGCTGTACGGCGTGTTCCGCAGTTCGATCGAACCGACGCTGCTTCCCGAATTCTTGCCGCCGCCGCAGACGGACGAGTACGCGAAGTTTTCCACGGAGATGACCGTTCGTCAGAAGAAGCTGACCGACTTCGTGACCGGCAAGCACGCGGCGTTGGTCGTGTCGGCTCGAACTCGCGCGGCTGAGTATCTGTTGGCCGCACAAGCTCAGATGGAGAAACCTCCGACCGACGACTTCATGCTGCTGGCTGATACGAACGACGTGAACCCGACGATGACGCTCCGCTGGCAAGTCGCACTGGAAGCGGCACGCAAGAAACCGCATCCGGTCTGGCAAGCGTGGACCGAGTTCGCGGCCTTGTCCGTCGAGCAATTCGCAACCAAAGCCGCCGAAGTCTGCGACCGCCTGAAGTCCGGCCGAGAGCCGATGGCCGAAAGCCGAAAGCCGTTATCCCAACCCCTGAATCCACTCGTCATCGCCACTGTTTGCGAACCACCACCGAAATCACTGGCCGAGGTCGCGGCACGCTACGGCGAACTCTTCAAACGGATTGAAGAGAAGTGGCAGTCGACGAAACTGGCTCCGCTCTCCGATCCGCATGAGGAAGAAATCCGCCGTGTGCTCTACGGGCCTGATGCACCACCCGACGTGCCGCTGGCGATGGGCTGGGGATTCTTGTCACTGTTCCCCGACCGGCCAACACAGGGCGAATATCAGAAGCTCATCAAAGAACTCGAACAGTGGAGCATGACGACCGCCGGCGCACCGGCCCGCGCAATGGTCTTGGTCGATGATGCGACGCCGTTCGATCCGCAGATCTTCTTGCGCGGCAATCCGAACCGGTTCGGAGCGTCTGTTCCGAGACAATCGCTCGCGATCGCGACTCCCGAACGCAAGCCGTTCGCGAACAGCAGCGGCCGACTGGAACTCGCACAGTCGATCGTCGATCCCCGCAACCCGCTGACCGCGCGTGTGTTCGTCAATCGAGTTTGGATGCACCACTTCGGCACCGGACTCGTGAAGACGCCCAGTGACTTCGGTCTGCGCAGCGATCCGCCGTCGCATCC
Organism: Planctomyces sp.; assembly: GCA_005798445.1. Lineage (GTDB taxonomy): Bacteria > Planctomycetota > Planctomycetia > Planctomycetales > Planctomycetaceae > SXKJ01. The sequence continues at coordinate 3,561 of SYJG01000484.1, forward strand.
GGAGTTGCTCGATTGGCTGGCGGCGAACTTCGTGAAATCCGGCTGGTCGATGAAGTGGCTGCATCGCACGGTCATCTTGTCGGCGACGTATCAGTCGTCGAGCGATTCGGAAAAAGGATTACGGCTGTCGGCCGACGGCTCTCGGCCATCGGCCGATCCAGACAACCGCTGGTTGTCGCACGCAAATCGTCGCCGGCTTGAATGGGAATCGTTGCGAGACGCCTTGCTGGTGACCTCCGGAGAAATGAATCGTCGCGTCGGCGGCGAGTCGGTCGAATTGCTCAACGGCTTCAATCCGCGTCGGACGCTGTACGGTTCTCTGGATCGGCTCGACGTTCCGAATCTGCTGACGACGTTCGACTTCCCGACTCCCGCCGCAACGAACCCGCAGCGGGACTCCACGATGGTCGCTCCGCAGGCGCTCTTCTTGATGAACGGCGACCTTTCGTTTGAGGTCGCCCGGCGGTTGCAGTTCCGCCCAGAAGTCGTGGCACAAGCCGATCCGGCTTCGCGCGTCCGACAACTCTTTCTGATCTGCTTCCAGCGAACGCCCACCGACGCCGAGCAACAAGCTGCTCGCGAGTTTCTCGGCGACATGCCGACCACGGAACGCTGGACGGCCTTCGTGCAGTCGCTGCTCTTGGCGAATGAGTTCGCGTTCGTCGATTGAGTTACGGCGAATGGAAATCGTGCCACTCGAATCCATCTGGCAAGTGCGGCAGGCCAGAGAACTCCAAGTGCAGGGTGCGGCGATGCAGCGTTGTCCCTTCTCGCGACGAAATGCTGCGATGAGCCAGCATCGGCCGCATCGCCAGGACGTCACCGCGCGAGCCCAGAATGGTCCGCGCGGTTTCGTAGCTCGCGACTGGCTCTTTGCCGAGCCGATGCGAACCGGGGATGACCAGCAGCGGTCCGTTCTCGTCGGTCATGTCGTCGAGATGAATCCGCAGCGTCAGCATCGCTTCGAGTTTCTCTCGACTCGCCTCGACGTGCGGCACTCCGGCCTTCAACGTCGGCTTGCTGAAGATCTTGCTCTCGCCGGAGTGCGGCTTCACAGCGATCGTCAAATCCTTGTGCCACGGCAACGCCCACGTCCGCTCCGGCGGCTTGTCGAAAAACAACACTCGGACCAACCCGAACTCGGGGCCAAGCACGTCTCGCAGCAACTCAAGCAGCGGCGATCGCCGCCAAATCGTTTTCGCCGGCTCAAACAGCCGCAGCAGATTGCGACCGGCATACACGGTCCCGGCTTTGTCGCGGATTGGTCCTTCGGCCTCGCTCGTTTGGTTCATCACCGCGTCGAGACCGACAACCAATTCCGCGACTTCCTCCGCCGAGAAGACGTGCGGCAGAACGGCAAAGCCCGATTCGAGAATCTCGCGTTGCCAGTCAGCGATCATCGAAGGTCACGCTCCGAATTTGTCGAGTCGTCCGGCGTGAGCCAGTGCGAAGCCCATCAGGTACTTGGCTGGGAATTGGCCGAGTCCGCCGCGCAGGCATTCGCGTTCGCCGAACTTGTCGCAGAGGTCCGGGCGGCAGCGTTCCTCGGCGGCGAGGAGAACGGGAACCGGGTGCCAACTGTGCGATTTCATTTTGCTCGGCGTGCTGTGATCGCCGGTGACGATCAGGACGTCGGGCTTCAGCGCGGTGATGCGTGGGATCGCGGCGTCGAGTTCTTCGATGCGGCGGACCTTCTCGGGGAAGTTGCCGTCCTCGCCGGTGGAGTCGGTGTATTTGAAGTGGACGAAGAAGAAATCGAAGTCGTTCCAAGACTGTTCGAGCCGCGACATTTGATCGCTCAACGTCTGGCCCGCGTCGAGCACGTTCATGCTGACCAGCCGCGCGAGGCCGCGGTACATCGGATAGACGGCGATGGCTCCGGGCTTCATGCCGTACATTTCCTCGAACGTAGGAATCGGCGGCTTCTTGTCGATGCCGCGCAGCGTCAGCAGATTGGCTTTCGGCTCGTCCATCAGGATGTCACGAGCCTGGCGGATGAATTCTTTGAGCAGCTCGGCCGTCCGTTGCGATGCCGCGCTGCGAGCGGTCGGTTCGAGCGGCGCGACGCCGGTCTTCTGCGGATCGGTGTCCTCGACGTCGCCGCCGAGTCCCTCGGCACGCAGCACGATGACGAGTCGATATTCCTTGACGTGCTGCACGAAGACTTCGATGCCGGGAATCTTGATCGCCTTGGCGAGCTTCGCGACGACTCGCTCCCCTTCTTCGGTGGCGATGCGGCCGGCTCGGCGATCGGTGATGAGGCCGTTGGCGTCGGTCGTGCAGAAGTTCCCTCGGATCGCGACGTCGTTGGGGCCAAGCTCGAAGTCGATGCCGAGCGCTTCCAGAACACCGCGTCCGATTTGGTATTCCAGCGGATCGTAACCGAAGAGGCCAAGATGTCCCGGCCCGCTCCCCGGTGTGATGCCCGGTAGAACCGGCGTGCTCAGGCCGAGCGTGCCGCGCTTCGCGAGCGCATCGAGATTCGGCGTCCTCGCCGTTTCGAGTTCCGTCAGTCCGTCCGGCGTCAGCGGCAGTCCGCCGAGTCCGTCGGCGACGAGCAGCACAATCTTCGAGCCGTTGTTCGTGTTGAGTTTCCGAGTCAGGTCTTGCAGGTCGGGCATGGTGTTTTCGCGAGTGAGTGAGTTTCGTGACGAGCGTCGCTAAGTTGCGCGGATTGTTGAGAAGCCTCAAAGGGGTTGCAACCTTGCAGACGACGATCGAAGTGGTGGGCTGGATTCTGTTCGCGATCTGGGCCGTCGTGTCGGGTGTCCCGACCGTGTGGATGTTCGGCCGATCGCTGAAGCGGCAATCCGATCGGCTACCCGATCCGCCGTCGTGGCCGCGAGTATCGGTGGTCGTGCCGGCTCGTGATGAAGGACATAAGATCGAGGCGGGACTGAAATCGCTACTCGCGTCGGACTATCCCGACTTCGAGGTCATCGCGATCGACGACCGCTCTCGCGACGACACTGGCGCGATCATGGACCGGCTGGCGAACGAAGTCCCTCTCCCTTTGGGAGAGGGTGGCCGAAGGCCGGATGAGGGATTCGTTGGTGGAAGTTGCGGTGAGGCAGAGTCATCTGTTTCATGTGTCCCTCACCCC
>SYJG01000485.1 GCA_005798445.1 Planctomyces sp.
ATGTCTGCAGTCGCATCCTGGAACTCCCCGGTCGAAATGATTGTCGTCAACAACATCATTCCTATCAGAGATCACTCCAGGATGCTTCTCTCCTTCGTTCACACGCTGTTCACTCACAGATTCTGCTGAGGAACCAGAAATCTTCGTTCCCTTCGCGTCCTTCTGTTTCAATCCTTCAGAATCAGAACAGAAGGAAACGAAGACAACGAAGAATGACCTCGTTTGTAGGTTTCTTTTGTCAGGAGCGTCCGATGTTCACAGCTCGCGCGAGTTGTTTGGCAGTCACACTCACGATGCTCTGCGGAGCGGCCATCGGATTCGCGGACGATTGGCCGCAGTGGTTGGGGCCACAGCGAGACGGTGTCTGGCGAGAGACCGGCATTGTCGAACGGCTGCCGGAGAAAGGGCTGGCTCGGAAGTGGAGCACTCCGATTGGAGCGGGATATTCCGGGCCGGCGGTGGTTGGTGATCGAGTCTTTGTCACGGATCGAGTCACGACCGACGCGAAGGACCCGTCGAGTCCGTTTGAACGGGGAGCAGTGCCGTCATCGGAGCAAGTGCTCTGCTTGGACGAGGCGACCGGCAAGCAACTTTGGGAGCACAAGTACCCGTGCGTTTATACGGTCAGTTATCCAGCCGGCCCGCGCTGCACGCCGACGGTTCACGACGGCAAAGTCTATTCGCTGGGGTCGGAAGGGCACCTGTTTTGTCTGTCGGCGAGCGACGGCAAAGTGATCTGGTCGCGCGAATTGAAAAAGGATTTCGCGATCCGTTCGACGCCGGTGTGGGGCTTCGCGTCGCATCCTCTGGTGGATGGGAACAAGCTGATCTGTTTTGTCGGCGGAGCGGAAACAGCGGTCGTCGCGTTTGATCTCGCGACCGGAAAAGAATTGTGGCGAGCGTTGTCAGCCAGCGGGCCGCACGGTCCCGGATACAGCCCGCCGGTGATCTACGAAGCGGCTGGAGTTCGCCAGCTCATCGCGTGGCTGCCCGATGCGGTCAACGGGCTTGATCCAGAGACCGGCAAGGTGCTCTGGTCAAAATCGTTCACGGTGAAGGAGGGGCTGACGGCACCGATGGCTCGCAATGCGGGAGACCAGTTGTTTGTCACCGCGTTCTACGACGGGCCGCTGATGTTGAAGCTCGACGGTGACAAGCCGGGAGTGACCGAACTGTGGCGCGGCAAGGGGAAGAATGAACGTCAGACCGACGGCCTGCATTCGATCATGCCGACGCCGTTCATCGTCGATGGGCACATCTACGGCGTGTGCAGTTACGGGCAAGTCCGCTGCCTAAAGGCGGACAGCGGTCAGCGAGTTTGGGAGAACCTCACCGCGACCGGAGCCGACAAGGCTCGGAATGCTCGCTGGGCGAATGCATTCTTGATTCAACATCAGGACCGATTCTTCATCGCCAACGAGCAAGGCGAATTGATCCTCGCGAAGCTGACTCCGCAGGGCTACGAAGAACTCAGCCGGGCCAAGCTGCTGGAGCCGACCGGTCAAGCGGGCGGACGGCAAATCGTCTGGTCGCATCCGGCGTTCGCCCATCGCTGCGTGTTCGCTCGCAACGACAAAGAGATCGTCTGCGTCAGCTTGGCGGCCAATTGACCCGCCACCCCACCGGGCTTGCCCCGGTGGTTCCAGGTCTCTGCACTACTTCTCCGCATGCGAAGTCGTAGTGCAGAGACCCGCGAGCCACCGAGGCAAGCTCGGTGGGGTGAATTTTTGTTGGGAACCTCATCAATGATTGGAAAGAAAACGACGCTGGTCATTCTTGGTTGGTTGGCCCTGTCCGTCACTCCGCTGTTTGCAGCCGACGGTTTGCAGCGGATCAAGTACAACAACCCCGGTTTGGTCGTCGATCTGGGTGTCGGCTTGTGGGCGTGGCCGGTGCCGTGGGACGTGGATGGGGACGGCGATCACGACTTGATCGTGGTCTGTCCCGACAAGCCGTACAACGGGACGTACCTGTTCGAGAACGTCAGCGGCCCGCGCGAGAAGCTGCCGGTCTTCAAAGCGGCAAAGCGACTCGGAGCCGGCAAGCACTACACGATGCCGTCGTACGTCGATGGCGGTTTGCGAGTGCTGACGGCGGGGAACGAGCATCCAGACTTCCTGAAGAGCGGCATTGATGCCTCGGTCAAACTGCCGCTGCCGGCGAACATTCACAAGACGCAGGTCGGCAAGACCGAAGGGCTTTTCAAAGTTCGGCACAATCAATGGCGGTACGTTGATTATGACGGCGACGGAGCACTCGACTTGGTGGTCGCCGTCGAGGACTGGGCGGACTACGGTTGGGACGATGCTTGGGATGAGAAAGGTCGCTGGACGAACGGGCCGTTGCACGGTTTGGTGTATTTGGTCCGCAACAGCGGTTCGACCGCGAAGCCCAAGTACGCCGAGCCAGAGTTACTCGAAGCGGACGGCAAACGGATCGACACGTTTGGTTGTCCGTCGCCGAACTTCGTGGATTTCGATGGGGACGGTGATCTCGATTTGCTCTGCGGCGAGTTTCTCGATGGGTTCACGTATTTTGAAAACGTCGGATCGCGCACTCAGCCGAAGTACGCGCGAGGTCGGCGGTTGATGAACGGTGACAAGCCGCTGACGATGGACCTGGAAATGATCGCCCCGGTCGCCTTCGATTGGGACAAAGACGGCGACTTCGATTTGATCGTCGGTGATGAGGACGGCCGAGTCGCATTCGTCGAGAACACCGGCCGCGTCGTCGATCGGTTGCCGCAATTCGAGCCGCCACGCTATTTCCAGCAAGAGGCCGACGAGTTGCAAAGCGGTGCGCTGGCGACGCCGGTGGGTTTCGATTGGGACGGCGACGGCGACACCGACATCGTCTCCGGAAACACGTCGGGCTACATCGAGTTCTTCGAGAACCTGAGCGGTCCGAAGGTCGCGTCACCGAAGTGGGCGGCAGCGCGCCGGCTGGAAGCGGACGGTAAAACGTTTCGCGTGATGGCTGGTCCGAACGGTTCGATTCAGGGGCCAGCCGAGGCGAAGTGGGGTTACACGACGCTCAACGTTGCTGATTGGGATGCCGACGGATTGCCGGACATCGTCTTCAATTCGATTTGGGGCCGAGTGCAATGGTTGAAGAATGTTGGCACACGCACGACTCCGAAACTCGCCGAGCCGCAGCCGGTCGAAGTCGAATGGACCGGCGCGCCACCGAAGCCGGCTTGGACGTGGTGGACGCCGGTCGGCAAGGAACTCGCGACGCAATGGCGCACGACGCCGGTGCTCGCCGATTGGAACAACGATGGGCTGCTCGATCTGGCGATGCTCGACCACGAAGGATTCTTGTCGCTGTTTGAACGACGCAAGATCGATGGCCAACTCAAACTGATGCCTCCGCACCGAGCGTTTCTCGATGAGAATGAAAAACCGTTGTTGCTCAACGGCGGCCGGGCGGGCAAGAGCGGACGTCGCAAGCTGTGCGCGACCGATTGGGACGGCGACGGAAAGCTCGACCTGCTGGTCAATTCCGAAAACGCGAATTGGCTGCGGCAGATGGAGTCGCGTGACGGAACGTGGCCCTTCAAGGACATGGGCAAGCTGGACTCGCGCAACATCGCCAGCCACGACGTCAGCCCCACGACCGTCGATTGGGACGGCGATGGCGTCCCCGATTTCCTCGGCGGAGCGGAAGACGGGTTCTTCTACTTCCTGCGGAACCCTCGGTCGAAGTGACTGTGAACGTAGCCGCCTCGCTCCTGCGAGGCGGAGCCTACACCGAGTGACTTTCGCAATCACGACGCAGTCGATCCCTCGTTGTCAGCAACTGGATGTTGCTCTGCCTCGCGGGAGCGAGACGGCTAGTGCGTTTGCAAGTGGATTGAATCAGTGAGGTGTAAGTCCTCGTCGAAGTTGGTTTGAACTTTGTATCCGAACGTAACTGCGTCGTCGTGAGACGGGGTGGAGAGCAACGGGAGGAGAACGGCTAG
>SYJG01000486.1 GCA_005798445.1 Planctomyces sp.
AACTGCCGTCGTTGGGAGACGCCTTGGAAGCCAAGCCGACGCAGGCCAAGTCCAGCAGTTCACAATCGGACTGGCTCGCACCGCGAATGCAAAAACCCTCGACGATTCGAGGGTTCTCACAATGAAGCTGGGCGATGAGGGACTCGAACCCCCTCACGTTTTCGGGGTAAAGAACGCTGATCGAGTGAGAGGCGACGCAGAAAGCGACGCATCGGCCGAAGCGCGTGGCGGTGGGGACGTGCTCTTGGCCGATGACGATGCCGGCTTGGCTGCGATCGTGGCCGCGTTGCCGAAACTGTCGGCGGATGCTCTGCTGGCAGTGTGGGAATTCGTCGATCGGCAACTTGGCGTGAAAGTCGGTGAGGCGGTGGCGACGGATCGGGAAGCGTGATCGGGCTGGTTGCCGAAATGGGCATTCGCATTTCTGCCGGCTGGTGAAACAAACTGGAACGCTGTGTGCCAGTTTGTTGAGAACGCCACGAACCCAATTTTGAGAGTCGGTCGAATTGGGGACGATCCCCACGCCATCCAACCAAACGAACCGAGAATTGCCGGCCTGTTGATGGTGGCCGACGGTGAACATCTCCCCAAAAAACTCAGGGGGTCAATTTTGACAGCAAACCCCGGATGGGACGGTGCGGTCTACAAGAGGATATCCCGTCAAAAAACGACCGGCCCCCGGCCCCCTCGGTCTGTTGGCAGTGTGTCCGGGAGGCTGGTAGGTTGGCGACGGTCATCACCTTTGCCGCCTGCGCGGTGTGCCGGACTGCAACCCGGCCCCGCGTGAGTGGCGTTGCAGAAAGGTTCTCGACATGTCGGCATACCGGGGCGCGGTGTCGCAGTTTGTGACGCTGGTGATTCAACAGCGCGACGATCTTTGTGCGGCTCTTCGTGAAGACGCTGCGGACGCGGAGACACAGCGAAGGATTCGGAACTTCGGACAAGTTGCCGGCCGTTTCCCAAGTGGCAAGGCGACGCTGTTGATTGCGGAGTTTGAACCCCGCGACGGTTTTGGAGCGCTGGCAAAGGCATTTTATGCCGCGAACGCTGCTGTCGGCACCGCAGGGGTTGGAGCGTATTTCCTTCCGATGCTGAAGGCGGTCAACGACGCTCAACGTGACCTGTATCGGATTGTTCGCAAGGCGTTTGAAGAGTCCCGTTATCAAGTCTTCGGCGAACTTCAAGAACACGCGCAAGCCGTCTGTGAGTTGTGGGACGCTGTTGGAGGGAACGAGACTGACAAGACGCCGACCGTCTCTCGCAAAGGGATGCCGTTGACGGTCGTCATTCGGAATGCTGAACAGCACTTGGAACGCAATCCGTGGCCGGGAGTCAACGCATTTGCCAAGATCGTTGGCTGTGCGCCGTCCACCATGTCCAAGGCGGTGAGGCGGTCAGCGGTGATGGCAAAGGCCAAGAGCGATTCGGAGAACCAAACGAAATTCGTGATCGCTGGGCAATGGTCAGACGCCGTGGGAGCGACCGTCGCGACGGTGGACGAGATGCCGGATTTGGACGGTGACGTTGGCAATGATGATTTGCTGACCCCGTTGAAGGCGGAATGTCGAACGAATGAGGACAAGGAGAAATTGGCCGCGATGCCGCCTGCCAAGCTGCAAGAGTTGGCAGCCATCTACCTGACAGATCCCGATACCCGGAAGCCGCGCAGAAAAGTCAAGTCGCGGTGAACTGTTCGCGAACGTTCGCGATGGCATTCGGAGCGTGAATTCCCAGTGTTTTCGCGCAACGTCGCGAACGCGGGACTACTGGCACGAGGCGTGTGCCTCGCACACCAAATTGCTCAGGAGTCCCGAAGATGAAGGCCAACGAGACGCCCCCGAAGTTGATTACACCGGGGGTCATTGCGAAACAGTTGCGTGAGCCGCTTCACCGCGTGCTCAACGTGTTGGCGACACGTCCGCACATCCAACCATCCGCCCGCGCCGGAACTCTCCGGCTTTACGACCGGCAAGCCGTGGCGATGGTTCGGCACGAATTGAATGCAATCGACGCGCGACGTGAAGCTCGCCGTGGCGAAAGCGAGGTGTCTCGTGGGTAGTTCGTCCGTGATTGCACCAGAGAACTATTGGGACGCCATCGGAGCGATCCTGGACGCGGCGATACCGCCGGCCGAGCGGTTACTGCTGTTCGCTCTGCTGTACCGCACCAACTTGCGGCCGAACGGTGTGTTGTTCGACAGCATCAACACGCTCTCGCGGCGAACAGGGGTCACTCCGCGGCACGTTCGCCGGCTGCTGCGAAGTCTCGAAACAAGAGGGCTGATCGAATCCAACGAGCGACCGGGCATGACGACCGAGTATCGCATCCGATGGGAGCGGCTGCTCAACCCCGGACACCAGTGTCCGGGGTCTGACTCCCCCTCAACGAGCAACCCCGGACATTCAAGTCCGCTCACCCCGGACGCGGATGACCGACCGGGACGGACACCCGCGTCCGCAGTCTCCGGACACCCATGTCCGCCAAACATTCCCTTGAACATTCCCCAAGAACCCTCCCCCTCCAACAGCGACGAATGGCGGGAGGTGGAAGGTGAGTTGGAAAAGGAAGGCGTTGCCAAGGCAACCGAGGCAGTCACCGTGGCTCGCGAGCGAGGATACACGCCAGAGCGAGCAATGCTGGTCATCCAGCACTACCGCACCAACGCCGGCGCGTGGAAATCGGGAGCACTCTTTCACCGGCTGACCAAAGTCGGCCCGATCATTCCCATCGAACTGGGTTGGGCAAAACCCGATGCCAAATTTGTTCGGCAACGGGAAGCGGCCAAGGAAGCCAAACGACTGGCCGCTGAAGCCCAGACGAAAGCCTTGGCACCCAAGCAACCAGAACTGACCGACGCCGAACGCCAAGTTCGACGCGATGATGGCTCGACTGAGGCGGAGCGCCGGTATGCAGCCTCAAACCACGACGCAAGATTCCAGTTTGGCGAGCGTCCAAAAACCCTCTGACGATCGGGCTGAATCCGTCACCGCTGATGACGACTCGCAACGCTTGATCCACGAGGGCGACGCGCGGAGTCCGCCGGCCCCAACCACTCCAACGGAAACGGACGCCCCACGCAATGAGGCGTCCGCTCGCGGATCTTCACTCAGCACACATCACGTCCCGACCAAGGAAACGATGAAATGACCGACCGAACCTTATTCCCCGACGATCGACCTGACAACCTGCCGCACAATCACACCGCGACCAGCAAATTGGCGGCCGAGTCGATGAGACCGTTTGCAGGTCCACAACTCATGCGAGTCTTCCGCTTCCTCGAATCGCGCAGCGATCGCGGCGCGACCGATGAAGAGCAGCAAGACGCTCTGAACATGAGCGGCAATTCGCAGCGACCACGACGCAACCGCCTCGTGGAGCTCGGCCGAGTCAAAGGTTCCGCGAACATGCGGATGAACCGATCGGGCAGACCGGCAACCGTGTGGATCGCTGTCCCACCGGACCAAGTGCAGCCAATGCGCTCGGAGGCAAATTGGCCAACGGATGGCAAATCGAATCCGAACAATGCCAACTCAGCCGAGTTCGTTCCTGATTTCACAATCTGACCAGGGGAGCTGTCACGATGAATTCCACATCGTTGTTGCCGGCTGCTCTGCGCCGGCCGAAACCAAATAGGACGCCGAAGCTGCTCTTGGATCGAATACAAGCCGCGGCGGCACTCGGCATCTGTCCGCGATTGTTGGATCAACTCACCGCGTCTGTATCGCGGCCGAATGCCCCCTTGATGCCGCTTCGCGTAGGACGCCGAGTTCTCTTCACGCCGGCCGAACTTCAACGGTGGATCGACTCCGAAACGAAAGCGATACCGTAGGCCGCGCTCCCGACGTGCCGATGATCGGAGAGAACGAATCTCCGCGCGGCACCATGTTTGATCGGGACGAACTGCCGATCCTCGAATATCATCCTCGCACCTTTGCCGCCTGCGCGGTGTGCCGGACTGCAACCCGGCCCCGCGTGGGTGGCGTTGCAGAAAGGTTCCGACATGGCTTCTGTTTCAACGGATCGGGAAACCGGTCTCCGCAAAGTGCAATTCGCCGGCCTGGATGGGAAACGCCAAACCCTCCGACTCGGCAAAGTGTCGATGAACAATGCCCGCTTGGTCTGTGACCACGTTGAGGAAATCATCAACGCGGGGATGCTCAACCGCTCGCAGCGACGCACAACAGCCGAATGGCTGGCAGACCTCGCTCCCGTGATGCTCGACAAGCTGGCGGCCGTGGGGCTGCTCCAACCGCCCGAAACGGCGACACGAATCACGCTGGGCGAGTTTCTCGCCGGCTACCAGAAACGCCGCGACGACGTGAAGGCCGCGACACAGATCACTTACCGGAACACCGCCAACAATTTGTTGGACGAGTTCGGGGCTGATCGACCGCTCGACAGCATCACGCCGGCCGATGCCGACGACTTTCGACGCGCTCTGCAACGGCGCGGTGACGATCCCGACGCTGCGAAGTCGGAATCCGAGACATTGGGCGTGAAGCTGTTCGATGTCGCCGCTGTGCTGCTCAACGCCAACATGCGAGCGGCCCGCGAACTGAAAGCCCGCTGGCTCAAGTCCCCGAAGCTGCCGAAGTCGATCGGGCAGATTTACCAATCGCGGCGAGAAGAACTCTACCGGCTCGACAAGGTCATGGCGTTCATTCGTCAAACGGAAGTCGAGCCGGCTGAGGGCTGGGACGCAGTGGCTCAAAGCCTGAGAACCCGCCAATTGAAGCCGAAGGGGAATGCCAAGCGTGGATTGGCCGCTGCTACGGTCGCTCGCCGTTGTGGTCAGGCCAAGCAATTCTTTCGGGATGCCGTCCGCCGAAAGCTGATCCCGTCGAATCCGTTCGATGATGTCAGTGGCGGCCCGAAGTCGAACCCGGAGAACGCTCGATTCATCGACCTGGAGACCATCGCCAAAGTGATCGACGCTTGCCCCAACGCCGAGTGGCGGCTGTTGGTCGCGTTGTCACGGTTCGGCGGTCTCCGAGTCCCCTCTGAGCCATGTCTGCTCCGATGGCGCGATATTGACTGGTCCGCGAACCGGATGACTGTCACCAGTCCCAAGACCGAACATCATCAGGGCAAAGGGACGCGCGTTGTGCCGCTGTTCGCCGAATTGCGGCCGTACCTGGAAGACGTGTTCGACCATGCTCCCGTTGGCGCGGAGTTCGTTGTGGGTGGGCTACGCAGCGACACCAACCTCAGAACTCGATTCGAGAAGATCATCAAGCGGGCTGGCGTGACGCCTTGGCCGCGTCTGTGGCACAACCTGCGAGCCTCTCGTCAGACCGAGTTGGAAGAGCGGTTCCCCTCTCATGTCGTCTGTGTGTGGCTGGGGAACTCCGTGGCAATTGCTCGCCAACATTACCTGCAAGTCCGCGAAGTGGACTTCCAAAAAGCGACGCATCACACCGCTGCAAGTGGTGTCTTTGGGACGCACGGAATCACCACAAATGCAAGAACCCTCGGAAATCCGAAGGTTCTTGTTTGTTCAGTGGGCGATGAGGGGCTCGAACCCACGACATCCACGGTGTAAACATGGCGCTCTACCAACTGAGCTAATCGCCCTGAGTAATCGACCCAGCGCGGGAGTCCGAGACTCCAGCTCTAGGCT
>SYJG01000487.1 GCA_005798445.1 Planctomyces sp.
CACTCGGATAGGGCTTTCGGATTTGTTCCTGGGCGTCCATGCCAATCCTCCGCTGCGTATTGATGGTTCTACCAGTTCACAACGGCGGACTCGTAAGGCGGGCAGGACTTCCTTGTCCAGAACTCTTATCTTCCCGCACGCTCTCTCAGAGGCTATCCGAAAAGTTTCGAGGTTCTTATGCCGCTGCTGCCGACGGAGTTGTGTTTTGATTGCGTCTGTAGTTGAAGGTCACGGGTGGATCGGCGGGTTCGAGGCGTTTGAGCATCAGGTGAATGGCACTGATTGGAATTATGGCTTCGGCCGAGGCGGTGATGCGTTCGTAGTCCTTGCTGTTACGGCGTGAGCGGCCGTTCCCAGCATTGGTTCGCTCCACAACCCAGCGTTTGCGAACCGCGTGGAAGCACTTGGTGCCCGGTAGTGGTGATTGCACTTCGATGCTCCACTGCGGTCGATGTTTCACCAACCAAGCGTTCAACGAGTGATTGTGGTACTTGTTGTCTCCAAAGATGACGGACAACCGCGGCAACTCTTCGGCGGTCACACAGGCCAACAGTTTTGGTGCTGCGGTGCCGTCATCCAAGTTCGCTGCAGTGACGACGACGGCCAGCAGCAATCCCCGCGTATCCACCAGCAAATGACGTTTTCTTTCCGCAGTCGTAGCCGCGATCCGGTCCCCCCACCTCCGTGGTCTTGACGGACTGCGTGTCGATGCAGGCCGCGCTGGGCGTGGGTTCACGCCCTTCCCGAACACGAATTCGAGCCCGCAGGGTGGCGACGATTTTGGTCAGCGTGCCGTCATCGCGCCACGCCGCGAAGTCTTCGTAAACCGTGCTTTTGGGCAACAAGTCATGGGGCAGCATGTCCCACTGACAGCCGGTTCGATCCAAGTACAGGATCGAATTCATCACGTCTCGCAAATCCACTTCTCGACACCGCCCACCGTGCTTCGCGAGTGGCAACAACGGTTGGAGGATCACCCATTGCTCGTCCGTCAGGTCACTGGGATAGGCTTTCCTCGATACCGTCCGTGGCTCCGTCACGGCTTGGCACTCCTTTGCTCGATGACGGTCTAACGGTAGCCGATCTCCTTGGTTAGGTCAGGTCAACTTTTCGGATAGACTCTGACTGATGTATTTCTAGCGCTACTTGTCCCACACTTCCAGGTCCAGGGACTTGGTCCCCTTGGGGATATACACCCAGGCGGGATCCTGGGTCAGACCTGCCACGTTGCTCAAGAAAGTCAGTGGCAGCCGCCGAGTGAACGTGCCCAATGCCGCGTCGTATCCGAGGTGGTGAGTTGGGCCGAGTTCCCGCCTTTGCCGATGTCGAAGCGATAAGTGCCGGCTCGAGTGGCCGTCAACTGCACTTGAACCCGGTGTCGCTTCTTCCCCTTCGGATCGGTGACCTCGCCCGAGGACTGCACGGCCACCGGCTGAGCGACGACAAGCAAAGCGACGACGCAGGGGAGCAAGGAACGAGTTCAGGTCATCGTTCGTCCTCCCGGTGGTCATCGCCGACTGGCGCGGCTGTCGCCGGTGCCACCTTCGGCACGCAGCGCTTTCAAAACGGAAGCAGTCGAGCCCATCAAAAATTCGCCGGGCGGGATGAGGATCATCTTCGCGCCGACCGAGTTGGTCGTCTCGACCGTCGTGCCAAGATGCTTGGCCCACGCCTCTTGATGTTTCTTCGCCACCAGTCGAAAGCCGTGGAAGATGCCTTTGTAATCCGCATTGAATCCGCCGCGACTTGCCGACCGACAATGCCGAAGAGGTTCCCCCCGGCTTCCGCCGCGAAAAGCATGTCCCTCCGTAGTCTCAGTCGGCAGGACAAGCGAATCGATTTCGAGAGATGACGGATAAAGCCCACCCCGATTCGCGCACCAGTCCTGCACATTGCCGAGCATGTCGTGGAGCCCCCAGGCATTGGGCTTTAATAGTCCGACTCGTTCAGGCTTCTCGTTCTTGTTGCACCAGGCGAATTCCGGAAACGCAGCTTCGTCGTCCCCCCAGAACCAGCGCGTGGTCGTTCCCGCCCGGCAGGCGTGTTCCCATTGAGCCTCGCTGGGCAGAATGAATTTCATCCCCGCCATTTCCATGCGGGAGTTCAGCTTCGTGAGAAACGACTGGATGTCGTCCCAGCTCACGTGTTCCACGGGTCGATCCGTTCCTGGCCACTTCGCCGGGTTCATTCCCATCACGGATTCCCACAGCGCCTGGGTCGTTTCCAGCCTGGCCAGGTAGAAGGGACGCGTGATCCGGACGGGATGTTGGGGCTCTTCCAGGCGAATGATGATCTTTTCGGTTTTCAGGACAGGCGTTTCTTCCAACCTCTGGATGAAGTGCTCCTGTTCGTCCTTGCTGGAACCCATCATGAACTCACCCGGTGGGATGAGCATGAAGTTGATCTTCGCGCCACCGGGCAGCTCGACTTCCTTCTCGACCGGCACGCCGAGGTGCTTGGACCACGCCTCTTGATGCGTGCGGGCTTGCTGCGCGTCGAACGGAGCTTTGGCGGGTGGCGGGGCAGGAGACTTCAAATCTGAGGTTTGAGATTTCAGATCGCCCGTCCCTAGATCTGTCCGCACCCACTTCGCTCCGACGATCTGGCCGTGATGCTGGTGGCCGGAGGAATCCGTGAGCTTGTCCCCCTGGCCTTCGTCGAAGTGATACAGGGCCAGCGTGTTCGCGTCGGCGTCGAAGCGATCCTTCGGAGCGTAGTCCGCCGCATAACGAACCACATTCGAGACACGCACTTCGTCCAACACGCCTTCATACCACAATACACCGACCAGTCCGCCGATATAGGTTCCGGACGGTGCCTTCGCCTCTTGAGGACTTGCCACGCCGAGGCTCTGCAGCTTGCCGTCAATGAAATACAGCAGCCGCTCGCCATCGAAGACGGCGGCGATTCGATGCGGTTCCGTCACGGTCAAGCGGCTGTTCTGTTCGCGAGCCACGACGGTCGAGGCACCAACATCTAAGCTCACGCCGCTCAATGCACCGCCGCCGCCCCACAACACGGCTTTGGATTTTCCAAAGCTCGCGAACGCCGTGCCGCCGCCGCGCATGGTCAACTCGACCGTCAACGGCCCGCCATCGTAGTTCAACGAGGGAATCTTGACGGAATCACCCTTCTTGAATACCAGTGCGGTGCCTCCTGACTTCATTGGCGCAACGTTGCCGCCAGACGTGTCACTCGCCGTCGCCGGGATATGGGACGATTTCGATGGCCGCCTTCCCGATGACCGAGCAACGTCGAGCCCGACATCGCTCGCACGCGCCGGCCCACTTTCTCCACCTTGACCGAGACCGGCTTCCCCTTCGGGATGTCAATCGGATCGGTGTCGAACGCGAGCTTCTCCCGTTCGACGTGCAGCACCAGCTCACCAACCGGCACCCGCAGCGTGTGCTTCGATTTCCCTTGCACCGTGCGCCCGTTCTCGCCGAGCGTCACTGCGATCTCGCCGTCGTTGATCTCCAGAATCAACGTGCCCGACTTGTCGCGCATGGCGAACACAACCGCCAGCAGGACGACAACCGCCGCGATTGAACCGATTAACAATTTCACTCTGCGCTTCGGCGAGCCGCTGGGCGTCAGCCCTCGGAGTCCCTTTGTTCCTCGGAGTTCCTGGGTTCCTGAAAGTCTCGGAGGGCTGACGCCCTGCCGCTCGCCTGACTTCTCCATCGTCAGCGAGTGCTCGGTACGCGGATCAGTTCCCCCCTCTCCTGCCGACGAAATCATCGTCTCGGCATCGACCGACGACGGTGACACCACCGTCCCCGAAGCCTTGCGGGAAGTCGCCGTCGCAGGCTCTTCGCCACTGATCTGCCGCAGGAAATCTTGCAACTCATTCCCGCTACCCGCAGTATCGCTCGCAGCAACGTTCGTCGCACTGCTCCCGGATCGTTCAAACGCAACCGTCGCCGAGCCGCCCGACAAACATCGTTCGAGCTCGGCAATCACTTCGGTTATCCATCGCCTGTTCGGGGGACATGTAATCGACCGTCCCCATGATCGTGCCGG
This sequence comes from Planctomyces sp., assembly GCA_005798445.1. Classification (GTDB taxonomy): domain Bacteria; phylum Planctomycetota; class Planctomycetia; order Planctomycetales; family Planctomycetaceae; genus SXKJ01. Next base: position 4,024 of record SYJG01000487.1, read on the forward strand.
TCGAAGTCAGCCCCGCTCTCGGACGAACCGCCAACGGCTCCGTCAATCCGAGCCAACCCCATGTCGAGAATCTTTACCGTCCCCTTCGCGTCGATCAGTAGGTTCGCCGGCTTAATGTCGCGATGAATGACCCCCCGCTCGTGAGCGAATTCCAACCCGCGCGCCGCTTGGATGATGCACCGCACCGCCGTCTCAACTGGCAGCGGCCCGTTCTTCTTGACCAACTGCGACAGGTCGTTGCCATCAACGAACTCCATGACCAGGAAGTGCGTCCCCTTGGCTTCGTCCGCGTCGTCGGCGGCAACAATGTTGGGATGCCGTAATTTCGCCGCTGCCTGCACTTCGCGATGAAATCGCTTCAACGCATCTGGCGTCTTGACCGCCGTCGGCGACATCACTTTCAATGCCACCAACCGATCCATTCGCTGATGCCGAGCCTTCAGCACCATTCCCATGCCACCCTGGCCCAGCTTGTCGAGGATGACGTAGTTGCCCAGTGTCAGCGACTTTCCTCTGTCGGCGTAGATCTGCTCTGCCTGAAACTTGGTCAGCTTCTTCTGCTTGACCAGTTCACGAGCCAGCTCCTCGGCATCCTTCGGCGACGCTTGGGGTGGGATGAAACTTTTGAGCGCGTCTCCATCGAAAATTCCACTGTCCTCAAGCTGCTTGACGAACTGATCCAGGAGAATGGCCATTGGCGGACACTCACGGGAGAACGCGAAGATCCAGGGAAATTGCCGCCACATCGTCCACAAGAAACCGGTCATTTGCCAGGGTCTTTGTCCATTCGCAGCCGGCGTTGATGCCGCGATGAAGTTTGAATTCCTCAAGAGTCATTGGCGAACGGAATCGCTCGGCGCGAATTGGAATTTGGATCCCATCAGTCATCAACCGCCGCACCGCATCCGCCTGCACAGCATCTGATCACGGCAACGCAGAAATCATCGCCAGCGCGGCAGAGAACGAATTCGCCTTGATTGGTGGCGACTCCACCCGACTCGAAACCGAGCCGCTGACCGCTTCACCCGGTTCGTATTCCGGTGACTCGGTGCAACCGTTGGTGCAACCAAATTCGTCAGTCGCTACAACCCCGTGCGGGCTTTGACTCGTGGGGCTAGGTCGCTGCGTTTGCGATGCAGAGGTCGAGGGTTCAACTCCCTTCCGCTCCACTCGAAAAGCCTTGTTCGCAAATCCCGCGAACAAGGCTTTTTCGTTGGGTTTCGCGGGGTTTTCAGCGAGCCAGTGAGTCGAACCGGCAACAGCGGTCGGAGTCGGCGAATGTGTCAGCGAGTGGCTCGGAATGGCCTCGCTTGTACCGATTTTGCCAAGCCCTTGTCCAAGCAAACTTCGGGCGTGATCCGTCCCGGTCGCTCTGGCGGATTCACGTTTTGGAATCGGGGAGTCGGTCAGCGGCAACGATGGCAGAGCGTCCAACGCCCCTTGCACGTCCAGCAACTTCGGGTCGGTGTAGGTTGTCATCGTCAACGAGATGTCGGAGTGACGCATCGCCGCTTGAGCGGTTCGCGGAGTCACGCCCCCTTTGCTCAACAGCGTGCCGAACGAATGCCGCAGAGCGTGGACGTCGATCGTCCGCCCGCGTTCGTCGCGCTTCGGGATGCCGGCCGCAACCAAGTCACGGTCGAGAATGCGGACCAATGCCTTGGGGACAGTGAACAGCGGCGTATCGAGCGGCAGAGCGTCGCCCGCGTTGCGTTGGAACGTCAGAGCGATTCGATCGCCGTCCGCGTCGCTCGCCCCTTGGCGTTCGTTTTGGAGCGTTGCCAGCCACTTCCGTAATTCATCGGCCAAGTCGCGGCGGAGCGGGAGCGAATTCCCTTCACGGTTCTTTTCGTCCGCCGAGTTCAACGTGACGAGCGGGAAGTCGGTATCGAGGTCAAGTTGTCCGACCGTGACCGATGCCAACTCCCCTTTGCGGAGTCCGGTCAGGACGAGCGTCTTGAAGATCAACTCCCGCTCCCGGCCGAGCCGCTCTTGCTTCGCGATGAACTGCGGATTGCCCTTCAACTGTTCGCGGGCACGCTCGACAGCGGCTTCCAGGCCATCCAACGTCAGCGGCGAGTACGTCCATTTCCCCCGCTTGGATTTGTTCTCGGTCACTTCAATCACAGCGTTGCCGTCTTCGGACTTCGTTTTCGCCCGCAGCCGGCCAAACTCGGCGAGCGGACGCCAACGAGCGACCCGCAGCAAGTTGACCAACGCCGCTTCGGTCATCGACCGCCGCTTGCGTCCGGGGTTCGCGGTCGCGTCCAGCTTGGGCACGTCGTTGACGGGGTTCACCAACAGCCGTTTGTTGCGAACGCACCAGTTCGCGAAGATGACCAACTCGTTTCGAAACTCGTTGATGTTCGCGGGCGACATGCCGTCCGTCAGACGGTCACGCATCCAGCGGTCGAGCAGTTCCGACCGCATGTCCGACAGCACTCGAAACTCGCATTCGTTCGCCAGTCGAGTCAACCGCGCCCGCGAATTGTTCTGCCCGACCAGCGTGACGCCGTTCGGTGAGCGTTTCGTCCTACGATTCACGAACACCGCGACATGATCTGCAAACGGCACGCTCTGTTGATCGGCAACCGCGTCTTGTTCGGGCGTGATGACGTTGGCACCGACCAATTCGACACGGCGAACCAACTCGGCGAGCACGGCCCGCGCTGCGACTTCATCACGGCAGCCCGTCGCCACTCGCTGCCAATGTCCGTCCGCGTCCGCGTATCGAGCGGTGAACGTCGCCGCCGTGATCGTCACCCGCTCTTGACCATCTTGGCCGACGGAGATGGGAGCCGTCCGCTGTTTGCCCTTGCCGCTTCGCCAACGGGCACAGCGTTGCCCTTTGACCGTGACGATTTCCGCTCCCGCCGGCAGCGGCTTGGTGAATGTCGCTTTTTAGATCGTGGCCATCACTCTGCCTTTCGGATTTCAACGCTTGGTTCTGACCGTGGACGCACACAACACAAACGCGATGACGACCATCCAGAATGTAATCCCCATCGTCACGCCCTTTGC
>SYJG01000488.1 GCA_005798445.1 Planctomyces sp.
CGACCACGTGAGCTTTGACGATCGCGACTTTGTCCGCCGCTGAAAACTGACGTCGTGGTTTCTTCATCATGCGTCCTTTCTGGTGTGACTCTACAACACGCCAGTTTCAAGGACGCTCCATTTTCGAAAAGGGCACTACAATTGCGCGATCATCGCCTGCCTACTGATCAATCTCTGGACCGGCCGCCAACCGACCAAGCGCACGCACGAGATGTTGTGCTACTACCTGATGGGCTGGGCCACGGACGACGAACTGGCGGCGCACTTGGCGAAACTCCAAGCACGCGACGCTGCCGCATCACGCTAACTCCAAGGGAGGGGTCATGGTGCTCACGGCGTCCGCGTCACTTCGCGCTGCGCCGAAAGATCCGCCAGCACACTCACCCACACCGAGCAACTCGCCTGAAGACCGCGCGCCGCCTCGAAAAGTCGTCCTCTGGACCGACCACCCAACCAATGGCCTCAGTCGTGCCGAACAGCATTGGACAACATCCCATTTCTTTTCCAGGAGCACACCACCTTGTCAGAAGTTATCGAGACGTCGAATGTTTTGCCCGTGTCTGCGGACTTGGAGCCGGGATTCGGGAAGGATCTGCTCACGGAAGTTCTGCGAACGGGGGCTCGCGAGTTGTTGGCTCGGGCCGTGGAGCAGGAAGTTCAGGAGTGGCTGAGCGAGCGGTCCACGCTCACGGACGATGGAGGCCGGAGGCTGGTGGTTCGCAACGGACACTTGCCGGAGCGGACGATTCTCACGGGGATCGGTCCGGTGGAAGTGCGTCAGCCGCGCGTGCATGATTGACGGCCGGACGACGAACGGGAGCGGTTCTCGTCGAAGATTCTGCCGCCGTACTTGCGGAGGACCCAATCGCTGGAGGAGCTGATTCCGTGGCTGTACCTCAAGGGAATCAGCACGGGGGATTTTCAAGAAGCGCTCGCGGCGTTGGTCGGCCCGAAATGTCCGGGACTTTCCGCCAACACGATCACGCGGTTGAAGTCGGTCTGGCAGGACGAATACGAGACCTGGTCGAAGCGGCGCTGGCCGGGAAGGAATACGTTTACGTGTGGGCCGACGGCATCTACTCGAACGTGCGGCTGGAAGACGATCGCGTCTGTTTGCTGGTGCTGATCGGCGTCACGAAGGAGGGTCAGACAGAACTGCTGGCGGTCGAGGCCGGTCATCGCGAGTGCGAGTTATCGTGGTTGGAAGTGATTCGCGATTTGAAACGTCGCGGCCTGACGATCGCTCCCAAGCTGGCCGTCGGCGATGGAGCCTTGGGCTTCTGGGCCGCGTTGCGAAAAGAATGGCCCAGCACGCGCGAACAACGCTGCTGGGTTCACAAGACCGCCAACGTCTTGGACAAACTTCCCAAGACGCTGCAACCCAAAGCCAAGGCCAAGCTGCACGAGATTTGGATGGCCCCGACTCGCGCCGCGGCGATCGAAGCCTTCGACCACTTCCTGGAGGATTACTCGGCGAAGTATCCCAAGGCGACCGACTGCCTGAAGAAGGACCGCGACGAACTCCTCACCTTCTACGACTTCCCCGCCGAACACTGGAGACACTTGAGAACCACGAACCCCATCGAATCGACGTTCGCGACGATTCGCTTGCGTCACCGCCGCACGAAAGGCAACGGCACTCGGCAGGCCACGCTGACCATGCTCTTCAAGCTCGCCTAGTCCGCGGCTCAACATTGGCGAACCTTCAACGCAGCCGCGCTGCTGATCGAAGTCGCCAAAGACACCAAATTCCAAGACGGCCAAATCCTCACCCAAGTCGCCGCCTGATTCAGCACCCCATCAACCACTTAAAGAAGAAGCGCAGCGAACAGGTCCGAAAAAGTGAGATCGAAGAAAACTGATATGGTCGCGCGGTGCCGCGCGTTGAGCCGCTGGTGCGGGCCTCGAGTGATTCGGCACGACCTCGGCGTGCTTAACTTTCGGCGCTTTCGGGCTGCCGCGCGGAAGCAATTGGAACTCGATCATCGGTGACCTCCGGCCGAAGCAGTGTTGTTGTTCTTCAGTTCGTCGATGAGCTCGCTGGCCTCGGTAATGGTCAGCGCGTCCGGCCGCTCGTGATTGAAGCGCTTTTGCAACAAGGCCGCCAAGTCCAGCCGTTGTCGGTGGACGATGGTGTGCAGCGCGCGGACCTGCGAGGACGTGGCCGTCGGCCGGTTCGAAGAGCGTTGGCCGTTGGCGTTCGCGTTCAGTCGATGACCACCGTTCTGTCCGGCAGCGTGCCGTTTCTGAACATCGGTTGAGCGTCGGCCGTTCGCCGGCGTTTCTTCACCGGCGGAATTCAGTTCTTCGTCGATGGAGCCTTTGGCAATGTGGAACAATTGCCGAATGCGTTCTTGCAGGCGTTCCGGCTCTTCGGCGATGGCCGAGTCGAGTTCCAATTCCAGATTCACGCTGGCTCCGCGCGAGCTGAAATTGGCCTCACCCACTTTGCGGCTGAGACCGACATTGAGGGTCAGCGGCATGCAGAGTCTCCTTGGGAGAGGGGGAGAGGGCAGACACAGACGAGCCCAACGGCGTTAGCGACGTCGCCGCGAGATGCGTCGCGTCGGCAGGTAGATCACGGGCCGGTTGTCGCTGATCCGCGACGGACGAGTGGGCGGCGGACGCGAGGGATAGCGCGGCCCGGAACCCGGACGGAGGTCGCCGGTGTACAACGACGAGGCCATGAAGAACAGCGCGGCCAAGACGAACGCCGTGAATGATCCACAGCCAGCGCCGACGACCGTCGCGAGAAGTAGTGCGCCGTTGACGTAGGCGGAGTTGAGTTTCTGGCGGGCACCCATTGAAAAATCTCCTGATGGGCGAGAACAAAGAAACGCCCGCAACCTCTGCGCGGGCGCAAGAAGCGAGGCCGTGACCCGTCAGTCGCGCAACGACTGGCGGATCACGGCCTACATGGCAGGTTGGTTGCATCGCTCAAACTTCGAGCTGCTGAAGCTGCTTGATGGACGCGAGCGTGGTCTGCATCAGCTTGGATTGGCGGTGCTGCCGTTTGAGGGCCGCGATCAAGCGGCTGACGCGTGTGTGGGCCTCGCGCAGAGATGCCTGTCCGGCTTCGGCCTCGCTGAGCACGCTGCCCAGGCCGGTGGTCTTGTCGTGACTCTCGGCCTCAGTGACCTGGGCCGGAGGTGCCGAGCCATTGGCAGGTTCAGGCGTGGTGCCGGCCAAGGTTGCGGCAATGCGATTGCGGGGCATGTGGGTTGTTGTCCTTTCGGTGTCTCGGTGGTGACGGCGCGGCGCGGGAATGCGATTCCGCCGCGTGGAGGTCGCCACCGTGGTGAGTGGTGAAGTCAGTGAGACCATGTTGTCGGTCGGAGCCAAGGCCCCATCCGCGGTGAGCAGCGCCCAGAGGTAGGTGCGATGTTCGTCACGACAGACGGAGGGCGATTCGGCTCCGTGCAGGAAGAGTTCGCGGAAGCCCAGTCGCAGCGCGCGAGCCAGAAACTTGCGATCGGTGCTCCAGCACAATTCCTCGCCAGTGCGCCGGGAGTTGCTGAGCACAGCCTGCGTGATCGGCAAGTTGTTGCCGCCGCTGGCCAGCAGTGCGACCTGGCCGTTGAGATCGACGGTCAGGGGACCATTTCCGGAGTCTTCACTGGGCAACCGGGGGACGACGTCGAGCAAGTAACGGACATCGTCTTCGGTCAGTTGCAACCGCGTCGTGGCAATGGCCACATCCGGAATCACGTTGTCGAGATCCGGAAAACGGCCGACCTTTTCGATCAGCAGCCAGATCGTCCACGGCCCGATCCGCACGGCGATGTGCTGCTCGGTGCGGCCAACTTCCACTGCTTGGTCGGTCGGCAGATCGCGGCTCGCAAACACATTCGGTCGCAGCACGAGCACTTCATCTTCCCACGGGAATGCAAAGCCAGACTCGCACAACACCTGGCTGCCATCGGTGGCAGCCACGCGGCCATCGTTTCCGCGAAGCTGGACACAGTTCGTTGCGTACCGCATCGAATCGTGCTCCGTAGTCTCCATCGTGTCCTTGAGTGCGGCCAACAAGCGCGGTGGATTGGTCGCGAAGGAAGTCGGCAGCGCCGGCATCTCCGCTTCATTCGGTGCAGCGTCCGCCACGATCGAGCGGGGAATCGAGCGGTCGTCCCAGCGGACGATCACGCCGCCATCGGTGCAGGCCTCCAACGAAACATTCTCCTGGGCACGCGTTCCTTCGCAGGCACTCAGCGCATCGAGCGTGACGGCCAGCGATTCCGGCGGAAAGTTGCCAGCGAGGTGGTATTCCACGGCCCCAGCGCGGTTGCACAGACGTGCTCGCTGTCCATCATCGCCCGCGACGAACTGCACGGTCTGATCGAGCTTGCTGGGCGAACGGGGCAGCATTCGGCGGAAGACGCCGCGAAGCTGTTTGACGAGTTGTCGAGAAATCGTAATCAAGGCGGAGCCTTTCGGAAGAAGGAAGCCGGCGTCGCGGCGGGAGTGCCCCGCCACGATGCCGGCTGAAAGGGAAATAGTCCGCGAGCGATTAGGCGGCAGTCGCCGGCCGGCGGCGTTGCGGGATGACGGCCACGTTGCGTTCGAGGTCGTATTCGTCCCAGTCCAGGACGTTGGGTTCGCGTTCGATGGGAATTCGCGTCAGTTCGACGAACCCCATGCCAGCGATGGTGGCGATGTTTTCGCCGGTGGCTTTAGAAACGGCGCGGTTCAAATCTCGTTGGCTCATGTCGTAGACTCCTTGGGAAAAGACAACGACCGCCCCCCGGAGCGGTCGCGAACAACAGCAACCGCCCCGCACACGCGAGGCGACAAACAACAAGTCAAAAGCAGGACCACGGATCTCACGGACGAAACACGGATCAAGAGGGAGTGCTCCATCTAGTCCGTGCTTGATCAGTGTTTCATCCGTGGCCCAACCAATTCTGTTCGAGCCACTCGCGCTCGGCATTCAGTGCCGCAGAGCGCGTCGCAAAAGGTCCGAGGTGCGGCCCTCCGACTGGTGACAAGTCGGCGGTCCATTGGCCGGCTTCGTTCGGTTCGACGTGCGAGCCGCGTTGAATACTCAAACGGCCGAGTTCAGTGAGAGGTAGCGTCTCGTCGTACAAGCAACGGACGCCGCCCGCGGGATCAATCACGAGCTGCATGTGGGCCTCCGCTCATTTGGGCCGGCGCAGGATGTTGCGTCTTGGGCGATCAACCATCAGGCCGTCGATGACCGACTGCACGGCAGAAAGCTGCACGGCGACGTTTTCGTTCAAGCTCAGCATAATCATGGAGCCTTTCTTCACCCCTTTGTGGAAAGGAAGGCATCCATGTCAGCGGAGTTGTTGCGTTCGAGCCCAGAGAATCGTCCTGGACCGGTTGTCAAACAGTATGTGGATTACTTGGTTCGCTGCGGTTACGCAGCGAAGCGATCCGGCCTGACACCGGATTCTCCCTTGCTGCCCAACAGTCGAGGCGAACCGATGAGCCGGTCGGGAGTCGCGCAACGTCTCAAGATCGCGGTGCAGCGTGCGGCGACGAAATGCCCCACCATGCGGACAGCTCGCGTGTCTCCTCACACGATCCGCCACACGACCGCCATGCACCTCCTGCAATCAGGCGTCGATCTCTCCACGATCGCGATGTGGCTGGGCCATGAGAGCATCGAAACGACCCATCAGTACTTGGCCGCGGATCTCGAATCGAAGCGAGAGGCTCTGTCACTCCTGGAACCGCCACGCATTCGAAAGCAGCAAAGAGTCCCTGCCAAGTCAATCATGGCATTCCTGGAGCAACTGTGATTATGCGCACCGCAAGACCACGAGCACCGCCAAACAGACGCATGACCGAGGTTGCAGTGCGCATAATCCGGAACTGCGCATAATCCGCAAGTATCGCGGTGACGCTGCCGAGACTGAGCGAATCGACTCGGCTTTGCCACAGAAGCCGGTTCGCAAAGCAACCAGTTCGAGTGACGTGACGACTCGCTGAGGACGAATCGGGATCGACGGGCAATCGAAGACGAAGCCGTTCGGTTCGACCGACAAGGCGAAAGCTGAGCACGACAAGCTCGTTCGCGAGAAGACCGACAAGGCCTATGTCGAGGTTGGCGGCTTGCTGGAGCAGACCATGACCGCTTGCTAGCTTGTCTGTGTCTCCACGAAGCCCGGCGTCTTCCGAAAGGAGCGTGCGCGATGAACGTGAGAACGCACTGGTCCCGATTCTGGTTGCCGCTGGTCGGCAGTTGTCTCGTGCTGATCGGCACGACGGACCTCGCCGAAGCCCAGTTCGTCTTTCGCGACGTTGGTGACCAGGTGGGCTTGTTTCCGCACGTCAGCAAGATCGCGGGGCATTCGGCGGCGTGGGGCGACATCGACGGCGATGGCTGGCCCGATATGTATGTCTCCACGTTCGGCGGGCATCCGTATGACTCGAAGCCGAATCAGTTGTTTCGCAACGTGCGCGGCAAGTTCACGCTCGATGAGCAACCCGCGTTGCGAGTTTTCGGTCGGGCGAGTGGGTCGGTGTTTGCCGATCTCGACAACGACGGCGATCTCGATCTGTACCTGTCGAATCACGCGATCGACGCCGCCGCCTACAAGCAACCGCATTACGGAGCGCCGAATTTTCTGTTTCGCAACGATGGCGGCGGACGCTTCAGCGATGTTTCTGTGGAATCCGGATCGCGGCCGACAGTCACCGGAGACTTCGCGGGCCGCAGCGTGACGGTGCTCGATTATGACGGCGATGGACTGCTTGATCTGCTGGTCGGCGAGTGCATCTATCAAGGGGGAGCCGGCCGCACGAAGCTGCTGCGGAATCTCGGCAGCCTGAAGTTTCAAGACGTGACCGCGAAGGTCGGACTGCCCGCACTGGCCACCGGCTTGGGAGTCGCCTCCGGAGACGTCACCGGCGATGGTTGGCCGGACCTCTTCATTGCCGGTCGCGACTTGCTGAAGGCGGGACGCGATCCGGGGAATCACCTTTTCATCAACGATGGTCGCGGAGCGTTTCGCGAGCTTCCGAAGACTCACGCCGACTTCACTTGGGATTACACGACCCACACGCTCGACGACACAACTTGCGGAGTTTCCATCGCCGACGTAAATCGAGACGGCCAGCCGGACATTTTGGTCGGGCATCACTTCAGTCAGCCGTGGCATGTCGGCGGAGTGCCGGTGCGACTGTATTTGCATCGCGGTCTGGTGGATGGCCTCCCGAAGTATGAAGACGTCACGTCAGCGGTTGGTCTGAAGCCGCTGCCGATGAAAGCTCCGCATGTCGAGATTCAGGACTTCAACAACGACGGTTGGCCGGACATCTCGACGCCGATCGTGAAGTTCGCGGGAGGCAAGTCTTTTCCGGTAATCTTCCAAAGCTTCGGCGTCGATGCGGCGACCGGTTTGCCGCGCTTCCGTGAAGACGCTTTGGCGGTAAACGATTTTCCGACCCCCGACGACATCAAGATGGCCGGCACGGGTGAGTTCTTCGACAAGCTCGAACGCGAAAAGAAAATCATCTACACGGCCCCCGGACCCAGCGGCGACTTCGATCGTGACGGCCGCTTGGATTTCTTCCTCGCCAACTGGTGGGTCACCGCCCGCTCGATGCTGCTGCGGAATGAAACTCCCGGCGGTCACTGGCTCGACGTCGCGGTCGAAGGAACCGCGAAGGCCGGAGTCAATCGCACCGGCATCGGAGCGGTCATTCGTGTTTATCCGGCCGGTCAACTCGGCCAACCGAAAGCGTTGCTCGGCGCGAAAGAAATTACCGCCAGTTGCGGCTACACGTCCGGTCAGGAATCGATTGCGCACTTCGGATTCGGCGCGATCGAGAAGTGTGACATTGAAGTCGTGCTGCCTCACGGTCGCGGTCGTTGGGAACGTCGCGATGTTGCCCTGGATCAACGCCTCGTCATCAAGTCCGACCCCTAACCCGGCCGAATGCCGATCGCCGTCGGCCGACAGCCGTAGTGCCGTTTTTGACGACTTCGGAAAAACGGTATCACGGCCATCGGCTTTCGGCGGACGGCTTTCGGCCGGACACTTCAGCATCACACTTTTCCGAAGGAGACCGTCGATGTTCACTGCGATTCGCCTGCGTGTTCTCGCCATGTGTTTCTTGACTGGACTCTGCTTCACGCCGGTCAAGGCCGAGGAACCGAAACTGAATTGGCTACCGGCTACCGCCTACGCGATTCCCAAAGAGACGACCAATCAAGGGAGCGGCTACTTTTCGATCGTCGCCGGCAAGAATGGGCGGCTCTATATCGGCACGGCGAAGTACGGTGTCGGCTCGTACCTGGTCGAGTTCGATCCAGCCACCAAGCAGATGAAAATCGTTGTCGATACGCACAAAGAGATCGGCACGACCGCCACCGGTTTCGCGGCGCAGTCGAAAATCCACACGCGGAACAATGTCGGAGCCAGCGGCAAAATCTACTTCGCCACCAAACAGGGCTATCCAGAGAAGGATAAGAACGAGAAGTGGGAGGACTACCCCGGCGGCTATCCGATGGTCTACGACCCGATGACGGGCAAGACGCGCGTCTATCCGATTCCGGTGCCGCATCACGGCATCATCAGCATCACGCCCGATGAGTCGCGCGGCATCGCGTACATCTCGACCTGCGCGGACAAGCAGCCGGAAGATTCGCACTTCATGATTCTGAATCTGGAGAAAGGGACGTATCGCGATCTGATGGACTGCCATCACATCTTCGCGTTCATCAGCATCGACCACCTCGGCCGAGCGTACCATCCGATCCTCGGCGGAGAGATCGCGCGTTTCGATCCCAATACCAACGAGCTCGTACGGCTGAAGCAGACGATCGACGGACAGCCGCCGACCAAGGAATCAAACCTCGCGCTCCCGACGGGACACCCGATCAACTGGGACATCTCGCCCGACGGCAAGACTTTGTACTGCCTGCCGATGAGCACCAATCAACTCTACGCCTACGACTTGACCGCCAAGGGCGACACGTTGCCCGGCCGCAGTCTCGGCACGCTGGTCCCTGGTGCGAAGACCGTCGACTGCCGAGCCATGTGCGTCGGCCCCACCGGCGAGGTCTGCGCTGCCGTCACCGAAGGCGGCCGCTTCGAGAAGGAAGTTCCTGGAATGAATCTGCTGCACTACATCCACTATCGCCCTGGCTCGGCTGGACCACGCGACCTTGGCCCGGTCTCGATCAAGAACCCAGACTTCACCGAGTTTGTCGATAAGGAGGGGAAGCCGCTGCCGATGCACTACGGGATCGTCAAACTCCCGGACGGCACAACAACGACGAAGTACGTCAACCTCGGCTGTGCCCAGACGAGTGATGGCCGCATCTACTCACTGGGTCTCGTGCCGTACACGCTGCTGCAGGTCGAGCCGCAGAAGTGATTTCATATCAGCACGACGCGCCAGCGAGTGGTCGGAATCTCGGTCAACAACCACTCGCTGGCGCGTCGTGCTGGTTTTCAAACCGCCGTTACTGTCGTGCGGAATCCGCGGGCTTCTCGGCAGTCACTGCCGGGCGAACTCGTTTCGGGACGACGATTTCATCGCCCGGTTTCGAGGTCATCGACGGTTGCGGTAACGCGGATTTGGATTGAATCTCGGTGGTCACCAGGTTCGAGTCCTCTTGCTGTCCAGCCTTGACGAGCGTCTTTGGCTGCGGCCACTGAGCACCCGGAGCCGCCTTCCATCCATTCGCACCTGATGACATGCGTTGAGCCACCTGAGCGGCGATCTGCATTCGCTCGCGGTAGATCTGCAAGCCATCGACGGCGTGATACAGCGGACCGCACTCGGCGTTCTGGTGGCGGTTTTCGATCAGGTCCTGAGCCACACAGCGAATCCCATTTTGAACCCACGGCTCCGACAGGCGTGATTGTGGCAGAGCGACCATCAGCCATTCGATCATGTGACCGGAACCAGTGATTCGAGTATTGAAGTCGTTGCTGAAATCGCGGCCCTTGAAATAGTGCTTCGAGAAACTGCCATCGGAATTCTGCAGGGCTTTGGCCTCGGCAATAAAGCGTTGAATCTTCTGATCGGCTTCGAGCCAAACGCCGCGCAACGGTTGTTTTGACTGCAAGTGTGCGTTGCGTGCGTACGCGATCGCGAACAAGCTGTGAGTTCCACCGCACGGGCTGTCGTAGATCGCGTTCCGCAACTCCACGCGGAGCAGTTCTTCCATGCTCCAATGTTCGCCATTCTTGTTGACCCATTGTGCCGTCGGTTCGAGATAGTGAGCCAACGCCCACAGCGTCCAGGTCATCTCGACGTCCGGAGCGCGAGTCACTTCCATCTTGGCGTTGTTGATGATGTCCTGAACGGTGACGACTTCGCCACTGGCGGTCTTAAACTCATGCGACGGTGGCAGACGGCACATCGTCAAGTACGCCATGAACTGTGTGGGATGACCCTCAAAATAGAAAATCTGGCTGAAGGGATGCGCGCGGCCGCCGTACGGAGTTTTCTGAAACAGTGACTCGCCACGGAAATTCACGCCGCTGGAGGCCCACTCGATCGCGTTAATTTTCTTGTCACTGTCTTTGAGCTTGAGCTGGAAGTCCTGGCGATAGGCCAGCAATCCGTGAATGATTTGCCACGGCGTGTGCATGTCGGCCGTTAAGTAACGCCGGCTGGAAACTTCAACAGCGTCCGTGGCCAACTTCACGAGCGGATCAACCGGTGCTGCGACAACCGGAGCAGGCTGAGGCAGCTTTTGGACTTCGCGGATTGGGGCTTGAACTTTAGTTGAGGATGGGCCGGAAAACAGTGGACGAGGACTCTCGTTCGCGGGTTGCGGGTTGACCTCGATTGGCGTCTCGAATTGCGAGTCGATGTCCATCGGCGTTTCTGGCTTGGGAACGCTGGACTCGCCGGTGGGAGGTGTCACTGTCGTCGTGGGCAGCGAACTTTCGGGCTCTGGACTGAGAGTTTCCGCGGCGACCTTCGGCTCAGGATTGGATTCCGTTTTCGTGGCCGGCGCAGTGTCCTCCTCGGACACCACATCGGGGTTGACGACAGCCGGACGCTCAGACTCTGTCGGCGACAAGGGGTCGTCCGAGTGCGCCGGGTTCAGCGCAGTCCAGATCGAGATGGCCAACAACAGTCCAACGTGAGTCCAAGATCGAAGCGGTTTCATCGTGGTGGCGACTCCTGGTGGAAGATTCCGGTGAGGCAAACCTTCCCGATGACGGTGACTCGTCAGTCAAGCGCATTCTTCGAGCGAACGAACAATTCACCCCCAGTTAGGTCGGTCAAACCGTGTGTCCGTCTTGGCGCGGAGCGCGCGGTTACGCCCCAGAAGTCGAATGTTCGAGTCCGCCCGCCCGACTGATTCCGGGAACAGACACAATCGGCAGAGGCGGCGATGGTCGCAGAGTCTGCCAAGTCGCCACCAAGCGAGCAGATTTCCTGTGACGAACCGAAGCCGAATGAATTTTCACGAAGGTCGCTGAAGTGACGAACCAGAAGGCAGAAGGCAGCTAAACACTGCCTTTTGCCTTCCGCCCTCTGCCTTCCGCGCCGCCCCTCACTCCCACTCGATCGTACTTGGGGGCTTGCTGCTGATGTCGTACACGACGCGGTTCACTCCACGCACGCTGTTCGTGATCCGGGTGGAGATGCGTTGCAGCACGTCGTACGGCAGATGAAACCAATCGGCCGTCATGAAGTCGTCGGTCTGAACGGCCCGCACGGCGACAGCGTCTTCGTAGGTTCGGTCGTCTCCCATCACTCCCACTGACTGCACCGGGAGCAGCACGGCGAAGGCTTGTTGAATCTGCCGGTACAAACCGGCTCGGTGCAGTTCTTCGATGACGATCACGTCCGCCTGGCGCAGAGTGGTCAGTTTCTTTTCGGTGATCTCGCCGAGACACCGCACCGCGAGGCCGGGACCGGGGAACGGGTGCCGCCAAATCAGGTGCCCCGGCAGGCCAAGTTCCAGGCCCATCTGTCGGACTTCGTCTTTGAAGAGATCACGCAGCGGCTCGATCAATTCAAAGCCGAGTTCATCCGGCAGACCGCCGACGTTGTGATGCGCCTTGATCGTCGCCGCCGGACCGTCTGGGCTGCCGCCCGATTCGATCACGTCCGGGTACAGCGTCCCTTGAGCCAGAAATTTGGCGTTCGGGATCGCCTTGGCTTCGTGTCGGAAGACCTCGATGAAAACCCGCCCGATGATTTTTCGTTTCTGCTGCGGATCGCTGACTCCCTTGAGTTCGTCGAGGAATCGTTCTCGAGCATCCACCACATGCAAGTCGGTCTTGAAGTGCTGCGAGAATCGGTCGCGCACCTCCTCCGCCTCACCCAAACGCAGCAGCCCGTTGTCCACGAAGATGCACGAGACTTGATCGCCGATCGACTTCGACAACAGCGCCGCGACCACCGACGAATCGACGCCGCCG
>SYJG01000489.1 GCA_005798445.1 Planctomyces sp.
ACCTGACGACCGCCCATGCTCTGGCCGTTCAATCCTCTCGCAGGTAAGACCATCAACCGGAGAGCCGGATGCGGGAAACCCGCCCGTCCGGTTCGGAGGGAGGGGCGACTGAAATCAATCAGTCGTTCCTACCCCTATCGGGATTTTGGAAATGCCGTTCTGCACGCTCAATTCTCCGTTGGGGTCTTCTTGGCGGCGGCCTTGCCGCTGGCCGGTGTGATTGCATTGGAGGCGCTCGAAGCACTCGCCGTGACTGCGATCGCGTTGGTTTGCAGGATTTCTTTCGATTCGTCGTTCTGCACGAAGGCGACGACGTGCAGACGCTTCAGATCGAGTGGCTTGGCGGGGAAGTCGATTCCTTCGTCCTCCTCGTACTTCTTCAAGTAGGTTGCGAGCGACGATTTCAGCTCAGCCAGCGGGATCGATTCTTTGATCGACAGCTTGCCGTCCTTGGGTTCGACGCCGGCGGGGCCTCCGACCATTCGGCGGACGACCATCTCGTGACCGCGGACTCCGTTGCGGGCGAGGAAATGAACTTCGTCTTCGGCGATGACGAGTCGCAAACGAACGTCCTTGGCTTCATCGCCGAGTTGATCGAGTCCCGTGACGTTGGCAACGAGTTGCAGCGTGCCATCGACGACGCGCGCGTTGACTCCGACTTGGACCGTCGCTTTGGAATCCAACTGCTGATTGACCAGTGTTTTCAGGCCGCGATAGATGTCGGGTGAGTTCGGCAGATAACCGCCGACGTTGTTGACCGGAGCACCATTGAGCACGACGGTGGGAGTTCCCTGGCCGTGGTAGTAGTTCGAAAAACGGTCTTCGCCGTCGGCATTCGTCAGCGGATCGGGAGTGGGGATGTGTTGGTGATATCGCAAGACAATCACTTGAGTCTTCGGATATGTGACTTCGAGTGCGCCGGTTGCGATGTCGGCTCCGACGCACGGTGGACAGCCCGAACCGGTGAAAAGTTCGCACAGCACAAGCTTGTTCCCTGCGGGTGACTCGGCGGCCGGCTGGTCGGCGAACGCGACCACTCGTTTGCGATACGTTTCGTCCTTGAATTCTTCGAGCCCATCCATCTTGCCATGCTTGGCTTCCCAAAGCTTGACGAGCGTCGCGCTCGGTAGATCGCGTTTGGGAGCTCCGGGCTTTTGCGCCCATTCATTCTGCAGAAAGATTTCGAGCCTCGGCAGGCTGACAATTTCGGCGTACAACGCGATGGCTTCGTCGGTTTGTTTCGCTTTCTCTTGATAACGGGCGAGGCCGTACAACACTGCGGGATTGAACGGGTTCTTGCCTCGCAGCTTCGTGAGAAAATTGAAAGCCTTCTCGGCACGATCCACGTCGTCCGACTCGACGTACCTCAACGCCTGCACGGTCAGAATCCCGTCGCGGGCGATCTTGAGTTGCTCTTTGAGTTCTTTCAAAGACTCGTCCGTGATGGACTTGTCGGCTGCTGCCACGAACTTCAGCGAGAAATCGGGGTTGTATTTGAACTGCGACAGGATGATGCCCACATTTCCCTGCGACGCTTGTTGCAATCGCGACCCCCACATGGCCATCGCCTGATTGTAGTCGGCGATGAGTTGCTCGACGTCTTCCGGTGCGGAGTCTTGAATCGCCGAGACCATGATGCTGGTTTCCCAAGCCATCATGCTCAGCGGGCTTTGCGGATGATCGGCGACAAACTCGGCCAACGCATTCAACGCCGCCTTCGGATCCTTCTTGCTGAAAGCTTGGCTGAGTTCGCGTGCATCGGTCGGTTCGGGAGACACGTTGAAGTCATCCAACGAATCGGCCTTGGTCGGCAACAATCGAGCCGGCAAACAATTGCCAAACAGCGCGTTGCCGTAGACGACACCGTCTTTCAACGTCCCTTGGAAATCCAACTTCGAGCCGCCGTCGATGTCGAACGTCAGCCGAATCGATTTGTTGTCGATTTCGGACGAGACCAACTTCGCGGGAGGTAGCACCTCGGACGGAGCGGTCCATTTGGCGGTCAAGCGGCCTTCGTCGCCCTTTGCGGCCGAGACGGAAACGATCCCCGTATGAAAATCAATGAATTGCTGCTCTTGGGCGCGACGAGTCAGCACCAGAATCCAACGGCCCGCCAATGATTTTCGGGGAGCGCCCGCCTCGATCGGCGAACTCTTCGCAGCGTCTTGGAACGGATTCGTTTCATCAATTCCCGCCGCCGCTCGCGACTTGACGGACTTGTCGGAGACGCGAACCTTGCCTGAATCGTCATCGGCGTCACCCGGTTCGGGTGGGGCCAGCTTGAGACCGTCGGTGGCGGTGTCCGCCTCGGCCGTGTTTGTCACGGGGGCCTCGGGCTTCGAACACGCCAAACTCGAGCACACCAAAACGATCCACAATGCGTTCCACCATCCCTGGGACATGCTTGGACCTCAATAGAAGAGTCACGAAACTGCGGAGCAATCGGCCTCCTGCCAATCAGAAACGCTAGTCAACGAGGCTCCGCAGTGGGGTGGGATTGTAGCCGTTTCGCGAAATGCCGGAAGACCGGGTTCCGACTAAAGAATCCGTGCAATCGTTACGACCAAAGGCCGCTTGCGGCCCCTCGCCAGCGTCCGCATTGCCGAAGCAGTCATTCCGAGGTAGATGCTTTCCGTGATATGTAGGCGAGTCATTCCGTGACTTGATGATTCCAGTCACGGAGTGACTGGTCTACGTTGAGATGCCTTCAGTCCGTTTCGCGGCGGTCGCGTCGCCCGTATTTCGAGAGAGCCTCGTCGTGACACCCGCTGTCGAACCACTGTCGCTCCGATTGCCGAGAGACCTCATGGTTTTGCAACCGATGCAGGGGCATCTCGACTTGGAGCCCGTTTTGCTCGCGCCGGGTTTGCGGTGCGTGATCGGTTCAGCGGAAAAGTGCGCCGTTCGACTCGAAAATTCGGCCCTCGTTCAGCCGAAACACTGCACCGTCGAAGTCGTCGGCCGGCAAACCATGCTGACAGACTGGATGCCAGAGGTGACTTGGCTGAACGACCGGCTGATCACCGAGTCCTGCGAATTGGTTTCCGGAGACCGCATCTCCGTTGGTCCTTTCGATTTTCGAGTGCGAACCGCCTCGGCCGACGAATTGCTGTACGCCAGACTGGTCGAACGCGAACCCGATGACGCGAACAAGGCCGACGATGTCTTACGGCTCAAACGAGCCATCGAAAATTCCGGTCGGGACAAGGCCGCCGTTGTGACGGGAACCAGTGGTGAACCCGCACTCGACCTGTTCAGCGAACTACTTCGCGAAACGAGCGACGGATCAGACACAGACAGCCATGAACGACTGACACAACACATTTCGAAACTGCTCGGCGACCTGCAAAGCCAGGTGTTGGCGCTGCAAGACAAAGAGACTGAGCTCAACGCGCAACTTCGGTCACAGCGAGAAGTCACCGACCAGAAGCGGTTCGAACCACCATCGAGCATTTCTGACTCAGCCACATTGACTCTTGCCGCACTGCCTCCAGTGGTTCGCTCGGAATACGAGTACGTCTTGCAGTTGCTGAAGTCGGAACGTGATCAGCTCGAACAGGAACGATCGAATCTGGCCGACGAACAGGTACGGTGGCAGCAGCAACAGTTCGATTGGTCACAGCGGCTACAAACTCTGGAATCTCAGTTGACGGAACTCGAAAATCAACGGCAAGCGGTGCTTGAAGAACGTGACATTTGCCGCACGTTGGCTGCCGAATTGGTACGCGACGAAGCTCGCATGGTGGAATGGGAGGATCGACTCCGCCACGAAGAACAGGAACTCGCCGGTCGCCGTAACGATTCGAGCCATCACAAGCAAGCGTTTCCGGCGCAAGCTGAGTACTCAAACACTCCCGCAGCAACAATCCTCAAACCGGCTGCCGCAACTCTTGCCGATCCCACCCGTTGGTCCGACCAAGCACACGCATCGGACGAGCCGTTTTCTGCGACCCATCCCAGCCGATCGCTCCAGACGCTGCTAACTCTGATTGCATTCAGTTTGGCCGCCCTTTTTCTGTCTGGCAGCCTCGGAACCGACCCGGCCTACACGCCCCTTGGCTGGGGAACCGCGATCGTGGGAGCACTCTCGACCGTGGATTTGCTGTTTCGTCGCTGTTTTTCGACCAGCCGCTGAAGTTTTCGACTCAGCCACCGAAGCCGGAGAGACGCTTGAGGCACTCTTCCGCGACCAATATACTCCGCCCCCCTTCGGTTTTGGCGGAACGTGTCCTAAACGGTGGCTTCATGAAATTCTCCTTGGTGGATCGCATCGTCGCTCTCGAAGCGGGGAAGTCGATCACGACCGTTAAGAACGTGTCGCTGGCTGAGGAATACCTTCAAGACCACTTTCCCGGATTCCCGGTTCTGCCAGGAGTGATGATGGTCGAGTCGCTGGTGCAAGCCAGTGCCTGGCTGCTGCGGCACACAGAGGATTTCCGCTTCAGCACGATCACGCTCAAGCAAGCTAAGGCTCTGAAGTTCAACAACTTCGTGACGCCCGGCAAGACTTTGACCGTGACTTCGTCGATCCACAAACTTGAGGAAACGGAATGCACCTTCAAAGGGGAAGGGACGGTCGATGGTCAGTCGGCCGTGAGTGCTCGAATCGTCTTGCAAAGGATCAATTTGCGAGATCGAAATCCGGGGCTTGCCAAGACCGATGAATTGCTCGTGGCTCGTCTGCGGGAACTGTTTGCGCAAATTTGGAGCGGCCCAGCCGCCTGATCGGCCTCAAGCCATTTGGCAAAGCGACCGAAAAGAAACCAGTTCGTCCCGTGTCTGATTGGGGTTCAGCATGAGTTTGTCCGGCAAAGTGGCGTTGGTGACAGGCGGCAGCCGAGGCATCGGCAAGGCGATCGTGCAAGCGCTCGCGCGAGCCGGGGCCAAGGTCGCGTTCGTCTACCACTCCAATTCCGCCGCCGCCGAGGCTCTGACCAGCGAACTGAAGGCGGAAGGCCACGAGGTCGTCGGCTACCAAGCCGACGTCAGCAGCAAGCAAGACGCCGATCGGATTGTCGAAGAAATCTGCGAAAAATGGGGCGGGATCTACGTCCTGGTCAACAACGCCGGCATCATCAAGGACGGCCTGCTGGCGACGATGACCTCGGAAAACTGGTCAGCCGTCATCAACACAAACCTCAACAGTGTCTTCAATTACTGCCAAGCGGTGACTCGTCCGATGATGTCGGCCCGTTCGGGGCGGATCATCAACGTCTCCAGCGTGGCGGCCAACTTCGGCAACCCCGGTCAATCGAACTACGCGGCCAGCAAGGGAGGCATTGAAGGCTTCACTCGCTGTCTGGCCAACGAAGTCGGTCGCCGAGGAATCACCGTCAACGCGATTGCTCCGGGGTTCATCTCGACCGACATGACCGAGGCGATCCGGAACGCAGCCGAAGACACGATCAAGAAGCAAATTCCGCTGCGACGACTCGGTCAACCCGAAGACATCGCGGCGGCGGTGCTGTACCTCGCCAGTGAAGGAGCGTCTTACGTCACGGGCAATGTCGTGACGGTCGATGGTGGATTGACCTTGGGGGCAGGATTGTAAAAGTGCGTGTCCAGAACCCCGGTTTCCTGGGAAGCCGAGGTTCTTGATTCATAGTGGGTGGTTGCCGGTCGGCTCGCGAGGCCGGGGACCGTGACGAATTGCGAGAAAGATTCGGCTGCGTTGGCGGCTGGCTGGCTGGAAACAGGCCAACCGCGCGACAGGCCAAGAGAGGTTGGAATGACGTCCGACGAAATCTTCACGAAAGTCCGTGACACCCTGGTCGATGCACTGGGAGTCGATGACGACGAAGTCACGCTCGAATCACGCCTGGAAGCCGATCTCGGTGCCGAGTCAATCGACTTCCTCGACATCGTGTTCCGGCTGGAGAAGAACTTCAGCATCAAGATTCCGCGCGGTGAGTTGTTCCCGGAAGACCTCGCATCCTCCGATGCCGGACTCGTCAAGGACGGACTCGTCACCGCCGAAGGGATCGCAGCTCTGCGCACGAAAGTGCCGCACATCGACATCGATACCTTCGCGAAAGACCCGAAGGTCGAGAACATCAAGGACATGTTCACCGTCCAGATGCTCGTCAAGTTCGTGCAGAGGAAGTTGGCGTAAATTTGGACTGCGACGACCAGAGTCGTCGCTTTTCAAAACGCTTCGGGCAACGATTGATCGCTGACTGGTGGATCAAGTGAATTGAAAAAGCGGGGGCTTTGGCCTCCGGACTCCAAGGGTTCGTCATGCGCTGGTTTTGGATTGATCGCTTCACCGAATTGCAGAGCGGTCAGTACGCCAAGGCGATCAAGAACGTCACCTTGGCCGAAGAGCACTTGCACGACCACTTCCCCGGCTTCCCAGTGATGCCGGGATCGTTGATGCTCGAAGGAATGGCTCAGACGGGTGGCATTCTGCTCGGCGAGAAGAACAACTTCGAGCACATCGTCATCCTGGCCAAAGTCCCGAACGTCACCTATCACGGCTTCGTTGTCCCTGGCGACACGTTGACGTACACCGCCAAGTTAATGAACGACAGCGCTGAAGGTGGCTCAGTCGAAGTCACCGCTCACGTCGGCGAGCGACTCGTTGCCGAGGCCGAGATCATCTTCTCGCACATCGACCAGAGCGGCGACTTCAAACATCTCGACCAAAAGAACTTCGTCTTCTCAATCGGTGGCCTGCTGAGCGTCATGGAAGTCGGCAAAGCGGGTGCGTGAACCAGCCCGACGCGCCAGCGAGGGGTTGTGGTTGAAATCCCTCGCTGGCGCGTCGGGCTAGTATGACGGTGCCTGCCTCGGAATTGATTCGCTCCATGACCACACCCACACGCATTGCCGCCACGTTCGCTGCTCTGAAAGCTCAAGGCCACATGGCCTTCATGCCGTTCGTCACCGTCGGCGATCCCGACGTCGCGACTTCGATGGCGTTGATCCGCGAGATCGCCAGCCGAGGCGTCGATCTGATCGAGGTCGGCTTCCCGTACAGCGACCCGATCGCTGACGGCCCGGTGATTCAAGCCAGCTACACGCGAGCGTTGTCGCGCAGCCTGCACGTCAACGACATCTTCGCCGGAATCCAACAACTCACGAGTGACCCGGACGGCGGCAAACTTCCGCCCTTGGTCGCGATGGTGAGCTACGCGATCGTCTTCCGAATTGGGACGGCGAGTTTTGTGGAACGCGCGAAGACGGCTGGTTTCTCCGGTCTCATCATTCCTGATCTGCCAGCGGACGAAGCGAGTGACGTCGCTGGCGCGATTCGCGCCGCGGGTCTCGACGCGATTCAGCTTGTGGCCCCAACCACGAATCCCGTCCGCGAGGACCGCATCGTCGAGACCGGCAGCGGCTTCGTGTACTGCATCTCGATCGCCGGCACGACCGGCGCGCGCGATCAACTGCCGGAAGAACTCTCCGGCCAACTCAAACGTCTGCGCGGCAAAACAAATCTACCGCTGGCCGTCGGATTCGGAGTCAGCAAGCCCGAACAAGTCGGCACACTGCGTGGTTTGGCTGACGGAGTCATCGTGGGATCGGCGATCGTGCGACAACTCGAACGGCTGACGAACAACTCAGCAAGCACTGCCGAGGTTCTTCGTGACGTCGGCGATTTCGCAACCAAAATGGTCGCTGCCACGAAATCGCGTTGATTGATGCCGGAAATCAGGAGAGAATCTTCCACGTCTGGTCGCATCGTGTGGACATCATTCGCGAGAAGGATCTAGGTCATGGCCGTTTTAGATTTTCCACATTTGGAAGTCGATGAGCGTGGCACGCTGGTCATCTCGGGAACGAAGTTCAAAGTCCTGCAATTGATTCGTGAGCATTTGAGCTACGGCTGGGACGCGCCCGAGATTCAACAGCAACATCCACAACTCGCGCTGTCACAGGTTCATTCCGCATTGGGGCACTACTACGACCACCGCGAAGAGATCGACGCGGAGTTGCAGCACCGCGAGGAATTGGTCAACGAATTGTGTGCGCGGCAACCTGATTCGCCCGTTCGTCAAAAGCTGCGCGACGCGGGATGTTTGCCGTGAGCTTGGCGTTGTACCTTGACCAACATGTTCCCAAGGCGATTCGACGCGGGCTGCGGGCGAAACAAGTGGATGTCCTCTCCGCTTTCGAGGATGGAACTTCGGAGTGGGACGATGACTTGTTGCTCGACCGTGTGCAGCAAGTCGGCCGGGTCTTGTTCACGCAAGATGAAGATTTTCTCGTCATCGCCAATCAACGGCAGATGCGAGGAATTCCGTTTGCGGGAATTCTTTTCGCCCGCCAGTTGGGCATCTCCATTCAGCAAGCGATCCGAGACTTGGAAATGATCGCCAAAGTTTGTGATCCGTCCGACTTCGCGAATCGCGTGGAATTTCTGCCGTACCAATGATGGCCATCTCGCTCACGCTACCGACGATTCAGAACTGGAGCTGCCACAACTGCGGTGGCTGCTGTCGGCAACACGCCATCGAAGTGACCGAGGATGAGCGGCAGCGAATCCTGTCTCAAGGCTGGACAGCGAACGACGGCACACCAACGGGCGACGCACTGTTCGAGCGACACGCTGGGACGCCGTGGGCGAAGCGATATCGGCTCGCACATCAAGCCGACGGAGCCTGCGTATTTTTGAATGAGCAGGGTCTCTGCCGCATTCATGCCAAGTTCGGCGAGGCCGCGAAGCCGCTCGCGTGTCGCATCTACCCGTATGCGTTTCATCCCGCCGGCAAGAAGGTGACCGTCAGCCTGCGATTCAGTTGCCCGTCGGTGGTTGCGAATCGCGGCCACTCGATGAAACAGAATGCGGACGAGATCAAGCAACTCGCGCGAGCTGTTGTCCCGGAAGGCCATGAGCGCACGCCGCCTCCGGCTCTGTCCTCACGCGAGCGAGTCGATTGGCCCGATGTACTTCGCGTCATTGACGCACTCGACGCGACGCTCTCGCCGACGGATGTGCCGATCACGCTCAAGCTGCAACGCGTGCTGTTCTGGCTGAACCTCGTCGAGCAATCCCGCTTTGACAAGCTCAGCGGCTCACGGCTGACCGAGTTCCTCGACATCATCCGGCAAGCGGCAGCCGAGGAGATTCCGCTTGCTCAGACGGCAGAAAGCCCAACCCCACTCGCGCGAGTGCAATTCCGATTGCTGACTGCGCAGTACGCTCGCAAGGACACGGCCGCCGATTTGTCTTCCGGCTGGCGCGGACGCTGGAAGCTGTTTCGCGCGGCGACGAGATTCGCTCGCGGAACTGACAACGTCCCGCCGTTGCAGCCAATCTTTCGCGAAGTCCCGTTCGAGACTCTCGAACAACCCTTCGGCTTCCCGACCGAGTGCGAAGAGCTATGGACACGCTACTTCCGAGTGAAAGTACAAGGACTGCACTTCTGCGGACCAGCCTACTACGACGTGCCGCTGGTCGAAGGTTTTCAGAGCCTCGCGTTGATCTTCCCGGCAACGTCGTGGATCGCACGTTGGCTGGCGGCGAGTCAGGGCCGAACACAACTCACACACGAAGACGTCTCGCAAGCGTTGACCATTTCCGATCATCATCACGGCTACTCGCCAATCTTCGGCTCGTTCGGCTTTCGCAAGCGAGTCCGTACGTTGGCTCTGATGAGCGAGATTCCCAGTCTCATTCGGTGGTACTCGCAGTAGGCAAGGAATCGTCATGACTCTCTTTTGGACGACGTTGTTGCTGACGCTGTCGAACATCTTCATGACCTTCGCGTGGTACGGGCATCTCAAGTGGCCGCAGATCAAGACCGGGCCGATCTGGATCGCCATCGCCGTCAGTTGGGGCATCGCGCTCTTTGAATACTGCCTGCAAGTGCCGGCTAACCGCATCGGGCACCGCGAGTTTCCGGTCGCGCAGCTCAAGATCATGCAAGAGGCGATTACGCTGGTCGTGTTCTGCGGGTTCTCGATTCTGTTTCTGCGTGAGTCATTGAAGTGGAACTACCTCGTCGCATTCGGGTGCATCTTCGCAGCGGTGTTCTTCGCGTTTCTCGACAAGTGGCAGCCGGATTCGACACACGTCATTCGGGGAGCGGAGGACGTCAGTCCTCCGAGTGCGGCCACGCGATCGGATTCTCAGAGGCCATCCGAGAAGTCATGCTGAGGTCATCGCTGAAATGAGCGATCGTTTGGCCATCGTCGAGCAAAGGAGTGCGTGAAGGATTACTGGCTCACGGGCGTGCTCTGGAGCAGCGAGTCCGCCTCGGAGCAGGCCGTGCGGGAGGCACTTCTCACGGCGGCCCACCGAGTGGAGTATCAGCAGCAGCACGGCGCCGCCCGCACCCTCCGTGACATGCTCGCCCAGGAAGGACAAGTCATGGCTCGGGCGGGCTGTCGCGGTCCAACCCTCGACGTCGAGGACATCGCCTACACGCGCGAGGTGCTGATCCCGTACCTCGACGCGGACGACATGCGGACCTGCATCGAGTGCCTGTTCGGGGATGCAGCGGCGCGGATGCTGGGGTTCACACCGCAGGGGCTAAGCCCATGGGCGGGCCTGGCGCTGGCGCTGCACGACGCCGTGCCGAATGAGCCGTTGCAGCCGACAGGGCCAGCGTCACGGCGTTCCGTGGCGCGCAGGTCGCACGGCCGGCCCGGTGGTTGAACGATAACCGCACGCGGGGACGGATTGGTTGTTTAACCCCTACGCCATCGGCGTGGGCGAGAAAATCAAAATCGGCTCCCGCGCACGTCGCTGGCGTAGCGATTAAACATCGCACTCAAGACCGCGTGCGGCATAAGGCATTCGGCGGCTCAGGCTCACAAAAAAACCAAAGCCTCGATTTCTCGCGAAGCCAAGGCTTTGGCTGTTTGTGAAATTGATGACTCGGCTTACGGTGCGTCTGGGCCGGAGCAGCGGATCAGGTGATCGTGGTCGATGTAGATGACCTCGGTTGCCTCTTCGTCATGAGTGAACGGAATCGGCCAAGTCGAGCGAATCGTTTTATCGTAGTAGACCGTGCATTTGTAGTGGCAATGGTGCAGACGAGCCGGTCCGGCGAGCGGATAGAAGCGGCATTCATCGACGCGATCCACGATCAGTTCGACAACGATGCGGACGTTGTTGCGGAAGGTCTCGGCGACGAAGGCCAAGCCGCCTGCCGCGGAATCCGGCAGCGCTCGCATGATCTCATCGGACGATGGCGGGTCCAGGCAGAACAAGGGAGCGTTTTCTCCTTCGACCGGATCAAGGATCGGCACCTTGGAGTACCGCTCCTCTTCCCAGTAGGTGTCCTCGATCTGTTGCTGCCAATAGGCGCTCACCGGGATCGGTGGCGTGATCACCCAGAACCTGCAGAAGGTCGCGGTTGTCGCAAGAGCATCGCCAAAGATGTAGCAGCCGCTGCACGCGGTCGTCATTGCTCCCAGCAGTATCAGTAATGCCAAACGTCGAATCAGTTTCATGGGCACACCTTTTCCCGGATGGAATCGGAAGGGACGCGTGACTCACATCGGCTGTTAAACCCTGCGGACTTGGAAGAATTTGGCGATTTTGACGGTCGTCCAATGCGGAAACGGTCGCAGCGGCAGAAGCGGTCAGTTCGGGAGCACTTGGATTGGGTGGAAGCGTCGTTTTCCAAACGCAAAAATCTCCGAGCGCCTGCACGCTCGGAGATTTAAGGAAAGGAAAACAAGGAGAACTCAGACAGCGTCGAGTTGCTGGTTACCAGTTCTTCGGGCTGATGAACCACCACCACTTGTCGGTGCGTGCCCGGAAGTTGAGGTTCCAGTGGCCGTCATCCCAATCCAACTGAGCTGATCGCCAGCCGAGCGGGACTTGCGGATACGGATAAAACGGACCGATGTAAGGCCACGCGCTGGCGCTGTACTCCTTCGGGTACGAGACTGCCGCCGAGTTTGGATACTGGGCGTAAGTCGGCCAGGCATGGTTCGGAAGATTGGGCGAGTCATAGACCTGCCCTGCGTTCGATCGAGCCATCGGGATCGGCGGCATTGGCATGCCACCACCCATCGGGCCACCCTCTTGCTGGAATGCGGCCGGATGAATCGGGGCACGCATCGGGCCAGGACCGTACGCTGCCTGATTCGCGTACGGAACCGGACCAGCTGGGTGACGAGCCGCGTGCGGCGACACCGTCACTTTGTTGTCCACGGTTTCAATCCCGCTCAGGTTCGAGACCACTTGCGTGATCTTCGCTCGCTGAGCTGGATTTGCGACCGCACCGCCAATCAGGGCGTTGCCGTCTTCAAATCGAACTTCCAGGTCGAAGCCGCTCATTCCGGCTTTGCCAAGCGCGGTGGCGATTCGTTCCGCCATTTCTTGATTCGTGGGCGGAGCGGCATTGGAAGTCTGCTGAATCTCCTGTTGAGCCTTTTCCGCTTGCCGCGCCGCTGCCACTTTTGGCGGCGAGACGATCAGCCGATTGTCGACTCTTTTCACGCCTTTCGCTTTCGAAGCGACTTGCGTGGCCTTGTCTTTTTGAGCGGGATCGGTCACTTCACCGGTCAGGATGGCGGTGCCCTCCTTGACCTCGATGCCGATGTCATAGCCCTGCAATTTGGCACTTCGCAGAGCACCCGCAACCTCGTTGGCTGCCTTTTGGTTCTTCTGCTTCGATGCTTGCTGGCTTTGGGCGGAATTGCCCCACAACGCCGCGTCACTGGCGGCTGGCGCGATGGCCAGCAACCCTAACGCCATCAGCCATTTTCCAAGATGTCGCATGGACTCCTCTCCTTCGTCTTCGGCAGTTCCCGCCGAGGCGGGGGTTTGTCGAACCGCTCTCCTTGAACACGGCTCGCGCAGTCTGATCGCTTTTCCAAGAATCGGTTGGCGGAGTCCGGTTACAGAAACTTTTCTGATTGTTTCGAGGAAAATGGCTCAGAGTCAGTTAGCCAGCTGGTTGGCTGGTCGCCGTCGGTTTGCTATTCTCTCGCCCCTTCGTGAGCCTTCCGTCGCCGGAATTCGTTCTGGCTCAGAGGTCTCTGGCAACCGTAGGCGTCGTTTGGAGAAATTCTGAAACATGGCAAGCCGTTTGGATAAGCGTAAAGAGTTCGAGGCGGCCGAGGCTCAAGGAGCCGATGGCTCGGCAAGCAAGGACGAAAAAGGGAAGCGGAAGCGGGTCGTCACCGCAGGAGCCAAAAAGAAACCGGTCAAAAAGAAAACCCGCGCCAAGCCGATTGAACGTCGACGCATCGTGTGGGTGATTTACAACAACACTCAAAAGGAAGAAGACCGCTTCCCGTTCGAGCAAAAGAAGGCCGCCGAAGAGCGAATCGAAGTGCTGCGATCCAAGAGTAAACGACTGTATTGGTTGCAAGCCGTGAAAGAAGCGATCGGAGCCCCTCCACCAGGTGCCATTACCGACATTTACGAAGAGCGCTACGTGCCGGAAATTGAAATCGAGGACGAGGTCGCTGAGGTTGAACTCGAAGAGGAAGAAGA
>SYJG01000043.1 GCA_005798445.1 Planctomyces sp.
CCGTCACCTGGGCCGAGCTAGAACGCGTCGCAAATCTTCTGAATAACCGCCCGCGCCGCTGCCTCGGCTACAGAACCCCCAACGAAGTCTTCCTCAAATAATCTGCAACCTCAAATTGCATTTGAGATGACGCAGCGCCGGCTCGAACCAAGAACTCGCGCTGTGTTAGGCGTGTCGGCATCTGATGACAGAGGGTGGATGCTTTACTGGCAGGAAACTCGCAATTGGGATTTCAGAACTTGCCGAGCTCGCGACTTCAACAGCGAAAGCGTGTTTCCCACGCGGCAGAAGTTGTCGAGTTCTTCTTCCTCACCTACCGCGAGGGCACCAGCTCGATTGCGTTCGGCAAGCTCGTGCATTCGCTGCCGTTCTTCTGCCGAGAACTCCAACTTGCCAATTCGCTTGGCCTCTTCACGAGACATCGAGCCTTGAGGGTGAATGATCCGTTCCCAAATCGCGGCTTCGGTGCGGGGGGCTGGCTTCGACGGTTTCGACACGAGTTGTTCTCCAGTCATCAAAGGGCGACGGACGGGCACCAATCTATCGCTGCCTCGTGGGAACGGGAACTGGATATCGCGGGTTGCGTAACTCCAGCGTCCGTTGACCAAGCTTTTGAAGTTGTGTTTCTTTCAGCCACGGAGTGGCGATGGAATTTAGCCGGGGGCGAAAGCCCCCGGTTTGGTGAGGATTGAGTACCTCAAGCCCCGGAGGGGCGACGTTGGTGTTCCAGTGTCGCCCCTCCGGGGCTTGACGATTCACGGGACACATTTCCGGGGGCTTTCGCCCCCGGCTTTATTCCGTCGCCGCTTCGCGGCGAAGAAATGCACGGGTGGCTCAGGCTGCTTCAGCCTGTGTGCGTAGCATTGGAAACTTGAATTGGACGATCATTTCACCGCTCGATGCTCAATGAGGAGCAACGCGGATTCCAGGTTTCCGATGCCTGCGGCACACAGGTTTTTCAAACCTGTGCCACCCTTGAACTCAGGCGATCGGTGCGGCGATCTTCAGGGACTCGCCGAGGGTTTTGAGGGCGGTGGCGTGGTCGCGGTGGATGGGGATGCCTTCGGTTTTCCAGCGGGCGGCGCGTTCCCATTCGAGTTCGCCGGGGAGGCGGACTTTGTCGAAGCCCTCCGCCGGAGCGAGGGCGCGGATGTCGGACGACGCGCTGCCGAGGCGGGTGTGAAATTTCTCGATGTCGCCGAACTTCGTGGGGTCGATCGCGTAGAAGAAGTGCTCGGAGCCTTCGAGGTACGGGTCTCGTTTTTTGTGGATCGGCATGCGGCTGCCGACCAGTGGGCCGGCCAGCACCGAGCACATGAACGCGAGGCCGAAGCCGCGTGCTCCGGCGGCGGGGAGCAGCGTCTTCGCCACTTTCGGATCGGTCGTCGGTTGGCCCTGCTCGTCGAGCGCCCAGCCGTCGGGCATCGGCAGGCCGTACAGTTTTCGAGACTCGACTTTGCCCCACGAGGCTTCGGCACACGCCATGTCGAGCACGAACGGTGGAGTTTCTTGACTGGGCACGCCCCAGGCCAGGGCGTTGTTCGCGACGGCGGCTTGCTGGCTGCCGTAGGCGGCGACCGTCGGGTACGCCGTGCTCGTCGTGCTGTAGCCGATGCAACCTTCATTGACGGCCAACAGAACATAGACCGACGCAGCTCCGTAATGCTGACTGCGAGAGACGGCGACGGTGCCGGTGCCGACTTCCTTGGCCTTCTTGATCGCCAGCAGCATCGCCTTGGTCGAGACGACGTGCCCCATCCCTTTGTTGCCATCGAGCACCGCCATCGCGGGCGTGTCACAGACGGTCGTGATGCTGGCTCGTGGATCGATGTTGCCGTCGTCCATCGCCTTGATGTACCGAGGCAACGCGCGGCTGCCGTGCGAATGAATGCCACGCAGGTCCGCTTCGACCAGCCGATCGGCACAGGTCTCGGCCTCGACGGCGAACATCCCCTTCTTGACCAGCAGCTTCACGATCCAGGCGCGTAGCTCGGCGGCTTGCACGACGACTTCTTGGCTGGCATCACGCGGAATGTCGGGAGTGGTGGCGGTCATGGTGGCTCCGGAAGTGAGTGGGTGGTGCGGATTATTGAGCGCGCGGAGCGGTTCGTTCAATGACAGGGTGACAAGGTGAAGGAAGAAATGCGGTCCATCACCTTGTCACCGTGTCACCCCCTCACCTTGTCACCCTGTCATCGCTCACTCGACCGCTTCGGCTCGATGCCGAGCACGCCGTACTCGAAGCGCGTCCGCCCGGCGGCTTCAAGCTGCATTCGCTCGATGGCCAGCGGCAGGCCGGTCAGAGCGGCTTCGTAGATCGGGGCGGTGACATCGCCGTAGGTCAGCAGCACCAGCACGAGGTTCTTGGACTCCTTGCGAGTCCGAAAGTTGGCCAGCTTCATCGCGAAGGCGGCGGGGGTCTCGGCGCGGAATTCGGTTTGCTCGCCGGGTGTCTTGAGCGTCGTGAGGCCGGAATCGGCGACGTGCAGCTCCCAGACTTCGCAGCGTTTGCGGATCTCGTTGAACGTCATCAGATGCTTGATGATCTCCTGCCCGCGCCGGCCCTTGAGCCTGCGGAACTCTTCCTGGATCTCGGCAATCTCTTCGGCAGTCGGCGGGGCGTCGTCCGTGAAACGTTGTCGCAGAAGTTTCGCGACGGTCTCGTCGGGAAGGTTGAATAACTCGGAAGCGAGCTGTCCCACCAAGTCACGCTGGTTGAGTGCCTTATCGGCGATCAACTCGGCTTCGCGGCGTTCCTCCGCGAGAGCAGCTCGTGTCTTTTCCACCTCGGAGATGGCCTGCGACGCACGAGCCTCTTCGTGTTGCGACTGATCGCGCATCGCCAAAAACTGCGCGAAGATGACGATGAGCATCAGGTCGAGCATCGGCATGAGATTCAACGTGACTTTGCGGCGAGCGGTCTTCATCGCAGACTCCGATTTGGTCGGGGAGTTTGCCGCGATTGCTCACGTCAGGGCAAGATCAACGTCGCTGCCTCGCTCCCGCGAGGCAGAGCAACACTGAGCGGTACGGCGCTAGCCGCCGGTGATTGTGAAATCGGCCTCGCTGTCACCGGCCGCTAGCGCCGTGCCGCTCATCACCCCACGCTTGCCTGCGTCCATTGTCCGTCGATGCTGCGCCACAGGCCGGGGCGCGGATTTTTGTCTTGCAGATCGGCAGGCAGTCGAGGCTGGCGGACGCCGTCGTAGCATTGCAACATGGCGAAGCGTCGCATCGACGCCGGAATCCCGACCGCTGTGAAGCCGGGATGTCCGGTGGCCGGAAACGGGCCGCCGTGATTCATCGCCGGGCTGACGGCGACGCCGGTCGGCATCTTGTCATTGATCAGCCGGCCGACACGGACTCGCAGAGCCGGTTCGATGCGCGAGTACAGCGCGTCGTCTTCGCCGGCCGTCGAGCTGTAGATCGCTCCGGTCAGATTCCCTTCGAGCGATTCGAGGATCGTCAACAATTGAGCCTCGTCCTTCGCGATGACGAACAGCGAGCTGTTGCCGAAGGCTTCGGTCTGCATCGCGTGCGTGTTTGCCAGGAACTTGTCGCCCGAAACTTTGAGCAGCGTGTTGCGGAACGAGAACCCGTTGCCGCCTCCCGCTTGACCACCAGCGAGCACTTCGGCACCCGCCGCCACGATCGACTGAATCCCCGCCTCGAAGTTGCGCAGCACTCCTTCGCTGAGCATCGTGCCGATCGGAGCGGACTCGAACTTCGCTCGCACCGCGTTCACGAACGCATCAGTTTGCGGACCCGCCAGCAGCAGCACGAGGCCAGGATTCGTGCAGAACTGTCCGGTCCCCATCAGGCAACTGGTGGTGAACTCGGCCGCGAGTTCATCCGAGCGTTCCGTCAGCGCGCCGGGCAGCACGCAGATCGGATTGATGCTGGAGAGTTCCAGATAGATCGGCTTGCCGACGCGGTCCGCCGCCTCCTTCAGCACAAGTCCCGTTGCGCGAGCACCGGTGTAGCCGCAGGCTCCGATCGCCGGATGCGAGACCAACCGGCAACCATCCTCGTGGCTCGTGCGATAGATCAACTGCACGAACGCTGGTGGCAGTCCGGATTCTTTGACGGCCTCGAACGCCTCTTCGGCGAATAACCGCGTCGTACTCGGATGCGACGAGTGCCCCTTGGCAATCACCGGATTTCCGGCAGCGACGGCCGCCGCGAAATCCCCGCCCGCCGCGCTGTTGAACGCGAATGGAAAATTGTTCGGCCCGAAAACGACGACCGGTCCGATCGCCGCCAGCCGACTGCGGATGTTGTTCTTCGTGTCGATCGTCGGCATCGACCAGCCGCCATCGCGAGCTGCCGCCGCCGCTTGTCGAAGCTGATTCGTTGTGCGCGGCAACTCAGCGATTTTCAATCGCGGCTCGACCGGCAGTCCCGTCTCTTGGTTGGCGGTCGCGATGAACTCACCCGACCGAGCATCGATGCGCTCGGCGAAGCGCTCCAAAAACTTCGCGAAGACTTCTCCCGGAACATCGCGAACTTCTCTCGCAGCGCGTGCGGCTGCGAGGATCGCTTGTTCGACCTCAGCCCACGGGCTGACCGGATACTCGCGCGGCAACGGCAATCGCGTCGCCGGATTGACCGACTGGAAAATCTGCGAGCCAGACGACACTCGCCACTTACCGTCGATCAACACTCGTTCGACGCTCATCAAAGACGACTTTTGGGGATTCATTGCAAGCAGACCTCATGGGATGGAGACGACAACTCGGCGGAGTCTAGTGGCGGCTCGTGAATTGAGGGAGCGAGGGCGTTGGGAGTGACAAGGTGAGGGGCTGACACGGTGACAAGGTGAAGAGAAAGCAAATCACCTTGTCACCCCCTCACCTTGTCATCGGCCGCCTCACGGCCAATCCACTCCACCAGGATTCCACGGATGGCAGCGGGCGATGCGACCGATCCCGCGCCACGAGCCACGCACCGCTCCGTATTTGCGGACGGCGAGAATGAAATACTCGCTGCAAGTCGGATGGAAGCGGCACTGGCGGCCGATGATGTGACTCAGTGTGAGCTGATACAGCCGCACGAACACGATCAGCAGCCAGCTTGGAATCAACGTCAGGCGGCGCAGCCAAATCATGACGCACCTCCGACGATCGAATCCCCGCCAGCAGCCGACTCCGGTTGCGGTTCGCGGCTGCGTGCCGCCAACTTCCTCGTGGTACGCTTCGCCAGCGAGATCAACGACTGTCGCAGAACCTCCAGCTTGAGCGGCGTGTCCGCTCGCGGTTGCACGACGAGGTCCAAGCCTGTCGGCAGGTCCGCTCGCGACTGGCGAAAGACTTCGCGCAGCCGACGCTTGAGCCGGTTGCGACGTACCGCATTGCCGCAGCGCTTCGAGACCGCGAGTCCCAACCGCGACGTAGGACGATCATTCGGCAGCACGATCAACGTCAAGCACCCGTCGCTGATCCGCACACCACGTTCGTAGACGGCGGCAAAATCCAGACGGCTGCGGACGCGCACCATCGGGGGAAACTTCAGCGGATGTCGAGACGATGTCATCGGCGTTTCTCGCGGCTCGCCGGGGGAGGCGTGTCGATACCCTCGACCTCGCGACGGTACTTCTCGCGAAGCAATTCGAGTTCGTCGTATTTCGACTTCAGCAGCGGTGATCGAGTCATTCGTCGCATGCGACGTGCCCCGACCACGATCACGGCCAACAGCGCGACGACTCCCAGGACGCACACGACCATCGTAAAGATGGTCAGATTCGTCAGCTTGTCGACTTCCGAAAACTTGTCGGGAGCGATCCTCTTGCCACCCGCTTTGTCATCGGTGATTGCCGTCGGCGACGAATTCTCGGATGTGAGCTGTGTGTCTCGTGGGACTGACGTCCCTCGCTCGCCTTCATCCACGACCTGACCGTTGCTGATCGACAGGCCAAGCAACAACAGGCTCACCAAAATCGCGAAGCAGCGAGTTCGTCGATGTTCGAGCATGGGACAACATCCAACGTAGGTCAGGCTTTCCAGCCGTGATGATTCATAACCCGAAGCGTCAGCGAGGGCGAACGCTTCAAGAGACTCTGCTTTCCAAGTGTTCTGGAGCGCTCGCCCTCGCTGACGCTTCGGGTTACGACCGGTCAGCCTGGAAAGGCTGACCTACGGACTGCTCCCCACAGGCTGGCTCGTGGATTGTACGGTGCGGCGACCGCGATCTGCTCGAACAATCCGCGTGTGGCGTCATCAAGCTTGGGCGGCAGCACCAATTTGATCACGACATAAAGGTCACCGCGAGCACGAGTCTTCTGGTCCGGCACCCCTTTGCCTCGCAACCGCAACTTCGCGCCGCTTGACGTACCTGCCGGGATCGTCACGACCATCGGCCCCTCGGCCAACGTCGGGACTTCGACCTTCGTGCCGAGTGCCGCCTCGCTGACAGTGATTGGCATCTCGATCAGCAAGTCTGATCCCTCGCGACGAAAATAAGAGTGCGGAGCGACCTTGATCGTGACCAACAAATCTCCCGCCGGCCCGCCACCGCGTCCCGCTTCGCCCTGCGCCGCGAGACGGATCACGCTACCTGTCGAGACGCCCGGCGGAATCTTCACACTTAGCCGTTCGTGTTTGCCAGCGCGATCCAATTGCAAATCCTGAGTGCCTCCTTCAGCCGCGACCACGAACGGAATTTCGATCTCCGCCTCAATGTTCGCCCCTTGTGCAGCTCGGCCACGACGTCCCGCTTGCGACCCAAAAGGCGAACCGCCCGCACCGCCACCAAACATGCCGCCAAGCAAGTCGCTCAGATCGACGTTACCACCAAACATCTGTTGGAAGTCAACCGGCCCCGCGCCACCGCGCCCTCGACCTTGTTGGAACTGCGGCCCGTTCGGTCCGAAGGCCGACCCGAACTGATCGTACTGCTGCCGCTTCGTCGCATCGCCGAGCACGTCCCACGCCTCTTGAACCTGTTTGAACTTCTCGGACGCGGCAACATCGTTCGGTTTTCGATCAGGATGATTCTCGCGAGAGAGTTTTTTGTACGCCTTGCGAAGCTCGTCCGCCGAAGCGTTCTTCTTCACTCCCAAAACCGCGTAGTAGTCCAAGGCCATCGCTGCTTGTTCCTTCGTTGCTCTGCACGGATCTGGTGCCGAGACGACATGCAGATGTGTGTCGAGACACGATGTTATCCGACTCGATCACGGGTTTCGACGGACGCCAACCGCCGCTTGACAAGCTCATTCGCCGAGCTAACGTACCCGACACCTGCGGGCGTAACTCAGTGGTAGAGTGACAGCTTCCCAAGCTGTACGTCGCGAGTTCGAATCTCGTCGCCCGCTCTGGAATGATGTTTGAGTCGGAAGGAATCGCGGCTCTCGACGCTCCGGCGTTAGTTGTTGTCGGCGATGACGGCGGTGGCCACTCGCGCGGCAAGGTCGGCATTCAGGTTGTAGATGCGACTCGACGACAACGTCAGCACAACCGACTTGGGCACCGACGTCTTTTTGTCGTTGAGCGGCATCACGACAACATCCACGAACGACTGGCCTGCCTGAATCTTGACCGATGAGCCGGTCAAACGGACGCCGTTCACGAAAAACTGGTAGTTCGAGTTCAAGCTGGCAGTTCCACTGCGATTGAAGTGGACCGTCAAGGAACTCTCCAGGCTTCCGGTTCGGCTGATTCGGAAAGTTGCCGTGTCCGTAAGGACTCCCGTGGTTGGTTCGACCGCCGAGTTGTCGAGCGCGGTGATCGAAACGATCGGCTCATTGTCCGCGAGGTTGATCGTCGCGGAGTTGTTGCCGGGAATCGGGTCCAGGAGATAATTCACGGCCATTCCCAGTGCGAGCGAAATCGTCTCACTTAGTTCGGCAGTGGCGTCAGCCTTCGGGATCACCACGACGTCGAATGACGATTGCCCAGCGGGGATCACGACCGTCCGACTCTTGAACATGTCTCCGTTCACGGTCAGCATGTAATCGCGGTTGATCGTCGCGGTGCCGGTTCGAGTGAGATTGACTGTCAGCGGTTCGGTTGTGGCTCCAGTTCGCGTGATGCGGAAGGTTCCCGTGTTCGCCGGTTGGCCGGACACAGTCTCCGAAGCCAAGTCATCGACGGGGGCAATGGAAACGACGGCGGTGCCACCGATCATGGGATTGGAAATACCCAGGCCTCCGCTAACGGGAGGATCGAAGTTGCCGACCATCGGAACGGAGACGTTGCTCCCGAACTGAGCGTAGAGATCGACTCCCAGCGGCTTCGGCGAGAACTGATGGTTCAGTGCCGCGGCGGTGCCGGGAACGGCAGCGGTCGCGATGGATTGGAAGATGAAGTACTCGGCGGTAGACGTGTTGGGGGCGGCTCCGTTGCGGTTCGGGACCATCAGGCCGATGTCCGTGATCCCGTCGAGATTGAAGTCGCCCGCGAACGGTCGTTCCAAGCGTCCGGGGAACAACAGCGTCTGAGACATCGGGACGTCGCGATTGCTGAAGTTGATCGTGTCGTCTGAATTGCCATCCAGCACTCCGGGGGTGCCGTCGGCTGCGGTGGTGAGATCGAAGTAGAACAAATCCAGTTGCGCGTTGTGGACGGCGAGATCGACGAGGCCGTCTCCATCGAAGTCTCCGGCGATTGGCACGCCACGCATGTTGCCAAGAAACGTGCCGTCGCCGACGTCGATGTTGTTGTTGGCGTTCGTGTCGAGATACCACCTCTTGCCGTCGAACAGACCGATCTCGTCACCGACGTGAGCCGAATTGAAGTTGCCGGAAATTGGCGTGGCATTGATTTGCAGACCGCTGAGCACCGAGTAATCCGGGCGGCCGTCGTTGTTGAAGTCGAGCAACCAACGGTACTGACGATTCAGCAATCCGTAACCGCCGATGCGGTCGAAGCCGTCTTGTGTGACGGCGGCAGCCGGATTGAACTTACCGGCGAAGTAGCGGTCGGTGTTGAGCCCAAACTCGAATGCGAGGTCGCGATTGACGAAGTCGGTGTTGGCCGGATCAAAGTGCATGTTGCCGTTGATATCGACGGTGATGCCTCCTTGACCGACGGCTCCGATTTCCGCACGGCTGTCGATGGTGAACCGGGCGACAAACTCTCCGCCGGGCACGTCGTCGCCGCTGGGGAAGTTCTGGTCATCCTGCGGTTCTTTCGCGTTCGATTCGCCGTCCAGTTTGTTGCCGGCGAGATCGAAGATCGAATCGTTGATCGTCAAAGTGAAACGGTCATCGGGCAGCGGACTGGAGAACGTCAGCTCGGCGGTCGCAAGCCCCGCTTCGCCATTCACAGCAGGTTCGAGGGTGATGGTCACGGACTCGATCGGAATGACGCCGTTGGCATCACCTTTCAGAACGAAGTGCCCCGGTTCGGCGGCACCGGCACCGAGCGCTGTCAGCAGTGCCACATAGCCAGGGAATGCGGCCGTGCTGCGGTTGGGCAAGTCCTGGAATGTGATCGTCAAGCCGTCCGTGCGCGGAGTGGGACCGTCCACAGGCTTCGGATCAAACAGGTCGTAGTCCGACTCACCGGTGATTTCGACGTCGAAGACTTGCGGGCCTTGCGTGTCGATGAAGGTATTCAACGTGATCGGAGTGCTGACATTACCGGCCAAGTCTTCAAACGTGGCCGAGATGACTCGCAGCCCGTCCTTCGTGAAGCCGGCCACCGCACTGTTCAAGTCCACGTTCGACGTGAGCGACCAGTGGCCGAGGTTCGGCGACAAGCCGAACTGGTTCGTGCTGTCGGTCGGCGACACGACGGTCTGTCCGATCTGCACCAGAGTGCTCGACGCATTCGTCGCGTACAGCCGCACGATCGAGTTCGCTTCCGCGTAGCCGGAGAACGTCGGCGTCGTGTCGTTCGTCATCTGGTCGGTGAATGTTGCGGGAAATCCGTGGACTCCCGAATCGCTGGTCGCATCGAGATCCAGATTCAAATGATTGACGGCGGTCTGAACAGTCGGCGGGTCGAGCGTATCGACGACAATCTCCAGCGATTGGCTGAACACCCCGAAGCCGCTTTGAGCCGGAGTGGCCGGGTCGATCATTTGGACCCGCGCCGTGAGGAAGTGACTGCCGTCGGTCAGCGCGGTTCCGAATGTGAAGCTGTAGACGCCAGGTTGTCCGCCAACCGCCTGAGCAAATCCGGCTGCAACAGGCGTGTGTTGGTTGTTTTCGTCGAAGATCGCGACTCGGAAACCGGCCGGCGTGCTGGCTGCGGTCGTCGCCGAGTTAAATACGATCGGGATGACCTGATCCGGCGGCGATCCGGGCGTGGCGTTGCCGGGCAAATCGTTGAGCAGCCCCGCATCGGACAAACGCAGGAAAATCGTCGGGGTGTTGTCGGCCGTGACGTTGTCGAACTGCGAGCGGCCCGTATCGCCATTGGTCAACGACGGCGGAGTCGTCTGCGCATCGTCCAGTTCGATGCCGAATGGCACGGGTGCGGGCGTGTTGATGACGCTCAATTCGTAGGTGTTGATCTCGACGCCGGTCGCTCCGAAGACCTTGAGGAAATAAATCTGCCCCTGCACCGCTGCAATGCGGACACGCTCGTTGTCGTCGGTCGAGAGGCTGGAGCCGATGACGTTGCCGCTGTTGTCCAGCACTTGGATGTCGAGGTTGCCATCTCCCGGAAGGCCGATATTCTCTTCAAAGTAAACTTGGAAATCCATCGTCCCCGTTTCCGAGGCGACGAACTGATAGAAATCGACATCGCCCGCTGGCGTGATCGTGGGATCGAGATTGATCGCCGCTCCGGTACCGAGATGCGTGGCGAAGACACGCGTGTCGTTGTCCAACGCGCCGTTGACCTCGAACGGGTCGGGAGCGAACACGACCAGCCGTGCGGTGCCATCGGCACGAGTCAGCGGCCCATCCAACGGCGTCACTTCTTCGATGCCGTCAAACGTGATGTACGGAGCATTCGCGCCGACTCGGATGAGTCCCGATGTGCCGTCCGTTCCCTTGAAGAACAGCACGGCGTCGTTTGCACCGAGTCCCGCGTCGCTGATGATGAGCCGGTCGTTGCCCACGCCACCGCGGATGTGCAGTTGCTCGACGTCATCCGACGCAATCTGGAAAGCCATGACCGTGCCGTTCACGTCGATCAGCACCTCGTTCGGCGCAGCGGAGTCGATCGTCAGCGTGACGATGTCGTCGCCTTCTGAGCCGACCACGAACAGTTCGTCGAAACCCGCGCCACCAACCAAAATATCCGTCGAGGCAGACGAGGTGTTGACGAGGAACTGATCGCTGCCGTCACCGCCATCCAGCGAGTCGTCGCCCGCGCCGCCCGTGATCGTGTCGTCACCCGCATCGCCGGTGATCGTGTCGTCGCCCGCGCCGCCGATCGCCACGTCAAAGCCGTCCCCCAGACTGATCGTGTCGTCGCCACCGCCACTGAGAATTGTGTCGTCGTCCGTTCCGCCAAGCAGTGTCATCGTGGAGTTGAACGCGCTGACATTGACGCTGTCGTTACGGTCTCCCAAATCGACGCGTATCCCGGACAGAAAATCGGCGAGGGCATAAAGGTCGATGCCACCCTTGTCGAACGTGTCGCTCAAGTCCGAGAGAGTTGAGGAACTCACGCCGGGTGGCCCGCTGTTGTCGTCGGACGCGATGACCGTCGTACCGTCGTTGGCCAAGACCGTCAGTCTGGAGTCCTTGTTCTTCGTGGAGTTGTTCGTGTCCACATAGGAATAGACGACGTCGGTCGTGCTCGCCCCCGTCGTCTTCCAGAAATCGACTTCGCCGGCGGGGTTAATTTTTCCCGTGCCAAATTGGCCGTCCGCAAGTGTCCCCGCGCCCGTCGTGGAGTCGTTGGACGGGACTGGGCTGAGCTTCAGCGACCAACTGTTGAGCGTGCCCGTGTCGTTGGCCGCGTTGTCACTGACCGTCAGCGTCCAGACTCCGTTGGGGTCTTCGCCGTTGAACGCCGAAAGTGCTTCATCCGGGGCAAAAGTGGAACTGAATGGCGCGCTGCCTCCGCTGATCGGATTGAAAAAGAAATCGTCGTCCAGCGTCGTGTTCGTGAAGTTGTCGCCGCCGCCGCCGCGTCGATTGATCAACGTTATTTCAGTTCCAACGGGGCTTTTGAGTTTGACGCTGAGATCGCCGTCGAAGGCGTGCGTGATATCCAGTGTCGCGTTCAAATCGGTCAGCGTGCCGCTGAAAACGCTGACCGTCAACGTCGAGGTGACGACGCCCGGATTGCCTGCTGAAAAATCGGGGATCGCTTGTGGGGCATCGGTCGAAGCAACGATCCCGGACGCTTCGGACACAATGTCGGTAGTCGGATCGACTTCCAAAACGACGTACCGATAGCTGGTGTCAGCGCCGAAGCCAGTGTTCCCGACTTGCACAAAATGCCGCCCGGTCGTTGTGACGTCGATGGCTCCGACCGCGTTGAAGCCGCTGGCACTCAAGTTTCTTTGGAGCGGTGTGCTGAGAAGAAAGCCGCCGAAGTCGGCGATACTCAAGTCCGTGCTGGTCAATTTGCCGTCCCGTTCCGGATCAGCATCCAACATGACCACATAGCGTTTGCCCGCCGTCGCACTGAAGACGAACGAGTCGATTTCATTCTGAGCGACGGTCCCTGTGACCGACATGCCGGGTGTCGCCGAATGGAAGACCGCCGAGTCGATGTCGGTAATGCCGGTTCCCTCAGCGAGCGTCAGTGTCGGATCCGCGACGACTTGGTAAAGCTCGTAGTCATCAATGATGTCGCGTGACGAGCCGGTGACTTTGAAGAAGACGTCGCCCGCTTGTGACACATCCGCCCCGGCCACGACCGAGGAGGCCGCGCTCGACACGGACGAGGCGATGGTTCCGGCAAAGTTCGTCGAGCTAAACCGCGCCAAACGACATTGCGAACCGAAGTACTTCGCTCGGCGGCAATCGCAAATAGAAACCCCGCCGCAGCTCATTGGCTGCGGCGGGGCTTGAATTCTGGAGGATGGGCGCTCTTGCCCGTCTGCATCGGAATTGGGGACGGGCAAGAGTGCCCATCCTACGGCGACTACTTCGCGTCCCACCACCAGCGGCCTTGCGGCAAGTTGTTGGGGGCAGCGTGAGCGGTCATGTCCTTCAACGTCGTGGACGATTTCATTACGTCACGATCGCGGACGACCGACATCAGGTCGCCTCGGACACCGCCGGCCACTTGCACGACGATGTCTTTGCCGCGATAGACGCGATGGTTCGCGACCGATTCGACTTCACTCGGTGCAGCGTAGACCGCTGGCTCGTACATGCCGTGCGAGGCGAACGAACCGAATTCCCAGCCGATGCGATTGGCAACACCCTCGTTCTTCAAGAGTGCGGCAACCAGTGCAAGGTCGAAGACGTTTTGCAGATCGGCGAATGCGATGTCGCGCTGAGCCAACTCGGCGTAATGCTGTGTGAAGTTCGCGGCGAATGTGCGATTAGTCGCGTCGGCCTGGCCGGTCCCAACTCGCTCGCCCTTTTCGGTGAGGTACTGGTTCTCGGAAAGGCACTGCACCGACGGGCCTTGGATTTCAAAGACGTTGTGATCCGGGCTGTGCAGGATCGCGTCGTACTTCATCGTCAGCCACCAACGCAGAGCGTCCAGCTTGCTCGATTTTTGCTCTTCGACGGTCATCAACTCAAAGATACTTGGAACGTGCGCCCCGCCTTCGAGTTTGCCGATGCCAATCATTTTCAATCGGTAATCGGCCTCGGTCACGACGCGAGCGACGCGAGAATCACGCGGCACGCCCCACAACTCGATGTCTTGCGGGCCGAGCTTGCTCTGAAGTTGATTGACCCAGCCCTTCACGGCACCAGCATCCAATGGGCCGCGAGAATTCGACTTCTCGACGAACGTTTGCAGTTGTTGCAGCCCTTCCTGACGCGGATTGAACGAGCAACCAAAGTTCTGCTGACCATCGTTCGAGAAGGTTCGCAGCACGGTGACCAGATCGTCCAGTTGCAACGTCGGCCGGCCGCTCTTCACGCCAACCGGATTGCCGTTGCTGTCGTATTTCCAGGCTTCGGAGGGTCCGCCGATCAACACGTCGCGAGACTTCGGGTCTACGACGACGTACTTGAGTTGCGTGATGCCAGCGAGATTCTTCATCGTTTCGACGATCGGACGGCCCTCGGTCAGACGCTTCGAGGCTTCTCGTTCCAATTGCGTCAGCGACACAAATCGCAGATCGGATCGCTGAGCGACTTCGGCATTGAGGTCGGCATTGCGAGCGACGACTCCCAACGCCTTCAAGCGGCCGGTGTGCTCCTCTTTTTTGAGCATCGCCAGCAAGCCGTTCGGGCTGACCGCGACACCGTTGGGATATTCGGTCTGGGTTCCACCTTCACCACCACTGTCAAGCCACGGGCCGCTGGTCTCCGTTTCGATCAGCCTTTTCAACGTTTCAAAGTCCGCCATTGCACCGCCGCTGAGGGCCTGCTGCCGAGCTTGTTGACCGGCTGCTTGCGGTCGCTGCGATTGATCCATCTGTCGCGTGGTACCGCGCGCGGCCGAAGCATCGCCGGCGTTCAATTGGGCGTTCGCGATCATGCCCAGCAGAGTTGCTCGTTCTTTCGGATCATCAACGGCACCTGCCGCATTGATCGCCGCAGCGAACTCACCGAACGCCACCTGCCGTTCGATCATTCGCTGAACGTCAACGGCTCGCGGAGCATCGGCGGTCGCAAAAAACGTCATGCCAATCGATGCCACAGCCGTCACTGCGACCAAGCCGAGTCGCTTCTGACCTTGCCGACCAAACCAACCGTGAATGTGCCACGCCATGAGGAAACTCCTTGCCGCCACCCGTGCGGCTGGTCTGCGATGCGGCATCCTGCCTCAACTCTCGCCGGCGCTCCGCCGACACGCTTCGACATTAGATCGTCCCTGATCCTGGAAGCGTCAAGAACAATGTGACGGATTCTTGCCGCCGCGCACGTCCGCCGCGAGTCGCTCCAGACAACACAAAAAACCGGCAGATCGTGCCGCCGCACGCTCGGAGAGGTTCGTCGAGTCCCTTCGACCGGCTAATCTTCGCCGACCCAATCGTCCGGCACGAACGGCAAGGTGGACAGACGAAGGACGAACGTGCCAATGATCAAGCAGCGGCAAATTCGCACAAGAATTCGGTTCCGTCCGTATCCCAAGAACCGTTGCCGGCTGAGCCTTCTCGGCTTGTTCGGAATCCGTCATTCTCCACTCCATCATGCCTACACACCTCGCCGGTGTTCTTCCCGTTTTTCAGACGCCGTTTCACGACGACGAATCCATCGACTTCGACACACTTCGCCGGGAGATCGACTGGCTGTTCGATCGCGGAGCCGACGGCATCGTGATGGCGATGGTCTCGGAAACGCTGCGGCTTTCGACCGACGAACGGCAAACACTGGCCGCGCATGCTTGCCGATCCGCAGGCTCTCGCGGCTCGGTCGTCATCAGCGTCGGAGCGGAAAGTTCACACACCGCCGAACGTCTCGCGCAACACGCGGCTGATGCCGGTGCCACCGCGCTCATGGCAATCCCGCCAGTCTCCGTCTCAGTCGGTGAAGACGAACAACTTCGCTACTTCGAACGGCTGTTGCGGGCGGTCTCGATCCCGTTGATCGTGCAAGACGCCAGCGGCTACGTTGGCCGCCCGATGTCGATTGCATTGCAGGCCCGGTTGTGGCGTGAGTTTCACCCGCGAGTCCTGTTTAAACCCGAAGCGGTACCGATCGGCCAACGCCTCTCGGAGCTTCGTGACGCGACCAACGGCCAAGCCGCCGTTTTCGAGGGGAGCGGCGGCATCGCGCTGGTCGATAGTTTCCGCCGAGGCATCGTCGGCACGATGCCCGGTGCCGACTTGATCGACACGCTCGTCGCCTTGTGGCGAGCCTTGCAAGCCGGCGACGACCGCCGAGCCTACGAACTTTCGCTGCCACTCTCCGCACTCGTCGCACTACAAACCGGACTCGATGGATTCCTGGCCGTCGAGAAATATCTGCTGCACAAACAAGGCATCTTCCCGAACACACTCATTCGCGGCCCAGTCGCATTCCGACTCGACGAAGAAACTCGTCGCGAAGTCGATCGGCTGTTCGCTAGACTTTGCGAACTGACCAAGTCATCGCCTTCCGTAACCCATGACCCCTAGAGACCGTTTCAAAACCAGCACGACGCGCGAGCGAGTGGTTA
Source organism: Planctomyces sp. (assembly GCA_005798445.1). Lineage (GTDB taxonomy): Bacteria > Planctomycetota > Planctomycetia > Planctomycetales > Planctomycetaceae > SXKJ01. Next base: position 16,137 of record SYJG01000043.1, read on the forward strand.
TTTTCCGACGTTTTGGCCACTCGCTCGCGCGTCGTGCTAGGTTCTACAACCGCTTCTAGCCCCCAACCCCAGCATCTACCATGACTCAAGCCATTGTCGATCCCGGTGAACTGCGGCTCTTCGCGCAGATGCTCAAGCAGTTCAACCAAGACTTGACCGACCGGACGACGGCGTTGTCCGCTCAATTGCACTCGCTCAGCAGCACCTGGCGCGATCAGGAAAACTTGAAGTTCACCGAACAATTCGAGCAGCACCTGCGCTACCTGCAACGCTTCATCGACGCCAACAACTCGCACATCCCGTATCTGACCCGCAAGGCCGAGCGGATCGAGGAATACTTGCAGCAGAAGTAGGTCAGCCTTTCAAGGCTGACCCGATTGAGTAGGTCAGCCTTTCTAGGCTGACCCGTTTGAGTAGGTCGGCCTTTCTAGGCTGACCCGTTTGAGGGTAGGCGACCATTTCGCCGTTCGGGTCAGGCTAGAAAGCCTGACCTACGTCGCGACCAATCCCAATCCCTGCAGCTTCGCGAGACACTCATCTCGCTCGCGACTGCGAGTCAGATCGCGCCAGGTCGGGTCTTGCGACGCGAGGAAGTCTTCGACCGACAGCGGCGGGACTCGTCCATTCACAGCGGCGTGCTGCATCAGCCGTTGGATGCAACCGATCTCCAGCCGAGACAACCCCGACGCTTGCAGGCGATAGTCCTCGAACGCTTCCCAAACCATCGGCAGCAGCGGCTGCACGATCTTGCGGCCGATCGTCGCCGAATACTCCCGGATTTCGAGCTGTGCATGCGAGTCCATCCGCAGCGCGAGGAAGTGCAGCAAGTTGTGCAGATCAACTTTCCAATACGCTTCCGTGTACGTCGAGAGTGGCAAGTCCTTGCGAGCCTGCTCGCGCGCAACACCGAGATCGAGCCGTTCCTGGTAGACCCGACGAGTGTGCTCTTGCAGTTCTCGTTCGGTCGCGGTCAACCGCTCGCCGATGTCGGCTGGCAGGTACGATTCGCTTCCTTGCCGATTCGTCTGCGATTGACTCCGCCACTGATCGACGGGAGTCGTCTGCGTCGAATCAATGGCGATCGAATACCGCGTGCTGTACTCGTTGACGTTGGCCGTGCGATGCCGAATCCACTGCCGCCAGCAGTCCATCGGCACACGGACGAGAAATTTCAATTCAACCATTTCGAATGGCGTTGTGTGCCGATGCCGCAGCAGATACCGAATCAGAGTACGATCGTCGGAGCCTTTTTTCGTCCCCTCGCCGTAGCTGACTCGCGCCGCCTGCACGATCGAACTGTCGTCTCCCATGATGTCCACCAGACAGACAAATCCGTCGTCGAGCACCGGAAATTTCTTCCAACGCAGCTCATTGAGCAGGGTTTGGCGATCCATCGGCGGGGGGGCGATTTCAGCGGTTTCGAGCATGAGCAGTCGTTCGAGTCAGAGAATCTTTGGAAATCAAACCAATTTCGGGCGGGAATTTAGGGGCTGAGTTAGACAAAATCCACGACCTGACAGATCTACGACAACAGCCACACGCTCGCATCCCAAGCCTTCTCCCTGTGGGAGAAGGTGGCCGAAGGCCGGATGAGGGTTTCGATCGCCAAAAGACGTCGTTCGTAAACCGGCTCCCGCACCCCAGCCCTCTCCCCACGGGAGAGGGAGCGAACCACGTTTCGAGTTCGCCGATGCCCGATCACTCCGAATCGCTGGCGACGCAAGTTTCGCAGTTGTGCGTACAACTGGCCGAAGGGGATGTCGCCGCGCTCGGACAACTGTTCGACCTCACCGCCGCTCGGCTGGTGCGGTACGCCGAGGCAATCTCCGGCCGGCGCGAGGATGCCGAGGACGCTCTGCAAGCCGCCATGATCAAATTGGCTCAGCATCCCGAACGTCTTGCGCAGGCCGAGCTGCCCTGGACGTATTTCGTGAAGATGGTCCGCAACGAAACTTTGAAACTGGCCGAGTCGCGCCGCAGCCGCTCGCGCGTCGTCGAGCTTTTGCGAACGTGGATCTCGCGTCCGCGCTTCTGGTCTCTGCCCGATGATGACTGGCGCGAGCAAATCCAAACCGCCGTCAAACGATTGCCTCCCGAACAAGCCGAAGTCGTCGTCCTGAAAATCTGGGAGGAGTTGACCTTCGCCGAGATCGCCGACATCCTGGGCGAATCGCCGAACACGACTGCCAGCCGATATCGCTATGCCCTCGAAAAACTACAACGCACGTTGCAGCCGCTGGCCGAGGAGGTGCGAAATGGCTGAGTACTTGCCGCCTGTTGGAGTCCCGCCTTTAGGCGGCTCAACGGATGACCGCCTGAAGGCGGAACTCCAACACTTCGCTGACGAAACCGAACTGCTGCGCGGAGCGAACATGCTACCGACGTTGACGAGCCGCTTGCGTGAGCGCGTCTTGGACGCCGCGACCGCCGCTTATCGACAAGCTCGCCGCTGGGCCCAAGCTCGGCAAGCCGCATCGTTCCTGAGCGTCTGCCTGGTGGCGTCATTCGTACTCTCGCCGGTGGCAAACATTTCTTTGCCGAACTTCGCCGCATCGGTCGATCTCGCCTCACAAGAAATCTTTTCGTCCCCACAACAACCGAACTCCGCCTGGAACCTGCGTCACGACCGCGAATTCCTCGGCCTCCCCCAAGATCACGCTCCTCCAAAAATCAAAAATCAAAAATCAGAAATCAACAATCTCTTCGTCGCTCGTTCTGAATCATTACCTCCGCGCGACAAGCTGCTAACCGCACTGCACAGCAGCGACGGCTGGGCCACCGTCCAAGCCTTCCAAGCCGTCCGCTCCCGCAGCCAGTCCAAGCTGCAACGAGCCTTCGCAGCGAATTGAGACCGGAAGGGAGCCGCCGATGGCACCGCGCAAAACGACGTTGGCTCTCATCTTCGCCGCCGTGTGTGTTGCGGTCGCAGCAGCCCAAGAGCGCGAGGTTCGACGCAAGAACTTGATCGGAAAAGCTCCGCGGGAACTGGTCGGCGAGAAGACCGATTGGCTCGGCAAATCGCCGCCACGGGTGCTGGCGGAGCTGAAGGGCCAAGTCCTCTGGTTGCAGTTCAATTTCTGAGAAAACTGCAACTCCTTCCGCCCCCACCTGGTCAGATGGGAACAAGAGTTCGCGGAAAAAGGATTGGTCATCGTAGAAATCTCCGGCGGCGAATTCGCCACCCGCGACGAATCGCAGGCACGCGTGGACGCCCAAGACATTCGGCACTCTGTGATGTGGGATGAAGAGAACCGGAACCACAAGAATTACGGAATTACGAGCTGGCCCGCCGCCTGTCTGATCGGTGCCGATCGCAAAGTCTTCTGGCAAGGCAACCCAGCCCGCATGCAGGCCCGCCCATCAGAGGCCGAAGAATTCAGGAGACTCCTGGAAAGCCATTTGCAAGCGGCGAAGAAGAAATAGTTGCGTTCGATGCACCGGCTCGTTGAAGAGTCCGCTCGGTTCAACGGAATTCCTGTTCGACAGGCACGCCGACGTGCCGTTTCATCCTCCGCCCAGATCGCGTCACCGGCGCTTTGATCTTCGCGGCTCCCGGACTTTCTTCGGCGGTAGTGGCTTCCCGCGCGGCGGGCTGGGGGCGGCCTTCTGTTCTCCGCGAGCACGACGGCCGGGCGAGCGGTCGAGGACCAAACGGAAATCGAGTTCTCGGCGGTCGACGTTCACGAAGGCGACTTGTACGCGGACTTTGTCACCCAACCGTAACTGCTTGCCGGTTCGGCGGCCGACCAGACTGACGCTCGCAGCGTCGAAGTCGAAATAGTCTTTCTCGGCCAGCGTGCTGATGTGGACGAAGCCGTCGACAGGCATTTCCACCCCTTTGCAGAACATGCCGAAGCGTTCGACGCCGGTGATGATCGCGTCGAATTCGTCGCCGACTCGCGTGGACATGAACGCTAGCAGCTTGATCTTCGTCAGTTCGCGTTCCGCCTGAGCCGCTCGGCGTTCGGTGTCCGAACAGTGCGTGCCGAGGATTTCGAGTTCGACGTCGCTCGGCCCGCGCGGTGATTTTCCACTGGCGAACTCGTCGAACAAGCGATGAATTGTCAGATCCGGATAACGGCGGATCGGGCTGGTGAAGTGACAGTACTCGGTGACCGCCAGCGCGTAGTGTCCGATCGGGACGCCGGAGTATTCCGCTTGCCGAAGACTGCGGAGCAAGGCGTAGTTGACGCCGTGCTCGGCCGGCGTTCCGGAGACGTCCTTGAGCAGCTTTTGCAACGCGGCTTTTGACAGGATCACCGGGCTGTCGAACGGCGACGGTCGGGATTTTTGATTTTTGATTTTTGATTTTCGATTGGCGGGACGCGACTGTGGCTGCGGTTCGCCGACGTTGAAGCCAAGCGTCGCGACGAATTTTGCGAACGCTTGCAGCTTGACGGAGTCCGGCTCGGCGTGAACGCGCCGCAGAAAGCCAACATCAAGGTTGTTCAGCTTCGTCGCCACGGCGATGTTCGCAGCCAGCATGAATTCTTCAATGAGCTGATGGCTCTCGTCGTGCTCAACTTCGTGAGCACCGATGACTCGGCCCTCATTGTCGAAGTCGAGCTTCACCTCCGGAAGATTCAGATCGAGCGAGCCTTTTGCAAATCGGCGTCGCCGCAACGTCATCGCCAGCGAATGCAGGTCGTGAAGTAGTTGAACGACGTTCGGCGCGACGGCGTGCGCTGGTCCAGGCGAGCGGGGTGGCGTCAGCCCCCCGGTTTGTGGGTGAACGTCGCGACTCACCGGGGGGCTGACGCCACCCCGCTCACCAGAATGCGCGGCGATCAGCGGCATCACTTCTTCGTAGGCAAATCGCTGGGTGACTTTGATTGCCGATTTCACGAATTCGGTGTGGACCGGGACGCCTTCGGGAGTGAACTCGATGAAAGCCGAGTTCGTGTACCGCACGCGGCCTTGTTGCAGGCTGGCCAGGCCGTTCGAGATCACCTCCGGCAACATCGGCAGCACGCGAGTCGGCAGATAGACGCTGGTGCCACGTTTCCGCGCCTCGCGGTCGAGCACACTTCCGCGCTTCACGAAATGGGAGACGTCGGCAATGTGAACTCCCAGCACCCAATGCCCGGCTTCGTTCCGTTTCAGCGAGATCGCATCGTCGAAGTCGCGAGCATCGAACGGGTCGATGGTCACGATCGTTTCATTCGTCAGATCGAGCCGGCCGCGCAGGTCGGCTTCATCGAAGAGTTCCGCTTGCCGAGCCGCTTCGCGCAGTACTTCGGGCGGGAACTCGTCGGGCAGATTGAACTCGTGAATGATCGACAGCAGATCGACACCCGGCTCCCCTTTCGCGCCAAGCACCCGCGTCAGCACTGCTTCGCCGGAATGTACATGCGACGGGAACCGCAGCATCTCGATGACGACCTTGTCCCCGGGAGCCGCTCCCTTCGCGCCGGGATCGCCGACGGTGATCGGGTCTTCAAAGTTGCGGCCGTCGATCTTCACATAGCCCTGGCCATCGAACTCGTCGTAGGTGCCAACGAAGGAATTGGTCGCTCGCTCGATGACCTCGACGACTCTGCCGTAGGCCCGCTCTCCTTCGCGTGGCCGTCCGACCAATTGCACGACGACGTTGTCGCCGACTTGAGCGTCCTTCAAATCGCGAGTCGTGATCGAGACCTCCAGCGGCTTCATTCCCGCGCGATGCCCCGCCGCGTCGGCCGTCGCGATGAACAGCCCGCCGCGCACGCCGATCTTCTTGATGACGCCCGACAACGAACCCGGTTTCAGTTTTGTCTTCTCCGTTCGATCACTGTCGCGTGATTCCGATTCCCTGCCCGGTTCGCTGGGAGACGGATCCAGTTCGAGGCTCGCCACGCCCCGCTGAAAGATCGCTCGCCATGCAATCAGAAACTCCTCAAAGTCCCGTTTTCGAACCCCCAATCGCTTGGCGACATGCTTCGGGTCCAGCTTCCTGGCATTTGGCCGCGAGTGGACGTATTCGGTGATGAGGGCTTGAAACAAATCAGACATTGCAATTCTCGCGGAGGTTGAAGCCTCGCGATCTTCGGAGCCCTCAGCTCCAAGAGCAATGGACTCGGCTCATGTCCAAGATTGACTCAACTTCGATCCGGGAATGCGCAGATCCCCGTTGCGGACGGTTAGGCCGTTCGCGTCGAAGAACTCGCACAGCGGAACGGAGAACTTACGGCTGACGTTCCAGGCATCGCGAAGCTGAGCCATCGACGCCGGGCCGTTCTTGTCGAGGAATTCGGCGCAGAGTCCTCGTGCGCGTTCGATCGCTTCGGGAGCAAAGTACAAGTCCTCGGCGACCTTCACGAGCAGGCCGTCTTCGCAACTGACGTGCAGCAGCGGCTCGATTTGATCGAGCTTCTGGCCGACGGTGGTGGCGAGCTCTTTCATCGTCGGCGGAGTCAGTCCGGCGGCCGTGATTTCTTCGAGCAGCTTCGCTCGCGCGGCTTGCTGATTCTTCGTGAGCTTCACTTGCGCGTCAGCCGGGCCGATGTGCGGGCCGACTTTGACCAGTTCGCCTTTGACCAACAGATGGTTGAAGACGGCGTCGAGCAGCGCGGCGTGAGTGATCTCGCGACAGCCCGACAGGAACAGCTCTCGCGGCAATGCTCGTCGCGGCTGCTGCTTGGCGAGCACCTCGCGAATCGTCTTCATCACCGACGCCGACAGCGCGATGAGTCGATCTTTGTGGACGAGCAGTCCACGCTCGGCGCTGCCCAGCCGAATCAATTGGCCGGACGTTCGCAGCTCGTCGAGCAGTTGCCGATAGCGTGGCGGAGCGATGCCGGCTCGGCGAGCGGCTTCGAGCGGCGAGTCGTCGATGCTGTCCTTCTGTGCGATCAACGCCGACAGCCGCGCGACGTCGCTGGACGATGACCACTTCGTGCCGAGCGACACAAGATCCTTGATTCGCTTGCCAACGGGCAAGTAGGGATCGAGCACTCGGCCGCCGGCGATCGTGACGCTGGGCGAAATGCGACGCAGGATGAATCGCTGGCCGTGCACAGCGACGATCGGCTCCTTCGTGCGGAGTTCGGCGAAGCCCCGTTCTCCCGGCGGAAGCGGCGTCCCTTTGAGATTGATTCGCGCGAGCACCTCGCGTGTGCCGAGATGCAGGTTGAAAACTTGCCGATCCTTCAGCAACAAGGGCGACGACGAGAGATGTTTCAGTTCGACGAGGATTCGCCGAGTTGGCAGCAGATATCCGGGTGAGGCGAGTTCCATGCCGCGCTCGACTTCGTCCGTCTTCACACCGGCGAGGTTGATCGCCGTCCTCTGCCGAGCACTCGCGTCGTCCGCCTGTGAGCCGTGATGCTGCACGCCGCGAACTCGCACCTCGCGCTGCTCAGGCATCATTTCCAGCGTCTCGCCGGCGCGAGCCGAACCGCTCGCTACCGAACCGGTGACGACCGTACCATGCCCCGCAACGCTGAAGACGCGGTCGATCGGCATTCGGAACAGCGGCAACGCTTCGGGGATGACGACTTCGTTGGCCAGCTTCGCCAGCGCCACTCGCAATTCGTCGAGTCCCTCGCCCGTCTGCGACGAGACTGGCACGATCGGACAGCCTTCGAGAAACGTCCCGCGAGTCAGGTCGGCAATGTCCGCCGCGACCAGTTCGACGAAGTCTCGCTCGACGAGATCAATCTTCGTCAACGCCACCAAGCCAGCCGGGATGCCGAGCAACTCCATGATTTCCAGATGCTCACGCGTCTGCGGCATGACGCTGTCATCCGCCGCGATGACCAGCATCGCGAGATTCACGCCAGTCGCTCCCGCAACCATGTTCTTCACGAAACGCTCATGCCCCGGCACATCAACGACACCAAACTGAATGCCATCCTGCTCAAAGTGCGCGAAGCCGAGCTCAATCGAAATCCCGCGAGCCTGTTCCTCTGGCAGCCGATCGGTGTTGATTCCGGTCAACTTGCCGACGAGCCGCGTCTTGCCGTGGTCAATATGCCCGGCCGTGCCAATGAGAATGTGTCGCGCAACGGAGGGTTCAACGGACATCGAATCTGGTTCCCATTCATGACGACATCAAAACCGGAGGAAAGAGTACGACGAATTGAGGGAGACGACGAATCGGACTGACTGATTCGTCGTCTCCCCCAATTCGTCGTACTCTTCACTCTTCCCTATTCGTACTCCCACTTCGACACCCAAGGGTCTCGGGTTTGCTTCTGCCAGGCTTTGAGTTTGTCTTTGAGTTCGCCGATCAGCTTGGCGTGCTGCGGGGCATCGGCGAGGTTCTTGAGTTCGTCAGGGTCGGCTTCGAGGTCGTACAACTCAAAACGAGGGCGATGAATGTAGGCCGACGTCGATCGCAATCCGTAAACCGGCAGCTTCGCTTTCAACGCCATTTGCCACGTCGGCGAGGCGTACAAGTCGGAGGCGAATGGGTACGGCAGCTCGTGAGCGATGTTGAAGATCAGCTTGTACCGGCCACTGATGACCGAGCGCATCGGGTAGTACATCGTGACCTCGTGAAATGTGTGCGAGCCGAAGATTTCGCCGAAACCGTTCTTCGCGGCGTGCTCGTCGCTCAGTGCTTTCACGAATGAGCGGCCATGAAATGTAACCGGCTGCGCCTTCGCATTCTTGGCGGGGCGAGCTCCTTCAGGGCCGCCACCATTTTCGCGCGGAGCGACGGGCGGAGCGGGCTTTGGCGTGACTCCGCACCAGTCGAGAATCGTCGGCGTGATGTCCGTCCAGGCGACGAGCGCATCGGTGGTGCCACGCCGCGGTTGCGTCGGGTCGCGAACGATCAGCGGCAGACGAGCGCCGGGATCGTACAGCGTTGTCTTCGCTCCGGGAAACGGCGGGCCGTTGTCGGCGAGGAACAGCACCAGCGTGTCGTCCGAGTGGCCTGTCTCTTCCAGTGCCTGCATCAGAGCGCCGATACCTTGATCGAGCCGGTTGATCGCTTCGTAATACTCGGCCCACTCCTGCCGGACTTCGGGCGCGTTCGGCAGCCAGGACGGGACGCACATGTCGTCGGCCTTGAAGCGAGCGGGCATCACGCCCGGATAATAATCGTCTTTCAGTGAGTTCGCGTACCCTTGAGCCGCTCGATGCGGATCGGTGCTGCACCAGTAGAGGAAGAACGGCCGGTCATCCTTTTCGGCGATCCAAGACTTCGCGTTCTCGGCCATACGGACGGAGTTTCGCGAGCCTTGAATGCCGTCGTTGCGGTATGTCTCGAAGTGGTACGTCGCCTCCGGCGCGAGGTGATACTTGCCGATCGAGCAGGTGCGATAACCCGCCTCGGTCATCATGACCGGCAGCGTCCGCACCGAGTCGTACGTCGAGAAATGGCCGTCGCCGTGAGCGTGACCGTAGTGCCCGGTCGCGTGGTTGAACTGACCGGTCATCAGCACCGAGCGACTCGCGCTGCAACTGGCGGTCGTGCAGTACGCTCGCGTGAAGCGGACCCCTTCGGCCGCGAGCTTGTCGATGTTCGGAGTCTTCGCTTGCTTGTCGCCGTAACAGCCGAGCTGCCAGCCAAGGTCGTCGGCGACAATCACGACGACGTTCTTCGCTGGTCGCTTCGGCTTGGTCGCTTCGTCGGCCTCCGCATACGGTGTGATCACCAGCAAGAGCCAACTCATCACAACCCCAATCGACAGCACGTTGCGATTCATGGCAGAAATCCCAAAGACTCAGGACAGAGACCGAATGCCTACGTCCGGTCGATGGTTCGGACGCAGGCGTTCCAACTGTGAGTTCCAAGCTACTCTCCTGCTCTCACTGCTTCCAGGCAGGCGATGAGTCGTGGCAGTTGCGATTGGACGGAATAGTGATCCGCTACAGTCGTTCGCGCCGCAGTAACAACGGAATCGCGGCGGCTTGGATCCGACAAGAGTTTCCGCAAGACGAACAGCCATTCGTCGGGCGTTGTGGCCAGCCAGCCGTTGACTCCGTGATGGATGATCTCGGAATTGATGCCGACGGGCGACGCAACTGCGGGAACTCCAGCGGCCATGTACTGCAGAATCTTGAGTCCGCATTTGTACCGCGTCCAATCCGTATCGGGCATCGGCATCAGGCCAATGTTGAACGCTTGGAGTTCGACGACTTCGGTCGCTTCTGACCAGCGGACGAAACGAGTTTGAATCCCGTCGCGTTCCAAATTCAAACTCCGCAGCGGTCGATCCGACTCGGCAATGATCCGAAGCTCGACAGGAACCTCGCCAGAAAGTTGCTTCAGCGGCTCACGCAGGATTTCAAGATACGGGATGTTCGCCGCCGTTCCAGTCCAGCCGAGGACGAGGGGCGAGGGGTTAGGGGTGAGGGGTGAGTCGGCCTGGCTGAACCCTCGCCCCTCACCCCTCGCCCCTCGCCCCTGCCACTTCTCGACATCCACGCATGTTGGGATGACGGTCACTCGCGAATTGATCGTCCGCACGCGAGTCGCCAGCAGTTCGTTGCCGGCAATGACGTGGTCACTCAGACCGCAAAGCACCTCGAACTTGTGGCGGTTGAGCACGAACAGGCCGTCGTCGATATCGAGTACCAATCGACGGGAGATCTGTCGCAGTGTTTGTTCGACATCGAATGTCGCATCGCTGAAGAGCTCGCGTTCAAGGACGACGACGTCGGGCGACCAGCGTTCCAGTGACTTCAAGTCCGCCTGGCGATTCCAGCGTTTGAAGACTCCGCTCAATCGGAATCCGAGCATCGGCAAAGAGGCGTACTTCTCCGGACAACTCGGCAGCACCAGACATTCGTGTCCAAGCCGTTGCAGGTGTGGCACAAACTGCAACACCCGAAAGCGACTACTGGGAACAAACCGACCCGATGTGAGAAAGGCAACACGCATCTGTGAAATGACTCCCAGAGCCGGATGAAACGATTGTGCGGGATGTAGTACCGGATCAGCGTCAAATCATCGCTTTTGATGGAAGTCAAATACTCTTGATTGAAATCACGTCTGATTTCAGTAGGCTGCTAACCGTTGTATCGGTTACGTCAACCGATTCAGTTGCAACAGATAGGCAAAATAGGAATACAACCATGATTATGCGGGCCTGGCAAAGGTGGTTGAAGGACATCAATCCTGAAGAACGACGCGCACGGCGGCGCACGTTGATTTCTGGTGCGGAATCATTGGAAAAACGGATCGTCCCAGCGATTTCGGGCACTTCGACTTCAAGCACCGCGACAGCGATTTCCCTGTCGCTGACGAATGGCGAAGACGTCAGCATTGGTTTCGATGGAACACGGCTCACCTACGACACTGGCTCAGGGGCGGTGCCTTTCGGTGGCGACTTGGGGGCGTTGAGTTCTCCGAGACTCACGATCAATTGCTCCAACAATTTGGTCAATGACATCCTCATCGATTCGAGTTTGAATAGCTCCTCCGGGCTGACTCGAATCACCATGAATTTGAACGGAGGCGGAGACTCAGCGGATGCCGCCGCAACGGATATTCCCGTTTCGATCAACGGCGGCTCTGGCAACGACAATCTCATTGGCGGCAGCGGCAATGACACAATTGATGGTTCATCAGGCAAAGATGAAATCTCCGGAGAAGATGGCGACGACACATTAAGAGGTTCCGCGGATGACGATGTGCTCACGGGCGGGTTCGGAGAGGACGATTTGGACGGCGGGGCCGGTGCGGACGACCTGTCGGGGAACGAAGACGATGATTACTGCTTAGGTGGCACCGGCAACGATTCGATTTACGGTGGTGACGGAAACGATGTCGTCAATGGCCAAGGGGACGACGACAAAGTCTACGGCGATGCGGGCAACGATTACGTCTACGGTGGCGCGGGCAGAGATTTTGTGGATGGAGGTACCGACTACGACATCGTCAAAGGACAAGGAGGGCAAGACACCATCGCAGGAAGCCTTGATGACGCGATCGCTGAATGGCAAGTCTTCAGAACCTTTGAATCATTGGATGCCTTCAGAAGTGCATCGACTCCTACTGCGGTCAAACGTCCCGATCTCGTGGATGGGGCGCGTGATAAGTTCGACTACGAGAATTGATCCGGATTCGTCCGACTGTTGACGAATTTCCATCGAAGAAACGGAATGGCGGCCGCGCTCTCCCAAGTGCGGCCGCCCTTTTTGTTGCCAACCCACCGGAAACGCCAGCCAATTGCGTGGACTGGTCGGCGTAGAGAGTCGGGGCATCAATGTTTCTCGGTGGAATCGTCGGTGGATCGAGAGAACTCCTCTTGGGGTAATTGCCCCAAACGAAGTATCGTCCCATCCCCTTCACGGACCTTCGTCCGCCATGCTCGGGAGCCACCGCCATGTCTGTCTTCGTCAGTCGCGAGAGCATGCACTTTCTGACGTGTCCTCTCCTCTGGCTGCTGGCTTGTGTCAGCCCAAGTTCCTGGGGATTGGCCGATGAACCTCGCGACGAACCGGCCGTGGTGGAGAAGCACTCGCGTATGTTCAAAATCTCGATTGACGGCACCGAACGTGGCACGTTGACGATGCTGCTGACCAAGCGCAACGACGGTACAGAAACCATGCGAGGGCAAGCCGAGCTCTCATTCAATTTCGTCGTTTACAAGTACCGCTACTCTTCTTCCGGGACCGAAGTTTGGAAGTCCGGACGTTTGCTCCGCTTGGCCAATGAAGCCGACTACAACGGCGACAAGTACGTCGTGCAGGCATCGGCCCAGCAGCAAGAATTGACCATCGAGGTCAACGGCGAATCACAGCGCACCACGGCGGACGTTTGGGTCACTTCGTACTGGCGAGAACCAGAACCGCACAAAGTCGGCCAGAAGCTGGCGTTGTTCGATGCGGACAAGGGCCGCAAGCTTTCTGGAACTTTGCAGCGTGTCGGAAAAGAGCAGCTCACCCTCGAAAAGAAAATGGTGAATGCGACGCGCTATCAAATCCGAGGCGATGTCGAAGTCGATCTGTGGTACGACGAAGATCAGCGGCTGATGCGTCAGCATTCTGTGGAATCCGGACACCGTGCGTTGCTCGAACTGATGCAGATCAATCGACGAGAGATTCCGTGATGCGTGAAGTCTCACAGAACCAGAGCTAGACTCTGTTCGTTTGGCGGCTCGCCCGGCGTGGTGGAACCGTCCGCTCTGTTTTCACGCGCGCCTGATCGCACAGGAACGAGACGAATGGAACTCAAAGCGGTGGCCTGCGGAAACTGTGGAGCGCCATTACAGGTGCCGGACGCGGTGCGGTTTCTCAACTGCAATCACTGCGCCAGTTCGCTGGAGATCAAACACACGGAGAGCGTCACCTATTCGGAGCAGATTGCGCAGATCGACGAACGCACCGAACGCATCGAGCAGAAGCTGGAAGTTCTGGAATTGCAGAGTGAGTTGGCCCGCCTCGACAGCGCGTGGCAGGTCACTCGCGAGAAGTTGATGGTGACCAACAAGCGCGGTCACAAGAGCATTCCGAGTAAAGTCGGTGCGGTGATCGGCGGGGTGATCGCAGTGCTGTTTGGTATTCTCTTCACGTCTGTTGCCAGCCAAAGTCCGGTGGGGCTGGGCGGTCTCGTGTTCATCGCTCTGGGCCTGTTTGGTGCCGCGACCGGTTACTCGAAAGCAAACGCCTACGAGCTTGCTGAGTGGGAGTATCAAGACAATCGCCGGCAAATTCAGGATCGCTTGTCGAGCGCACGCGGCGAGCAACCGGCGTTGCCCTGGACGAACTCGTAACCGCAGAGAATCGGGCTTTCATCCGAATAGTCCAGACACGGGCGAGCCTTCGCAAACTCGGTGAATGCGTCCGGCTTGATCGCGGAGATCGAGATCGGGATCGACTCCGAGCAAATGCAGAATCGTCGCGGCCAGATCGGAGGGAGTGACTGCTCGATCGGCCGGGTATGCTCCCAAACGATCCGACGCACCGTAGATCGCTCCGGCGCGGACGCCGGCTCCGGCCAGGATGAGCGTGGCGACTTGCGGCCAATGGTCTCGGCCGGCGTTCGCGTTGATCTTCGGAGTGCGGCCGAACTCGCCCATCGCGAGGAACAACGTGTCGTCGAGCATCCCGCGCTCGACGAGATCATCCAGCAGTGCCGACATCGCGACGTCCGTCGGAGGTGCGAGTCGGTTCCGCATGTGCGCGAAGTTGTTGGCGTGCGTGTCCCACACCGGCGAGTCGCGTGGCCCTTCGTAATGCCAATAGACCGTGACGAGCGCGACTCCCGCCTCCAAAAGTCGCCGAGCCATCAAGCAGCCTTGCCCGAACAGGTGCGAGCCGTATTGCTGGCGAGTCGCCGCCGATTCACGATCCAAATCAAATGCCGTCTGTACCGCGCTGGACGACATCAGCGAGAAGACTCGCTCACGCTGCGATTCGACAATCGCCGCACGCGATGAGAGTCGCTCGCCTCGCAAACGCTGATCGAATTCCGTCAGCAGCCTTCGTCTCTCGTTGAGCCGCGCAGCGGACACCCCCTCGGCCAGTGCGAGCGGCGGCGCTGCAAATTGATTCGTCTTCGCCGAGCCTTCGATCAACAGCGGCGAGTGCCGCTCGCCCAAGAATCCGCCGGTCAGGCCGGGGAACTCGTTGACCGCGTCGTCGCGAATGATTTCCGGAAGCGACACAAACGTCGGTGGACCTTGCTGCGGACGAACCAGCGACAGGATCGAACCGACATGCGGATGATCCGTCGGCTGCGGTTTGATGTCTTGAGCTGTCTTCGCGTTCGCCTGCGGATGCCGCCGTCCCGTCAGCATCGTGTAGCCCGCCGACGTGTGAACCGTGTCGTCGTGAGTCACCGACCGCAACAACGTCACACGCTCCACTCGCCGAGCAAATTGCGGGAACAGCTCACTGACTTGCACGCCCGGCATGCTGGTCGCGATCGGCGAGAACTCGCCGCGCACGTTCGCCGGAGCGTCCGGCTTCGGATCCCACGAGTCATGCTGCGGAACTCCGCCCGTCAGAAACAGCATCACGCAGCGTTTGGCTCGGCCGAACGAGCCGCGATTCTCACCTTCGACGGACATCGCGCGAGCCGCCAACAAATTCGACAACGACAAGCCGGTCAGCCCCAGCGTTCCCGCTCGCAGCCACCGCCGCCGCGAGCAACTTGACGCTTTCATTTTGTCAGCCGCCAGTCCGAACATCACCAACCTCAGCCGCTTCGAAACGCCCACCGGACTTCCGGGAACAGTTTGCCGCGCAATCAGCTCGCCGACCAGACAAAACGACAACTCGCCTAACGGGACCGACCCTCAGTTCGCAGACGATAACTCGGCCGAGAACGTATTCCGCAGCAACCGCCAAAAACGAGCGGCGAGCGATTGAGTACCGCAAGCGATACGAGCTTTGCCGGGCGAGTACAACGCTGCGTCAGACGTTTGACGGGCGGTTTCCTCCAGCAAGCGGACTCGAACTTCATACGAGACCTCGGCAGGTGCCGACCCCGAACTCGTCTGCCGCACGGGAACGAGTTGAGCGACCGTCAGCTCGCGCGGCACGACTTCGGATCGTGAGGACGCGATCTCTTCGACTTGACCTTCGCGGAGCCTACCGGGAGCGGAGAGAAATCTCAGTTGGACTCGTTGGCCGGGCCGTACGAACTCGACCGCGTTTTGATCGACGAACAGCAGCGCATCTTGTCGTGCCGGGTTGCCGACGTAGCAGTACAACGTCTGCTCACTCAGAGTCGCGCCGAGGTTGTCGGTATCGAGCGGCGTGCCGTGCCAGTCCGGCAAAGAATCATCGGCCGTTCGCGATCGGGCGACATTCGGCGGCGGCAAGACCGTTCCGTCCGAAGGGCTGTTCAACCGCAAGCGTTGCACTTCGCTCGACAATTGATCGAGCCGTCGCCGAGCACCTGCCAGTTCGTCGCGCGTGGCCGGCAGACGCATCGCGGCCGATTCGTTGTTGCCGCGTTGAGCTTCCAAATTCTTCAACCGTGCGTTCAGGCGAGCGACCTCGGCGACTCGCTGCTCGTTCTGTAGCAACAACTCGTGATTGACCAATTCGCCGAGCGACTCGCCGGCGCGAACTCGTGAACCCGCCGGCACCGCCGATTCGATGCGACCGCCAACCGTCACGAACACCGGCTGAGCGTCTCCCGGAAACACGACAAACGGAGCACTCACCGAATACGGCAGCGGCATCACCACCACCACCACGAGCAGTGCTCCGGCAATCGCTAATCCTTTTCGCAGCCGCTGCGGTGACGATGTCGGACTTTGAGATCGCTGACGAATTCGCATGACCAGCTCTCGCACGGGAGTCACGACCGCTCCAAAAACTAGCATCGCGGAAATCGCTGTCGCGAAGATTCCCAATCCCCGACCAAAGAAGTGATGCAGAAACCACACGATGCCAACCGTGACCGACAACCGATAGGCCGCCGACAGCACTCCGTAAATCACCAGCGTCCACCAGCGGCGAGAATCAAGCTCGATGTCGTCGTCGCTGACTCCCGTGAGAACCCGTTCCCACAGCGACATCACCGTTTGCCGAGCCTGGATCGCCAAGTTCGGCAGACGCAGCCAATCGGCCAAGACGTAGTAGCCGTCGTATCGCAGCAGCGGATTGCCGTTGAACAGCAACGTGTTGACCGAGCAGACCAGCATCACGTTCAAGAAGACCGAGTTCAGCAGTCCCGGCACGCTCGACCACCAGAGCAGTGTCGCGACGGAAGCCAGCACCAGCTCGACGAAGATACCCGCCGCCGAGATCGCGATCCTCGGCCAGCGCCGCGAGATCATCCAGGCATCGGTCACGTCGCCGTAAAACAGCGGCACGAACATCAGGACTTGAATCCCCAACTCGTGGCACTCGCCTCCGAAGTGCCGACAGGTCAGCACATGCCCCAGCTCGTGCAACAGCTTGATGCCGATGAAGACGGCCACCAGCGGCACGAGGTTTCCCAATCCGAACAGCGCCGCCGCATCGGGCAGTCGCCGCGCGAGCGTTTCCCATCGCAGAGTCACCAGCAACATCGCCAGCGCGATCAGCGACGTGCAGGCCACAAGCGTGACCGAGCTGAAGAGCCAACGAGTCGAGGGTTCGACGCGTCGCAACATCGGCTCCGGGTCGATGCCACGCCAGCGGAAGGAGAGCAAATTGGAAAACAGTCCAAGCCAGGCACGCTGACTCGAAACTTCTCGCTGCTTCGCGATCGAACGCCCCTGTCCTGGCAGCAGCGAGGTCAATAACCCCGATTGCACGAGCGATCCGACGAACGCCCTTAGATTCTCCAGCGACCAGCCTTCTGCGGGAAACTGCCGACACAACGCTTCGAGAACTTCACCGTACGTCTTCTTACCGTCGAGCCGGCTGAACACCGCGAACTCCGCCTCGCGCAAGTGAAAGTACGCCAGCGACAACGGGTCTTTCAGCGTCCAGCCCGCCTCACCTCCGCCGGCCGACGCGAGTGCGATCACGTCACGCCGCATCCGCCACGGAATGATCGCATTGACGTTCTGAGCGGAAGGAGGCATTCCAGAGATCCCTGCGACGCCGCGAACGTAGCCGCCTCGCTCCCGCGAGGCGGAGCCTACACCCAGTGATCACTCACATTTCACAGAGTCTCGTTCAGATTGAGACCAACTTGACATTAGCTCTGCCTCGCGGGAGCGAGGCAGCTACGTTCAACGCTCCCGGCTCGTCTTGGTCGGCGATGTGGTATTCGTCGCGGCGCGAATCGTCGAGTCGATGACCATCTCGGCCGGCAACCCGGGACGCAGTCGCAGGTCGGGATTCTCGACTTCCGCCCAAACGCGGACCTGAGCATTCACCGGGTCAATTTCCGAACTGATGAAGACGACTCGGCCTTTGACCGTGACTGGCTTCTCATCGTCACTGAGAGAGACCAGCACTCGGACGGCGGCACCGCGGAGCGAACTGGTAATCGCACGGCTGTCCACGAAGCCTTCCACTTTGAGACGATCCAGTCGCACGATGCGCATCACGCGCTGTCCCGGTTCGAGCCACTCGCCGCGATGCCGGAACACTTCAGCCACTTCCCCGTCCAGCGGCGAACGCAACCCGCGCCGCGCCAGTTGGAGTTTCGCCTGATCGAGAGCACGAGCTTTCACGTCGCGAGTCAGCGAATCGACCTCTTTCTGCAACTGAGCCTGCTCGACGCTGAGCTTCAGACGCTCGACGATTTGGTCCTGCTCAACGATCGACGAGTCTTCAATCTTCTGCTGCAACTCGGCGAGGTCTTTCTCGAACTTTGCTTTCTCGATTTCCAAGTCGTTGCGTTCAAACACCAGCTTCAAGCGATCGAGTTCTGTTTGCGAGATGCTCTTCTCGAACGATTTGCGGGCTTGCACCGCTCGGTCGTACTCCGCCTTCGAGGCGTCACGCGACTTCACGGCGTGCCGGACGGCGACGTCGTTCTCCGCTTTCATCGCCGCGATCCGCTGCGACAGCTTCGCCTGTGCCTGATCCTGTTCGGCTTCCTTCAGCAACGCCGCAGCAGTGCGAATCGGCACCGAGTTCTTCGCTTGTCGCTCGGCAATCGACAGATCGAGTTCTGCGCGAGCCACCGCCAGCTTGGCGTCGTCGTCATCCAACCGGCTGAGGACTTGCCCGGCCTTGACGATGTCCCCCTCGCGGACTTCCAGCGTCGCCAGCACGCCGATTTCCCGCGCGGGGATGTCGGCCTCTTCGAGGACTCGCACGAACGCCGATTGGACTTTGATCGGCTCGCCGGGAATCGCCACACGTCCGACAGCGAAGGCTGCTAAAAGAGACACGAACATTCGGAACTTCATGGCATGACTCCGGCACACTAACTCGAAGCGTCAGCGAGGGCGGGCGCTTCAGAAAACGACGATCTGACCGACAAGACTCCGTGAAGCGTTCGCCCTCGCTGACGCTTTTTGAAGTTGCGCTATTTTCAGCCCCGAAGGGGGCGGAACTCGACAGCCCAGGGCGAAGCCCTGGGATTTGAGCAATTCGGATTCAAAAAGCCCTGAAGGGGCGCGACTCTTTGTGTCGCGCCCCTTCGGGGCTGATGGGCTTGAAAACTGCCCGTTTCCCAGGGCTGCGCCCTGGGCTTTCAAGTCTCGCCCCCTTCGGGGCTAAGAACTGCACAACTTCAAAACTGACGCTGCGGGTTACTTGGGTCGCTGCCGATACAGCTCGCGAAAACTCTTCTTCGGCGGCACCGGCAACTCACGCTTTTGCCCCCACGGGTTGAGCGGATTGTAGACGAGGAATCGCGGAGTCCACGACAGCAGTTTTCGGCCGACCGAACCGGCGAACGCAAAGAGCTTCGGACGTCGCATCACAAAACTGGCCGCTCCGAGAGCAAACCGCTTCGACCACGGCACAAGGCCGCGCACGGCGATCTCCTTGCGCCACGTCAGCAGTTGATGATGCAGGTCGATCTTCACCGGGCAGACGTCGGTGCAACTGCCGCACAGGCTGCACGCGTACGGCAGCGAATGAAATTGCTGAGCGTCTCGCGACGGGGCGAGGATCGAACCGATCGGGCCGGGGACCGTCGTTTCGTAGCTGTGCCCGCCGCTGCGGCGATAAACCGGGCAGGTATTCATGCAGGCTCCGCAGCGGATGCAGTTCAGCGAGCGGCGGAAATCGTCGCTCCCCAAGATGTCGCTGCGACCGTTGTCGAGCAGCACGATGTGCAGCTCGCCCCCCGGCTTCGGCCCGTGGAAGTGCGAGCTGTAGGTCGTGATCGGCTGCCCCGTCGCCGATCGCGCGAGCAATCGCAGGAAGACACTGAGATGCTCGGCCTTCGGAATCAGCTTCTCGATCCCCATGCAGGCGATATGAACCGGCGGCAGCGACACGCCGAGGTCGGCATTCCCCTCGTTCGTGCAGACGACGAACCCGCCGGTCTCAGCAATCGCGAAGTTGATGCCAGTGATCCCGGCGTCGGCTCGCATGAACTTGTTGCGCAGTTCGATCCGCGCGGCTTCGACCAGCGGCTTCGGCTCCGCGAGTCCCTCTGGAGTCCCGATCACGCGGTGAAACAACTCGCCGACCTCTTCACGCTTGATGTGAATCGCCGGCAGCACGATGTGGCTGGGAGCCTCGTCACGCAGTTGCACAATCCACTCGCCGAGATCGGTGTCGACCACTTCGAGGCCGTGCCGCTCAAGAAACGGATTGAGATGACACTCTTCGGTGAGCATCGACTTGCTCTTCACAACCCGCTTGACGTTGTGCTTCTGCAAAATGCCGAGCACGATCTCGTTGTGCTCGGCCGGAGTGCTCGCCCAATGCACGGTCGCGCCGAGCTTCGTCGCGTTCGCCTCGAACTGCTCCAGCAGATCGGCCAGTCGCGAGACGGTGTGAGCTTTGATCGCGCCGGCCGTTTCGCGCAGCGTCTCCCATTCCGGCAACGAGTTCGCCATGCGATCCCGCTTGGCTCGCACAAACCACAACGCCTGATCGTGCCAATGCGTGCGAGCGTCATCGCGAGTGAAAACCGTAGCGTTGGCAGCGTGATCCATGTTTCCTTCGCTTGGTGGCAAACAAACCTCTGAGCGGCACGGCGCTAGCCGCCGGTGTCGCGTTTCGGCGTCGAGTAAAACCGGCGGCTAGCGCCGTTCCGCTCACAGTCAATACGGCGTCAGTGTCTTGAGCATCGTGTCGGCCACGAACTGATTGCCGGCCAGATTCAGATGCACTCGGTCGGAGGTCAGGATTCCCTTGTCGGCGTTGTCCTTGTTGTTGGCCTTGAGATGATCGAGGAACGCCTTGCGGAGATCGCACAGCGGCAGCTTGAGTTCCTTCGCCAGTTTGCGGCTCAGATCGGAATACTGATCGAGTTTCGCATCGAGCGAATTCGCACCATCGAGTTTCTCTCCGATAACACTCGGCGTACACAGTACGACAGTCGCTCCGGCGTCGCGGCACTTGCCAATCACTTCTTTCAGGCCGGTCACAAAAGCCTCCGGCATTGTCCCTTTCGCCGGGTCTTTTTCGCCGTGCCAGACGTCGTTGATGCCGATGTAGATGACAACGATGGTCGGCTTTTTGGCGATGACGTCTTTATCGACTCGGCGTTGCAGGTCGGGAACTTTGTTGCCGCTGATCCCCGCTCCGATGACTTCGAGCTTGAGGTCCGCGTGCTTCTTGTCGAGTGCCTGCCGAATCATCGTGACATAACCGTTCGCCCTGGCTCCGGCCT
Source organism: Planctomyces sp. (assembly GCA_005798445.1). GTDB lineage: Bacteria > Planctomycetota > Planctomycetia > Planctomycetales > Planctomycetaceae > SXKJ01. The sequence goes on from SYJG01000043.1 coordinate 37,210, forward strand.
CAGTGATCGAATCACCCAGAAAGACGATGCGGTCACCCGCCTTCAGTTTCACGGCCGGCTCCTCGGCCAAGCTGATGACCGGGACCAAGAGAAGCCAACTCCACAACAGCAAACTCAGACGGTGTGACATCTCAGAAAGTCTCCTTGAGTGAATGATGTGCCCAAACTAACCCGAAGCGCCAGCGAGGGCGAACGCTTCACACGCGCTGACGATCCCGCGTCTTTGAAGCGCCCGCCCTCGCTGGCGCTTCGGGTTAGTCTGACAGAGAGGCAGGCAGTATGATCGCCGCACCTACAAAACGCACGTTCTCCAAAATGCACAGCCACACGATTTCTCTGCCCGGTCAAACGCTGGCCGCCATCTCCGCGAATGAGTCCGCTCCTGGGCCTCCCGTCGTCTTCATTCATGGAATCACCGCGAGCGTGAATCTGTGGCTGCCGTCGATGCCTCCCGAGATTCGGAACGGTCGTCGCTGGATTTCGCTGAGCCTGCCGGGGCATCACCCCGCGAAGCTTGAACGCTCGACGATCGCCTCCTGGGACGCCGTCACTTCCGAAATGTGGGCCGGTTGGTACGAGACCGCTCTGCAACAACTGATCGGCGACGAGCCGGCCGATTTCGTCGGCTGGTCCACGGGAGGCTTCTCCGCGCTGGCGATGGGAGTCCATTTCCCGCAGCGAGTTCGCAGCATTTTGAGCATCTCTGGTTTCGCGATCGGCAAATGGTTGGGCTTCATCGGGCGGTTGCAACGGATGAGCTTGAGCACGTTCACGCGCTGGATGGTGCGATTGGGATTTGGCTCAGTGGGCGGCCAACGACGGCTGTTCGATCTGGTGATCGGATCGGGTGTCGGAGACTTCCCAGCGTTTCACTCATCGCCAGTTTACGACGAATCCATGCGAGATTGGTTCGCCGCGTTCGGTCAGCACGACACGGTCATCATGGCGGAGCTGTTTCGCAAGATCTCACGAGTGGACCTATCGGATTGCATCAGTCGCATCAATTGCCCGACGCTGATTGCTGGCGGACAGTCGGACCCTTACATTCCTGAGTCCCACACGCGCTGGATTGCCGATCAAGTGCGAAGTGCGGAATTAGTGCTGTGGCCCGGAGCCGGTCACATGTTTTTCGCCGAGCGAACTCAGGAGTACCAGGATGTGCTCGTTCGCTGGCTGAAGTAGGTCAGCCTTTCCAGGCTGACCTTTGCCCGGAAATCGAACGCCGGACGGGTCAGGCTGGAAAGCCTGACCTACTTGAGATCGCAGCATGATTGACCACTCATCGTCCAACGGATCGCCGCGCAAAGCGTGCATCATCGGAGCCGGTTCGTCCGGTATCGCCGCCGCCAAAACACTGCGCGAGCGAGGCATTCCCTACGACTGCTTCGAAATGGGGAGCGGCATCGGCGGCATGTGGCGCTACGACAACGACAACGGCCGCAGCTCGGCCTACAAGTCGCTGCACATCAACACGTCGCGCGACACGATGGCCTATTCCGACTTCCCGCTGCCGCGCGACTGGGTACCGTTTCCCGATCACTCGCATGTGCTCAAATACTTCGAGAGCTACGTCGATCACTTCGGATTCCGCGACACGATCACCTTCCGCACGAAGGTCGAGAAAGTCGAACCAGCCGGCAACGGCGAGTGGAACGTCACAGTCGTCGGCCCCGACGGTCAGCCGCGCACGAACCGATACGGAGCGGTGCTCGTCGCGAACGGACACCACTGGAACCCGCGGATGGTGACGTATCCCGGCGAGTTCCACGGCCAGCAGATGCACTCGCACCACTACCGCACGCCGGACCTCGTTGTTGGCAAGCGAGTGCTGGTCGTCGGCTTCGGCAACTCGTCGTGCGACATCGCCTGCGAGTCCTCACGCATCGCCGACGCGACGTTCATGTCGATTCGGCGAGGTGCTCACGTCATCCCGAAATACATGTTCGGCTGGGCGATGGACACGATCCTGCCGAAGTGGCTTTGGAGCTACCTCCCCTGGTGGATGATCCGCCCGATCTTCGCCGCCGGGTTGTGGTGGGCGAGAGGCAAGATGTCCTGGTACGGACTCCCCGAACCCGAGCACCGCGTGCTGCAAGAGCACCCGACGATCTCCGCCGACCTCTTCAACGTGATCGGGCACGGCTATTTGAAGATCAAGCCGAACGTCCAAGAGTTGTGCGGCGACAGCGTCAAGTTCGTCGACGGCAGCGTCGAGAAGATCGACCTGATCGTCTGGTGTACCGGCTACAACATCACGTTTCCGTTCTTCGACAACAGCATCATCGACCCGCTCAACAACGAGGTCCGCCTGTATCACCAGGTCGTGCATCCCGATCAACCGGGCCTGTACTTCATCGGCCTCGTGCAACCGTGGGGCGCGATCATGCCGCTGGCCGAAGCCCAAGCTAAATGGGTCGCCGATCTGCTGGCCGGCACGTCGGGTCTGCCTCCGCGAGAGAAGATGCTGGCCGAGATCCAACAACACCGAGCCGAGATCGAGAGACGCTACACAAAGAGCACGCGGCACACGATCCAAGTCGACTTCTACCCGTACCAAAACCAACTCACGAAGGTCGCCAAGCGCGGCCACAACTGGCCGAAGCAACCGCTGAACCCGTAGGGTGGGTCGAGTCATCGAGACCCACCAGATTGAAGATGACTACGAATCTCGAACCGATTAAGCATCCAAGATCATGCAACGCATCGCGATCACTGGCAGTTCCGGCTACTACGGCCGCAAGCTCGTCGAGCACATCCGCCGCGAGTCTCCTGCAACTCAGTTGCTAGGCATCGACGTCATCCCACCGAAGGACACCGCTCCGCACGAGTTCTTCCAAGCCGACGTTCGCAGCCCCGACGTCCGCACCGCGCTCGCCAACTTTCAGCCGGACACGATCGTGCATCTGGCGTTCGTCGTGAATCCGATCCGCGACACGAAGTTGATGCACGACATCAACGTCAACGGCACGAAGAACGTCTTCGAGGCCGTCCGAGCAATCCGGCCGCAACGATTCCTGATGGCCTCCAGCGCGACCGCCTACGGCGCGTGGCCGGACAATCCGCTCCCCATTCCTGAAGACTGGCCGATCCGCGCCTGTACCGAGTTTCAATACTCCGCCGACAAGGCCGCCCTCGAAGGCGAAATCAAATCGCTGCACGATGAACTGTCCGACGTCGCCGTTGCCTGGACTCGTCCCGTCATCATCGGCGGCAAGGGAGTCAGCAATTATCTGAGCCGGTATGTGTTGAACCTCCCGTTCATGGTGCTCCCCGAAGGACGCGACGTGTCGCTGCACTTCGTGCATGAGGACGATTGCGTCGCGGCGACCTGGGCCATTCTGCGAGGCAACGCGCGCGGCCCGTTCAACGTCGGCCCGCCCGACTGTCTGCCGCTGACAAAACTCGCAAAGCTGACGAATCGCCGAGCCGTCAGCTTGCCCTACTGGTCAATGAAATTGGCCACGACGATTTGGTGGGGACTCCGCCTGCCAATCTTCGACTTCCCACCGAGCCTCCACCACTTCGCCCGCTATCCGTGGGTCGTCTCCCCTGCCCGCTTGCAGAACGAGTTGGGCTTCCAGTTCCAGCACTCCTGCGAAGAAACGCTGCTGGAGATGTGGGCCGAGCACCAGCGGCGGAAGGGGAAGGGAATGTAGAATTGAGAATGACGAATGCTCTTCAAATTCGTAATTCTCAATTCGTAATTCCCAGCGTTTCCCGTACGAGGTGCCCCATGTGCGGGTGCGACGGCTCCAGATCGACGTGCAATCCCGCCTCGCGCATTGCCTCTGAGCAAGTCGGGCCGATCGAGCCGATGCGACAGCGTTGAGTCGCGGTCAAGAATGACTCGCACAAGCCGAGTTGCTCGGCAATCTCCAGCACGTTGCGGATTTGCTGCGCGCTGGTGAAGAGCAGTACGTCGAACTCGCTCGCGACGACCGAGCGGATCGCCGCTTCGAGTGGAGCGGTGTCGGTTGGCAACTCCCAGCGATACACCGGGACCGGGAAGACGCTGGCCCCGCGTTCGATTAGTCCCGCTTGCAGTTCAGTGCTCGGCAGACCGTACTCTTGAATGGCGATCTTCGGGCTACACGTCTTGCGGCCGGTCGGCGGAAACGTCAGCCCGTCGTCGGTGAGGCTCAGCAGCTCTCGCCAAGTGTTCGGCTCAGGAGCACGATGGTCGATGCGCACGCCCCACTCGCGCAGCACGGCGGTCGGCTTCGGTCCTCGGACGATGATGCAGCAGCGTTGCAGAGCCTCGAAGAATTTTTCGCGCGGCAGTTTTGTCTCGACCACGTCCAGTAGAGCCTTCGCTCCGACGCCGGTCATGAAGATTACAACGTCGAATTCGTCGGCGAACAGCCGATCGAGAAACTCGAACACCGCCGTGTTGTTCTCCAGCGGCACTTCGCGGAGCGACGCGGCAATCGTGGCGCGGCCGCCATTGCGCTCGATCAGCGAACGCATCTCGTCCTGCTTGCGGCTTTCAAAGCTGCACACGCGCAGCGGCGAGTCACTTGATTCGAAAGAGGTGGTCATGCCCGCGAAGATAGTCGTCGCGCGCCAAATCCGCGATGAGTCGGTCGGCTGGGGATCGTAGGCGCTCGTCCAGAATCCCTCCGACGCGGAGAAACCCCAGCTACGCCCCCAGCCGACCCACTCATCGCGGATCAGCAGCCATCAAATTCGAACAACCTCACGGCCAAAGCCGATCACTCCCTGCGGGGGCGCTCCGCAAGGAAACACAGCTTCGCCAACAGTCTGTTCAAACTTCGAGACACCTCTTGGCAAACGACGTGCCGCGTTTCCCGTCGGGCCGAAACTCCCGACTTCTCCGCAAGTTGTGTCCTTTCGACATCCAGCCCCACAACGCCCGCTGCCACCTCGCGCAGCAGCGATGTCCAAAGTCGAGGCGGCATTCGTCATCTCGGCCTTCATTCGCCTGTCCCCAATTCGTCTGTCATCTCCAGAAGGCAACGGTTGAAGACAGTCGAATGGGGGACAGGCGAATGAAGACAGGGCGAAAACGGGGAACTCGCTGAACGGGTGCAAAATGCATCGTGCGTTCGACTCTTTGGTTCTCCACCTTCCAGGCTCCCACGAAAATCGCAGGCGATGACAGAGGAACGCGAGCAGCGGAATGTTTACAAGACGCATGCCTGAGAAGGCTGACCCATTGATGCTGGAGGACAGGAGACGAGGCTCATGAGGCGGTTTGCATTGCTGTTGGTGGTGGGTTGGTTGTTGGCGATCGCGGAGACTCATGCACAGGAGGCTGATTCGCAGCGTGATGCGGCCAAACTCCCTCCGATCAAGATTGCGATGATCGGGGATTCGACGATGTCGTCGTATGCGAATCCTCCGAAGGAAAAGCCGACGTTGACGGGGTGGGAGCAGGTGTTTGGGGAGTGCTTCAACGAGCGGGTGACGGTGCTCAATCACGCACAGTCGGGACGCAGCTCGAAGAGTTTTCTTCGCGAGGGACGTTGGGAGCCGGTGCTGCGGGAGAAGCCGGACTTTGTTTTCATTCAGTTTGGGCACAACGATCAGCCGGGCAAAGGGGATCGCGCGACCGATCCGAACGGCGACTTCCAGGACAACTTGCGGAAGTACATCGACGAGTCGCGGGCGGCGGGAGCGACACCGATCCTCGTGACATCGGTGGCTCGGCGCATCTTTGAAAACGGAAAGGCGGCAACGACGCTGACTCCGTATGCCGACGCGATGAAGACCGTCGCAGCCGAGAGGAAAGCTCCGTTGGTCGATCTGCACGCCGCGAGCTTCCAACTCTTCGACGAACTGAGGGACGCTGCGAGTGCCGACTTCAGCGCGTCCGCCAGCACTTCTCGAACAAGTGGGCACGCGCGATTGCGAAGCTCGTGGCCCAGCAGTTGCAAGAACGAGTCCCGGCGTTGCGAAGTTATACTTCGCACGGCACGGAATGCGTCAAATCATCTCCGAGCCGCGCCCATCAGAAAGAGGTTTTTTCAGACCGCTTCCTGACGGGCGCGGCTCGGTCAAACGTCTCACTCAGGACCGCGCGAGGTATAAACCGCTCGCCCTCGCTGACGTTTCGGGTTACATTTCTCACCGATTTCACTCTTGGACTCGGGCGGGAACCTCCACGATGCGAAGTGATCATCGGAGACATCGAAACTGCCGAGGATTCTGGTTGCTCGTCTGCATCGGCTTTTTGTCGGCCGGCTCTGCGAAAGCGTCCGATTCGTCTGTCGAATCGTTGATCGTTGAGCCAATGGAAATCGTGCTGCACGGCACGAGTCCTCAGCAGATCCTCGTCTCCGCCAAAGGTCAAGATGGGAGGCTGACCGACGTGACGCGCGATGCGGAGCTCTCCCTCGTTGACGCAACCGTCGCGAATGCGACGGGGACGAAGCTGAAAGGAACCCGAGACGGTGAGACGATCCTGACGGTGCGGTTCGGCGGCCGTGAGGCTCGTGCGCCGGTGCGTGTCAAAGGAGTTTCCGACGTCTCGCCGGTCCATTTCGTCAATGACATTGTGCCGATCCTGTCTAAGCTCGGCTGCAACAGCGGCGGATGCCACGGCAAAGCGTCGGGACAAAATGGATTCAAGCTCTCGGTCTTCGGCTTCGACCCGGAAGCCGATCATGCGGCGATCCAAAAAGAAGGCCGTGGCCGGCGCGTGCAACCGGCAAGCCCCGAACGGAGTTTGATTCTGCTCAAGCCGACCGCGCAGGTGCCGCACGGCGGGGGACGGCGCATGCCGGTCGATTCGCCCGACCATCAATTGCTGCTGCAATGGGTGAAACAAGGGATGCCGCTAGGGGGTGACGATGCTCCGCGAGTCGTCGCGTTGCGAGCGAGCCCCGTCGAACGTGTGCTGGGGCTGCAATCGTCGCAGCAGATTCTTGCGACCGCCGAGTTCTCCGATGGCAGCTTCCGCGACGTGACCGATGCGGCGGCGTACACGAGCAATTCCGGAATCGCCGCCGAAGTCGATCCGCACGGTCTCGTGCGTACCGGCCGAGTCCCGGGCGAGACGGCGATCACGGTGCAGTACATGGGTCAGGTCGCGGTCGCGCGAGTACTCGTCCCTCGGCCGACGACGACGCTCGCGAAGCCGGCCGAGTGGCCAGCCAACAACGACGTCGATCGGCTCGTCTGGGCGAAGCTTCAGAAGATGCAGATCGAGCCGTCCGGTCTCTCCGATGACGCGACGTTTTTCCGGCGGCTGTTTCTCGACACGATTGGCACGCTGCCCAAGCCGGACGAAGTGCGAGCGTTTCTGTCAGACACTCGCGCCGACAAACGGAGCCGAGCGATCGACGCGGTCCTCGCGCGCGACGAGTACGCCGATTATTGGTCGTTGCAATGGGCCGACGTGTTGCTGCTCAACCGCGACAAGCTGGGAGACCGCGGGGCGTTCGAGTTTCATCGCTGGCTGCGCGAGCAATTCGCTCGCAACCGACCGTACAACGAATGGGTCCGCGAGCTGATCATCGCCTCGGGCCGCTCGGACGAGCATGGGCCGGTCAACTTTTATCGAGCGGTAAGGACCCCTGAACAACTCGCCGAATCGGTCAGCCAGGCGTTTCTCGGCGTTCGCGTGCAGTGTGCTCAGTGCCATCACCACCCGTTCGAGAAATGGTCGCAGTCAGATTTTTATGGCATGGCCGGATTCTTCAACGGCCTCGAACGCAAGCCGGCGCGAACGGCCTCTGAGGCGAAGGTCGAAGTCGTTTTCCATGCTGGCTACCGCGAGACTCGAATGCCGCTGACCGACGTGGTGGTGCCGACACGGCCGCTCGCCGACGACCCTCGTGTGCCACTCGCTGACTGGCTAACCGCTCCAAGCAATCCGTGGTTCGCAAAGCTGGTCGCGAATCGCTTGTGGAAACATTTTCTCGGCCGAGGTCTCGTCGAACCGGAAGATGACCTCCGCTCGACGAACCCCGCGACGAACGAACCGCTGCTGGATTGGCTCGCGCAGCAAGTCGTCGCCAATCGGTACGACCTCAAACAGGTCATGCGGCTGATCCTCAACTCGCGTGTCTATCAACTGACCGCCGATCCGAACGACACGAACCGGGACGACGAGCAGAACTTTTCGCATCACCACGTCCGCCGTATCCCCGCCGAGGTGCTGCTCGACGCGATCAGCGAAGTGACCGACTCCCCCGAACCGTTCCCCGGCCGACCGCGCGGCACGCGAGCAATCGAACTGTGGGACAACCGCCTGCCGTCCTATTTTCTCGACACGTTCGGCCGCTCCGAACGGACTAGCCCCTGCGAATGCGGACGCTCCGGAGAACCGACGATGGCCCAGGCTCTGCACCTGATGAACGCCCCCGAAGTCTCGGCCAAGATCGCGAATTCCACCGGCCGAGTCGCACGATTGCTGCGAACTTCACCGCCCGTCGCGGACGCCGCCCTGATCGAGGAACTGACTCTTGTGACGCTCGGTCGGCTGCCGACAGAAAAGGAACGGAGCGTCGCCCAAGGCTTGTTCGTGAATGTGGCCCGCCGCGACGCGGCCGAAGATTATCTCTGGACTCTGCTGAACTCTTACGATTTCTTGTTCGTGCGATGAATGAAGTCGTTCGGACGCCTACGTCCGAACAATTCGACCGGACGTAGGAGTCCGGTCTACGGAGACAGTTCGATGCCTTCAAACTTTTGTGACGGCCTGAATCGACGCGAGTTCGTGCGAGTCGGCACCGTCGGAGGACTGAGTCTCGCGAGTCTGTTGCGAGCACAAGCGGCAGACTCGAAACCGAAGCGGGATGTGAATTGCATTTTCATCTTCACGCTCGGCGGAATGCCTCAGCATGACATGTGGGATTTCAAGCCGGACGCGCCAGCGGAGATTCGCGGCGACTTCCAGTCGATCCCAACAAACGTACCCGGCTTGCAACTCACCGACTTGCTGCCGCGAACAGCTCAAGTCGCCGACAAGCTGGCGATCCTGCGCGGCATGACGCACGGTGATTCGGATCACGGTCGAGGCTACCACATCATGATGACCGGGATGACTCCGGGGCCGGGGGATTTCAATTCGACGAAAAACAACAACGTGCATCCGTCGATCGGCTCGATGGTCGCCCGTATGACCTCCGGCGGCGGAGCGTTGCCGCCGTACATCTCGGCCCCGTGTTTCCTGAGAAGCGGCGGCCCAGCGTTTCTCGGTGCGAGCTACGCGCCGTTCGTGATCGACGCGGACCCGGCGTCGCCGGAGTTCACGGTGCAGGACATCGTTCTACCGACTGGCATCACCGACGTACGAAGCCTGCGCCGCCAAGAGGCTCTGCGAGCGATCAATCGGTTTGAACGGAAAGTCGAAGACCTCGGCAAGGATGTGCAGTCGCTCGACACGTTTTATCAGAAGGCGTACAGCCTGATGACCTCGGCGAAGGCGAAAGAAGCCTTCGACATCCGCCGCGAAAAAGAATCGCTGCGAAACGAGTACGGCATGACGAGTCTCGGCCAGTGCTGCCTGCTGTCGCGACGACTGGTCGAAGCCGGCTGCCGATTCGTGTCAATCGAGAACGGTCACTGGGACACGCACCGCGAGAACACGAAGAGCCTCCGCGATCTGCTGGTGCCGAGCGTCGATCGTGCAATCCCCGCACTACTCCGCGATCTCGAAGCACGCGGCCTGCTGGATTCGACGCTGGTGGTCATCGCCACCGAGTTCGGCCGGACGCCGCGGATCAACGTCATGGCCGGCCGCGATCACTGGCCGAATGCGTTCTCGATCGTCATGGCCGGCGGAGGGATCAAAGTCGGCGGGGCGATCGGAGCGACTGACAAGATCGGCGCGGCGGTGACTGACCGCCCCGTCACGCCGCCGGACATGGCCGCCACGATTCTGTCGGTGCTCGGTATCGATCCTGAGATTGTGCTGCACACGCCCCTTGGTCGCCCGGTGCCGCTCGCGTTGGGTGGCAAGCCGGTGACGGAGTTGATTTGACGTTGCGAAAAAACGGTATCACGGCTGTCGGCGATCGGCTCACAGCAATCGGCCGGTCGCCGTGAGCCGATCGCCGACAGCCGTTGTACCGTTTTTCCCAACAGGAGCAGAACGATGTCCCTGAGCCGAATTCTTTGGTCCGCCATTGCGACGCTGACCATTTTCGTTTCGGCTCAGCCGCTGTCGGCGCAGGCCGTCCCCTCGAAGGAGCCGTCGAGCACGCACATCTTCCCGGCTGGCGGTCGGCGCGGAACGGTCGTGCCCGTTCGCATCGGGACCGAAGCGATGCCACCCAGTGCGAACCTGCGATTGTGGGGCGACGGAGTTCGTGTGGCGGAGTTGCTCGGTGATCGAATGAAGCCGCGTTACGAACAGTCGGCTCGTCGTCCACCGCGCGACGCGGACGGGGTTGGAGCGAACATGAGCTACCCGACCGAGTGGGCATCGGAGTTCGCGATCGCCGCCGATGCACCGCTCGGCGCGGTCGCGTGGCGAGTCACCTGCGGTTGGGGCGGGACGCGCGTCCGGCCATTTGTAATCGGCGACTTGCCGGAGTTCATCGAAGGCGAATCGAATTCGACGGCCGATCGGGCGGAGCGGGTCACATTGCCGGTGACGATCAACGGACAAATCGCCGGTGAGCGGGACATCGACTGTTTCGTGTTCTCGGCCACTTCGGGACAAGTTGTTGTCGCGGATGTGCTCGCTTCGCGGATTGGCTCGCCGCTTGATCCAGTGGTGGAGTTATCTTCGACCAATGGTCGGCGAGTCCGCTCGGAGATTCGCCGAATCGACAACGACAACGTGCTGTCGTTTCGCGTGCCGGAGGCGGGGGATTACGTCCTGCAAATCGCGAACGTCAGTTTTCGAGGGGGGCCGGAGTTCGTCTATCGAGCGACCCTGTCCGACGTGGAGCACGTTTCCAACGTGCTCGCTGCAGATGGGCACGTTGAAAACGTGCCCCACGACAAGCCGCTCGCGTTGCCGGCGGCGGTTGATGGGCGATTCCTCAAAGCGGACAGCGAAGACTCATTCCGCATCGCCGCCAAGAAGGACGAATTGATCGCCATCGAATGCCGTCCCGCATCGGCCTCATCGATCGCAATGCCGATCATCGTCGTCGCGGATGCCGCCGGCCAAACGCTCGCGAAGGCTTCGAGCGTTGAGTCTTCCGATCGCGAGTGCTCTCTCGAATGGCGTGCTCCCGCCGATGGCGAGTACCGGTTGCGAGTCCGCGACCTCCAACACGGCACACGCGGCGGTCCGGAGTTCGCGTATCGGCTGTCGGCTCGACAGGCTCAACCAGATTTCAAGTTCAGCATCGCGACGGACTACGTCAACGTAACTCAAGGAAGCCGTTCTGATCTCGACCTCACCGTCAAACGCTTCGGCGGTTTCACTGGGCCGATTGATCTTTCGATCGCCGGACTGCCAGAGGGTGTGACGTTCGAGCCGCCGCGCATCGCCGACAATCAAACGAGCCTCAAGTTGGCGCTCAAGTCCATCGACGACACCCGGCCGACCGACGCGACGCTGCGAATCACTGGCAAAGCCATGATCGCGGACAAGCCGGTCGAACGCTTGGCCGAAGTCTTCAGCGTCAGCGACGTCCCCGCTACGATCGCGAACACCGTACAACTCACCGTGCAGCACAAACCGATCTTCAAGCTCACCTGCAATGAGGCGTACCAGTACGGACATCGCGGCACGGTCTATCCCTACGCGATGCAGATCGAACGCCTCGGCGGATTCGACGGCGAGATTCATGTGCAACTCTGCGAGCGGCAGGTGCAGGATCTCGATGGCATCGAAGTGGTCGAGACGCTGATCCCGCCGGGCGTCACCGAGTTCAAGAACCTCGTCTACTTACCGGAGACCATGCACGCGAGCGTGCAACATCACTGCCGGCCGTACTCGCAAGCTTGGGCAACGTTCACCGACAAATGGGGACAGCGGCAAACGATGCTGTCGATCTGCGACAAGCGGAATATGATCCGCACGATGCCAACAGTCGTGAAACTCAAGTCGCTGGACGACCACGTCGCCGCGCGGCCGGGGACGACCGTGCGTTGCCAACTGGAACTGGACCGCACGCCGAACTTCAACGGCTCAATGGAACTCGAATTGATCGAACCAGCCGCTCGTTCCGGATTCACCGCCGAGCGGGTGTGGATCGAAGCGGGACAAACGCGTGCGGAGGTTTCCGTTCGCATCGACGACTCGGCGAGCTGCCCACCCGACTTGCCATTGCGATTCCGCGCGGTCGGGCAACTCCGCGAAGGGGTGACGGTGATCTCCGAGGCGATCGTGCCGGTGCGTGACTAACCCGAAGCGCCAGCGAGGGCGTCGTCGCCGCGCTCGCCCGACCCGTGCAGGAACATCATCACCGGCCACTTGCGGTTGTCCTTGCCGTAGTTCTTTGGCAGGAACAACAGGTAGCCAAAGTTCTGCTCTGGCAACGCGGCGCTGACGAAATGCTGCGTCACTTGCTTGCCCGGCGTCGGCTCGTCGGCGGCGAATAGGACGCTGGTGCAGAAAACACAGGCGACCATCACTGGTGAAAGCAGCCATCTCGGCGAGCAAATCCGTTTCATCGCTCTTGTCCCTTCCAGTGTTTTGAAAGCCGATGTAGGTCAGCCTTTCCAGACTGACTCGATCAGCGATCGAGGTGTTTTGCCAATTCGGGTCAGGCTGGAAAGCCTGACCTACTGCAAGTCGCTGAGCTTCACCCGCTGCTGCAACACGACTCCCCCTTTTTCGTCGCGGACTTGCAGGTGGAGTAGCGGCGAGGGCTGCGACCAGTCGATGTCGATGGCTCCGAAGTTCGTGTCGAAGTACGTCAGGCCAACGCGGTACGAATTGATCTCGTTGGCGAAGCGAATTCCGGCTTTCGTGAAGTTGCCGCTGGGAGCATTGAGACTACTCGACGTGACCTCGTAGATCGGGTAGCCAATGCCAGCCACATCGGGAGCGAGCCGCATCACCTCGGCGAGATGTCGGTCGCCGCTGATGACGACGACACCTTTGGCCTTCATGTCGCGAATCAGGTTCAACAGCCGCTTTCGTTCGAGCGGAAAGTTGCCCCACGCTTCCGAGCCGTGCTCGTCGGGCAGCAGTTGGTAGCTGGAACAGATCACCCGCACTTCTGCCGGCGTCTGGAGTTGTGTTTCCAGCCACTTCCACTGGACATCGCCGAGCACCGTCGCCGACGGATCGGTGTTCGGCGCGTACTTGCCTCGGAAGCCGTCCCCTGGCTCGCCCGGTTGGAAGCCCGACTTCAAGTGGCTGCGAAAGTATCGAGCATCCAGCAGGATGATCTGCACTCGCTTACCAGGCGGGCCGAAGACCTCGGCGTGATAGACACCCTCCTGCTCGCGCCGCGGACTGTCTTTCGGCACGTCGAAGAAGTCTTGGAACAACTGCTGGGATTCACGTTTCTTCGGGTACTCGGTCCCGGCGTCGTTGGCTCCGTAGTCGTGATCGTCCCACGTCGCGAGCACCGGACAGGTCTGTTTGAGCTTCTGGTATCCCGGCTGAGCACCTAGCAAATCCCACTTCTGCTTGAGCAATGCCATGTCCTCGGTGTCGCCGGAGATGTTGTCGCCGATGAATAAGAAGAGCTGCGGCTTGGTTTCGATGACCGCGTCCCAGATCGGCTGTGGCTTGTCTTGCTTCGCGCACGATCCAAACGCGATCCGCTGCAACGGCTCTTGCGCGTCACTCGTCAGCGGGACACCGATCAGTAATCCGATGACCAAACCGAGTCGCAGCATTGTTGGCTCCGTGTCGCATGAGGATTGAGGCGGGTCAATATGACGGCTCATCGGTGGAGAACAACCCAACCGGACCTCATGAGAGGAAGAGCAAGGGTACGACGAATTGAGGGAGGCGACGAATGGGAAGTTCCGATTCGTCGTCTCCCTCAATTCGTCGTACCCTTTCCCTCCCCACGACCGACTCGCCAACTTGCCGGTGTGCGAGATATTCTCCTTCGAGTCAGCCACCTACGGAACAGAGTCCAAACTCAGGAGAAGTCACGATGAGGAGATTGACTCAAACCCTCGTTTCGTTCGTCGTTGCCTTGGCTTTCACTTCGACAGCTCGCACCGAGAACTGGCCGGCCTGGCGCGGCCCTCGCGGCGACGGCACCAGCATCGAGAAAGGACTGCCGACGACCTGGAGCACGTCCGCAAACGTCGCTTGGAAAGTGAAGTTGCCGGAGCGCGGCAACTCGACGCCGGTCGTGTGGGGCAACCGAGTCTTCGTCACGCAGGCGGTCGAGAAGGAGGGCCGTCGAACGCTGATGTGCTTCGACCGCGCCAACGGCACACTCCTTTGGCAAAAAGGAACCGAGTGGACAGAGAAGGAGCCAACTCATGGCACGAATCCGTACTGCGCCTCGTCGCCGGTCACCGACGGTGAGCGAGTCATCGCCTGGTACGGTTCGGCGGGAATGTTCTGCTACGACTTCGACGGCAACGAACTGTGGAAGCGCGACCTCGGCATCCAGAAACACATTTGGGGCTACGGAGCGTCGCCGACGCTGCACGGCGATCTGTGTTATCTCAACTTCGGGCCCGGCGAACGATCGTTTCTGATGGCGGTCCACAAACAAACCGGAGACACCGTTTGGAATCACGATGAGCCGTACAATCCGAAAGGGACCGACGAGGCGAAATCGGGGAATCCCGACTACACCGGCTCGTGGAGTTCGCCGATCTTTCGCGAGATCAACGGCCGCAGCGAACTGCTGATCAGCTTTCCGTTCCGCGTCTGTGGCATGGACCCGGGCACCGGCAAGGAATTCTGGACCTGCACCGGCACCAACGCACTGGCCTACACCTCGCCGATTTTTGCCGATGGCGTTGTGGTCGGCATGGGTGGCTACAACGGCATGTCCATCGCGCTCAAGGCTGGCGGCAGCGGTGATGTGACAAAGGAGCAACGACTTTGGCGACACCCGAAGACCAAGCAACGGATCGGTTCCGGCGTGATCCACAACGGGCACATCTACATTCACAACGACCCCGGGATTGCCGAGTGCTTTGATTTGAAGACGGGCGAAACGGTCTGGGAGCAGCGTCTGGACGGCGGCACCAACTGGTCGTCGGTGATGCTCGCCGATGGCTTGTGCTACACGATCACACAAAAAGGAGACTGCTTCGTCTTCAATGCGGACCCCAAGTTTGAGCTCGTGGCCACCAACTCACTCGGCGAGCAATCCAACTCGTCAATCGTCCCCAGCGAAGGCCAGCTCTTCATTCGCACCTACCAGAACCTGTGGTGCATCGGCCCGCGAAAGTGAATGACACGGCTGCCCAGTGTTTTGAAACGACTGCGCACTTTCACGCCATCGGGCTTGCCCCGGTGGTTTAACGGCTTTTGCGCTTCTCGCATCGCAACGGATTAGCGCACAGGCCATAACTGATCCTCAGATTGATCTTCGCGCCGGCGAGCCGGGCGGCGTTAGCCCCCCGGCTCATGAAAACGTGAACAGCCTCGGAACAACCGGGGGGCTTACGCCACCCCACTCACCTGAACCACGCGCGAATATCAATCTGAGGATCAATCAACCACCGGGGCAGGCCCGGTGGCGGAGAAAAAGGGCGATGAAAGTGCGCTGTAGGATTAGTTTGTCGGCTTGAAGGGGACATGAGATGGCCACGATCCCGACGACGCGCAGACAAATATTGGGCGGTCTGAGTCTCGGTATGTTGGGACTGGGGTTGCCCGATCTGCTGCGGCTCCGGGGCCAAGCCGCGCCGCAACGCTCAGCGCGGGCGAAATCCACCATCCTGATTTTTCTGAATGGCGGCGCTAGTCACGTCGATATGTGGGACATGAAGCCGGACGCGCCGATTGAGGTGCGCGGCGAGTTCCAACCGATCGACACGTCGGTGCCGGGAATCCAAATCACGGAGCATCTGCCGCTCACGGCGCAGCTCATGCATCATTTCGCGCTGGTGCGGTCGGTCCAAATGCCGGGTGTCGAGAACAGTCACCCGTGGGGCTATTACTACATGCTCACGGGCCATCCCCCGGATCCGTCACGCTACCCGGGCGGGCAACTCGAACCGCGGTCGAGCGACTGGCCGTTTCTGGGCTCCGTGGTCGCGGCCAAGCTGCGACGCGAATCCAATCGCTCGGCGGAAGCGTCCGGCGACAAGACCGATGTCGCTCGCCTACTGCCGGCGGCCGTGCAATTGCCGTGGATCTGGGACCAGATGGCCAAGACCGACTACTTGGGTGGCTTCGCCGGTCGGCTGGGCCGCGTGTTCGATCCGTTTCTGATTCCGTTCGATCCCAAGTTGCGATCGTTCGCCTCATCCAGCGAACCGTTGCTCGAAGCGCCGCCGACCAGCGTGCGTTGGGACTCGCTGGCCGTGACCGATCTGATGCTCCCGGCCGAGATGAATGCCGCGCGGTTTCAGAATCGCAGTTCACTGCTGGAACGAGTCGATGACTTCCAGCGATCGCAAGAACGTCGCGCGAACATCGCGGGCTACGACCGGTATCAGCAGCAAGCCATGACGCTGCTGACTTCACCCGCAGCGAAGCGGGCCTTGGCCATCGAAGAGGAACCCGATGCCGTGCGCGATCGCTACGGCCGGTCGATCAATGGGCAGTCTGCGTTGATGTGTCGCCGTCTGGTCGAAGCGGGCGTGCCGTTCGTCAACCTGCAATGGATGGCTCCGCGCGGCTACTACTACAACTGGGACTGCCATGTCGAAAACTTCCGCGCGTTGAAAAACCTGCTGCTGCCGGACTTGGATCAGGCGCTCTCGGCTTTGATGACCGATCTGGTCGATCGCCGACTGCTGGACGAGACGCTGGTCGTGATTGCCTCCGACATGGGCCGCACGCCGCGCGTCGGGGACGCGCTCAGCCCCAGCGGCCGTAACCATTGGAACTTCTGCCAGACGGTGCTCTTCGCGGGTGGAGGCGTGCGCGGCGGCCGGCATTATGGCTCGTCCGACAAGATCGCCGCGTATCCCACCGACAACCCCGTGCGTCCCGAACACATCGCCGCCACCATGTACGAGGCCCTCGGCATCTCCGAAAACCTCTGGGCCACCGATGCCCTCGGCAGACCGTACCATCTGCTCGAAGACGGGCACTCGTTGCCATTGTTCGGATAGACCACACAGCGACCGGACAGTGCTTCCGGCTTATTGCGACGCCGATTGTTGCTCGTCCTGCGGCTCCAGTTCACCACGCTTCTCCAAGACTTTGTAAAGATACAACGAGTAGCCGACAGGGAAGAGAGCGGCCAACATGATGCCGCTAAACATGACGACGAATGACGGCAGTTGGGGCAGGCCGCTCACGGTCACGAGTAAACCCAACACGCCAGCTCCCACAAAAAGCTTCGCCGACAAGCGATGCGTCGCGTTCCAGACTCGATCGCTGGCGATCGTCCACGGGGTCCGCACGCCAACCCAGAAATTACGACGAACTTTCCCCAAAACATTGCCGAGCGTGACGAATAGCAAACACACGCCGCCGACGATCACACGACTCGCATCAAATTGACCTTTGATCGCCGCCCACAGCGTCACACCCTGCATGTAGGCGCAAAACACCAAAAAGATCAGGACAATGAAGTCGAACGTCGATCGAAACGAATCCAGTGTAAATTGTTTCGGTGACAACCACGGCAACGCTCGGAACATCAGAAATAATCCAATCATCAGCAACGGCACGAACGAGGCTCCCCACGGCTTGGACGCCCACCCGTCGATCTCGCCTTTGATGTTCCAGTGCATCGGAATTCTCTCAGGCAGCGACCCATACATGGCCGCCGTCACCGCGATCACGGCGACGATCAATCCGATCGAAATCCACTGTGTACGGTTCATGATTTCTTTCTCCTCTTGCGATCGGAGTTGAAGAAGTCCATCAGCCAAGCCAGCATGTCTTGCACGACCGTCGTGTTCAGCGAGTAGATGATTTGCTGTCCTTCGCGGCGACTGGCAATCAGGTCGGCATCTTTCAGCACCGAAAAATGATGCGACATCGACGGCTTTGTCATGTCAAACTTCTCGGCGAGATTTCCCGCCGACATCTCGCCGCGTCCCAAAAGCGACAGGATCTCGCGGCGAGTCGGATCGGACAGAGCTTTGAAGATCTCGTTGCTCGGCATGGTTTCACTTCTTGGCCGAATACTTGGCGACCCAATTGCCGATCGCGGTCAATACTTCGGGGCTGATCGTCTCTTCGATGGTTCCATATTCGCTGAGCGATCCGGTCTGGCACGTTTGAAACAGATGATTGAGCGACGGAAACTCGCGCACCTCATGATGCTGATGGCCACTGGCCTTCAAGGCCACTTCAAGCGGTGGGCGATTTTGGCTGGGCGCGACTTGCAAGTCGCGCTCGCCAAACAAGACCAGCATCGGACAGCGCACCTTTTCAAGGTCCGCCCGTGGATCGTGTCGCAGGAATCGGCGAAACCAAGGGGAGAGGACTCGCTTTGCTTCGGCTTTCAATGCGGCATCGCTGACCGCAGCCGAGAGAGCCGCATCGGCGGGCAGCTTTTTTTTCCAATCGGCAAGGAACTGTCCAGTCTTCGCTTCGGCCGCGGCACGGTCCGAATTTTCTTTGGCGGCGGCAAACAACCCCGCCTGCAACTCACGATTGAGCTGAATGGCCGCATCCGTCGCGCCTGCCGCGCGAGAAATCAATTCCGCCTGTTTGAACAGCAATTCGTCACCCGGCACTGCCGTCGTGGCCATCAACACGATGAATGCCACGCGATCGGATTTCGCAGCAACCTCGACCGCAATGTTGGCTCCTTCGCTGTGCCCCAACAAACCGATCCGCGTGCGGTCGATCTCGGTGCGCGTTCGAAGGAACTCCACTCCCGCCAACGCGTCTCCCACAAAGTCGTCGGTCGTTGCATCGGCAACCTCCCCCGCAGAGCCGCCAACGCCGCGATCATCCACTCGCAACACGGCGATTCCACGGCGAGTCAGATAATCCGCCAACAACAAGAACGGCTTGTGGCCAAAGAGTTCTTCATCTCGGTTCTGCGATCCAGAGCCTGAGATCAGCAACATGGCAGGATGCGGCCCGACCGTGCGTGGCAACGTCAGTGTGCCCACAAATTTCGCGCGGCCCGCCAAGTTCTCATAGCTGACCTCGACCTCGTCATACGGAAATGGCCTCTTGGGTTCCTGCGGTCGTTTTGGTGGTGCTGATTTGGTGCCAGGCTTCAAGATCAATCGAAAAGACTGACCGCCTTGTTTCCATTGGCCAGCAATCTCTTTGCCGTCGTCGCTGAACTTTCCCTCGAAAATCCCCCCCAGTCGTTTCAACTCGAGCACGACCGAATTTTTCTCCGTCGTGACTCTGTCAATCTTCAATCCCAGGGCGTTCTGATCGGGACTGTCCATTGTCGCCGCCCAGGTCGCGTCTGGGTTCTTCTTCAGATCAAACACCAGCCGCAACTTGATCGCGCCGACATCCAACGTCCCGGCCCACGTTCCCTCTAGCGTCGGTTCTTTCGATGGCTCAGCACCAACGGCGCTCAGACACAGCAACGCCAACCACATTGCGCCGAGAATTTGCCGAGCACCAACATGAAAACTCGCAGACATGAAATTGACTCCAATGCGAATCAGGATTGTTAGCCATCTCTCTAAATATCTGGTTCGTCACAAACAGTCATTTCTTGCCACAGTCTTCTCAGAATTATCTGGCTCGGTCACGGCCTACAGCCGGCGCAGACGCTTCGCGTCGTTCAACTCGCGGTAGCAATCCGGGAGATCAAATCGCGACAGGACTCCCGGCACAAATGAGGAGAGCGGCCATTTGTAGTCTTCGTCTCCCGCGATGGAGGCATACGAGTCGGGCGACTCTTTGAGCGTGACTTGTGTGACCGTCTTCGCGAGCACGGCGGCGAAGAGTGCCGGCAACGTTCCCCAACCTTTGGCGGCGAGATGGACTTCCCGTTGACCGAACGACGACAGCCAGTCGAGAACTCGCAGCACGTCGATCGTCTTCTGGCCGACGTACGGGCGGTCGAGCATGATCGAATGTGCCGAATAGAAAAAGTCGCTGCCGTACGGCCGAGCAAATTGGTCGGACCCGCAGGTGTCGGGACGGGACTCGCCGATGCCGCGCACGTCGAGGGCATAGAACGCGGCTCCCGGTTCGGCGGCGAGCAACTCGCGGATCAGCGGTTCGTCGGTCAGTTCGGCGTCGGCCGAGTGATGAGCGACGTACAACACGGCTCGGCCGACTTTGTTTGGCGGCCGCGAATAATGTGGCTTGTCGCTCAGCATTGTGGCGACTGCAAGCATGTTCGGTTCGGTCTCGATGGCGTAGTGCGTGGCGTGCGGTTTGGGGTAGTTCCGTTTGATCGCCCGCAAGATGCGGTATTCGGGTGGTTGATCGCTGTCTACCGGGCCTCTCCGATTTGGACTGCGACGACCTGAGTCGTCGCTTTTTACATCGCGCTGATCGGGCGAGTCTGCTGGTTTTTCGCGGTCTCGGACGTTTTGAAAAGCTGTGACTTGGGTCACCGCAGTCCAAGGGAGCCGCAGTTCGTCACGAATCGCGGTCTTCAACTCGTCGCCGACCAGCGGATCTCGACCCTTGGCCAACTCGCACGATTTTTGATGTGTGAATGAGAAGACGGAGCGCGACTTCAATTCGGCAACTTGCCCATTCGGAGTACATCGCAGCGTTTCGTCTTTCTCGATGACCGGCTCCGGTTCGGATTCGATCGGGGGCAGACCAACCGCGCGGTTGAAGAACCGGTACATCGCCTCGCGGTTTTCGACCGAATAACCATGCTCGGTTGGTCCGACCTGCAACTGCACGTTGTCCGGTTGGCCGAGCAACGTGTAAATCCGCTTGAGCCGCAGGTACGCCTCGGTCGCGCCGCGCACGTCGAAGTAGTCACGCTCTTTCGCCAGAATGATGACCGGCTTCGGGGCCATCGCGGCGAGAAAATCGCTGTGATCGAGTCCTTCGGCGAGGGCTCGCGGCGGGCATTGCTCCGTGTCGGCGGGGAGTTCGTTTTCGAGATTGCGGCGGAACGTCGTGACGAAGCAGCCGGGTGCTCCCATCGTCCAGCGGCGTTCGAGGCCACAAAGCCACGTCGTCATCGTGCCGCCGCCGGAGTTGCCCGTGATGCCCACATGCCTGGGATCAACGTCGTCGCGCGACAGCAAATAATCGAGTGCCCGAATGCCATCCCACGCCCGCCAAGCTCCGAAGAACTCGCCGACCAGGAATTGCTGATTCCCCGCGTGCAGATGTTCGGCAACACCGATCCCACGCTTCGGCTTCCATTGCTCATCGACATACTGCAATCGTTCGCCCTGCCCAATCGGATCGAAGATCACGCAGACGTAGCCGAGCTTCGCCAAAGTCTGTGCGAATGGCTGATACGCATCTCCCGCCTTACCGTTTGCCGAATGCCCGCACGAGCCGACCACGCCGGGAAACGGACCTTTGCGATTCTTCGGAACGTACACGTTCGCTGTAACGAGGAACCCCGGCCGGCTCTCGAAAATCACGTTCTCGATGCGGTACTGCTCCCGTTCGACGACCTTCGTCACGCGCGGGTTCAGCGGAGTTCGCTCTGGCTCAGGCCCGAAGCAGCGGCGGATTTTTTCCTGAACCTTTCGGACATAGGACTCCGCATCCGCTCTCGTCTTGAGCGCGGCTTGTTCGGCGAGGATTCGCTCTTCAATCGTTCGGACTTGATCGACGAACCAGTCTTGAACGACTCGCGAAAAGCGATTGAGCGGCGGCGAGTTGGCAGGCTTCGGGTCTTGTGCAATGCCCAGTGATGGCCAAGTGAATGACATTACTCCGGCGGTCCAGGCACCGTGGCCAATCGCTTGGAGACACTCGCGACGAGAAAAGTCATGGGACATTTCGTGGTTCCTTGGCGAGCACTGTGAAGCGGAAAAGTAACCAGTATCACGGCTGTCGGTCATCGGCTGACGTCGTTGGCAGTGTCCTGATCGCGATGTTGCCTCGCAACCGCGACCACTCCGAGCCTGTGAAACAATTGACGCGCAGGCGAGCGGGGGGGCGTCAGCCCCCCTGTTTTTTGCTGAGATCGTGGCCACCGGGGGGCTGACGCCACCCC